>CAZYHR010000060.1:0-20718 GCA_964647395.1 uncultured Intrasporangiaceae bacterium | reverse complement strand
TGCCACATCGAGGCCTTGCGCATGTAGCCGGCCAGGCCCTCGACCGTCGAGAGCAGGATGCCCGACGGGAGCTTCTCTTCCAGACCCATGACTTCCTCAGTCCCACTCGAGGCCGCCCCGACGCCAGACGTAGGCGTAGGCGACGAAGACGGTGACGATGAACAGGATCATCTCGACCAGGGCGAGCAGCCCGAGCTTGTTGAAGCCGACCGCGAACGGGTAGAGGAAGATCGCCTCGACGTCGAAGATGATGAACAGCATGGCGGTCAGGTAGTACTTGATCGGCACCCGGCCGCCGCCGGCCGCCGCCGGCGTGGGTTGGATGCCGCACTCGTAGGCCTCGAGCTTGGCCCGGTTGTAGCGCCGCGGACCGACCACCAGCGACATCCCGACCGACAGCAGCGCGAAGGCCGCTCCCAGGCCCAGCATGAACAGCAGCGGAACGTAGGAATCGGTCATCCGTCGCTCCCCTTTCGGTCGTGGTCCGGCGCCGCTGCCCATCCTAGGGGGATGCCCGCCCGGGCCGAGGTAGGCCGGTCAGGCATCGGGGGCCAGCCTGGTCATCGCCTGCATGATCCGGTCGTCGATCCGGCCGCCGCGCTCCTCGGGCAGGTTGGCCATGATCTTGAGCAGGAAGCGCATGAGGGTGGTGCGCGGCAATCCGTAGCGGGTCGCCAGCCGCATGACGTCGGGGTGGCCGATCGCGCGGGCGAACCAGCGGCCCAGGGTGAAGTAGCCGCCGAGCTGATCCTTCATGATCCGCGGGTATGCCGCTAGTGCCCGTTCACGAACTGCGTCACCATCGCGGGCCAGCGCCTGGGCGATGACCTCGGCGCCGACCCGCCCGGCCTGCAGCGCGTAGTCGATGCCCTCGCCGTTGAACGGGTTGACCATCCCGGCGGCGTCGCCGACGAGCGCCAGCCCGGCGGCATACATGGGGGTGCGGTTGAAACCCATCGGCAGGGCGGCGCCGCGGATCGGGCCGGCCGCGGTGTCGTGCTCCAGGTGCCATTCGGGCTCGATCGAGTCGACCCACCGGCGCATGACGTCCTTGTAATCGGTCTGGCCGAAGGCCTTGGAGGTGTCCAGGATGCCCAGGCCGACGTTGGCCCGGCCGTCCTCCAGCGGGAACAACCAGCCGTAGCCGGGCATGAGCAGCCGCTGGCCGCTGGCGTCGGTGGTCCACAGTTCGAGATGGCTGACCAGGTAGTCGTCCCGGCGGGGGGTGCGGTAGTAGGCCCGCACGGCGACCCCCATGACCCGGTCCTCGCGCTTCTCGCGCCCGAGCGCGGTGGCCAGCCGGGAGGAGACCCCGTCGGCGGCGACGACGACCTGCGACCGGACGGTGAGGGTCTGGCCGGTCGGCCGGCCGCGCTCGTCGCGGCGGTCGGCGACCACGCCGCATACCCGGCCGGTGGAGTCGCGCAGCGGCTCGGTGACGCTGGTCGCCTCGAGCAGGTGCGCCCCGCGGGCCTGGGCGTGGCGGGCCAGCGCCTGGTCGAGTTCGCGGCGGGTGCGCACCAGCCCGAACGGGGGGAAGCTCGCGGTGCTCGGCCAGTCGAGCAGCAGGTGGTGCCCGCCGCCGTGGATCCGCAGGCCCCGGGTGCGCTGCCAGCCGGTGGTGTCGACGCCCAGCGAGATGAGCTCCTTGACCGCCCGGGGGGTCAGCCCATCGCCGCAGATCTTGTCGCGGGGGAAGCTGGCCTTCTCCAGCAGCACGACGTCCAGGCCGTGCTGGGCCAGGTAGGCGGCGGTCGCGCTGCCGCCGGGCCCGGCACCGACGACGCACACGTCGGCGGTGAGCTCGCTGGCGGTCACGGGTCCTCGCACGGTCGTTGGGGGGCCTTGTGAAGGATTGCACAAACCGGCGGTCAGTCTAGGGCACGGCGAGGCGGCCGCCCGGGGTCCGGTCGGGCCACTAGGGTGGCCGGATCGGCGTCCCGACCGGGCGCTCCGGACCGACTCGCCGGTCCCTGCCTCGGCGCCCCCGGCACGCCGTCGGGCGCACGGGTGCACGGAGGTGGCGCGAAGATGCAGCCGACGGAGCTTCCCGGGGTGTCGCGATGAGCCCGCAGCAGCTCTACGTCGTCGTGCTGGCGGTCGCGGCCCTGCTGGTCGTCGGGGTCCTCGCGGTGCGGGCGGCCTATCGGATCGGGATGCCCAGCCTGTTGCTCTACCTGTTCCTCGGCCTCGCGGTCGGCGAGTCGGGCCTGGGCGTGAACTTCAGCGACGCGGCGCTGGCCGAGTTGGTCGGCACGCTGCTGCTCGCGGTGATCCTCACCGAGGGCGGGTTGAGCACCCGCTGGTCGGAGTTGCGTCCGGTGGTGACCCATGCCGGGGTGCTGGCCACCGTCGGTGTCATGGTCAGCGTCTCGGTGACGGCGGGGCTGGTGCACCTGGCCCTGGACACCGACCTGCGGACCTCGCTGCTGCTGGGGTCGGTCGCCTCGTCGACCGACGCGGCCGCGGTCTTCTCGATCATGCGCCGGCTGCCGGTGCAGCGTCGCACGCGGTTCCTGCTGGAGGCCGAGTCGGGGTTCAACGACCCTCCGGTCATCGTGCTGGTCATGGTCATCGCCTCGGACGCCTGGCAGTCGGCCTCGCCCAGCGGCATGGTCCTGGTCGGCGTCTGGCAACTCCTGGTCGGGGCGGTTGCCGGCCTGCTCGTCGCGGTGGTCGGCCGGTGGCTGCTGGCCCGCAGCGCCCTGCCCGCGTCGGGGCTGTACCCGCTGGCGACCCTGGCGATCGCGATGACCGCGTTCTCGACCGCCGGGCTGCTCGGCGCGTCCGGGCTGCTGGCCTGCTACGTGGCCGGGCTCTGGCTGGGCAACGCGACGCTGCCGCACCGGCAGGTCACCGAGGGATTCACCGAGGCGATGGCCTGGCTGGCCCAGATCGGGCTGTTCGTCATGCTCGGGCTGTTGGCCAGCCCGGCCCGGCTGCCCGATGCCGTGGTGCCGGCCCTGGTCGTGGGGTCGGCGCTGACCTTCATCGCCCGTCCGGTGTCGGTGCTGGTGTGCAGCCTGCCGTTCCGGATGCCGCTGCGCGAACAGGTCTTCGTGTCCTGGGCGGGCCTGCGGGGGGCGGTGCCGATCGTGCTGGCGACCATCCCGATGACCGCCGGGCTACCTTCGGCGGAGCGGATCTTCGACACCGTCTTCCTGCTCGTCATCGTCTTCACCCTGGCCCAGGGGCCGCTGCTGCCGCTGGCCGCCCGGCTCACCGGGGTGCTCGACCGTGGGCTGCTGCTCGACATGCCGATCGAGTCGGCACCGCTCGCGGATGCCCGGGCGTCGTTGGTGCAGTTGGAGATCACCGCGGGCAGCCGGCTGGCCGGGCTGACGCTGCTCGAGGTCACCCTGCCGCGCGGGGCCGTCGTCTCGCTGGTCGTGCGGGACGACACGGTGCTGGTCCCGGGTCCGGAGGAGCGGCTGCGGACCGGGGACCGGCTCGTCATCGCCGTGGCCAGCGACCAGGTGGAGGCGACCGAGGCGCGGCTGCGCGCGCTCGCGCGAGCCGGCCGCCTGGCCCGGTGGTTCGGCGAGCACGGGCGCCGGTGAGCCCGGCGCCGGTCAGGTCATCGGGCCCGGTGGGTCGGGCCCGGTGGGTCGGGCCCGGTGGGTCGGGCCTGGTGGGTCGGGCTGGCGCGGCTGGTCAGGCCGGTTTGGTGGCGCGGTGGATCGCGACGATGCCGGCGCTGAGGGGCCGCCACTGCACGTCGGTCCAGCCCGCCGCGGTGAAGCGGGCGGCGAGCTCGCCAGGCTCGGGCCAGGCGCGGGTGGACTCGGCCAGGTAGCGGTAGGACTCGCGGTTGGTGCCGGTCAGCGCGGCCAGCCGGGGCATGAGGTGGTCGACGTAGAGCGCGTGGCCCTGCCGGAGCACGGGCAGGGCGGGGTGGCTCACTTCGAGGACGACGATGCGGCCCCCGGGCCGGGTCACCCGGAGGAACTCGCGCAGGCTGACGTCCACCTCCACGACGTTGCGCAGCGCGAAACTCATCGTCACCGCGTCGAACGTGTCGTCGCGGAACGGCAGCCGCATCGCGTCGGCCCGCACGAAGTCCATGTCGGGCCGGCGGCGCTTGCCGACGCGCAGCATCCCCGGCGAGAAGTCCGCCGCGACGACCTCGACGCCCGCGTCGGCGAACGGCTCGGCGCTGGTGCCGGTGCCGGCCCCGATGTCCAGGACCCGCTGCCCCCGGTGCGCGTCGACGGCGGCGACCGCGGCGCGCCGCCACCGGCGCGCCAGCCCGAAGGTCATCGCGTCGTTGGTGCGGTCGTAGCCGTCGGCGACGGTGTCGAACATCTGCGACACCTGCTCCGGCTGCTTGGCCAGGTCGGCGCGGATCATGCGGCCCATCCTCGCACCCACGAGCGCCCGGTATGCCGCCCGCCCGCGCTGATCGTCATCGCCGCCTAGAGGCGCAGGCTGATCCGGTCGCCGGTGGCGCGTGAGCAGCAGGTCATCAGGCTGTGGCCGCGGGCCTTCTCGGCCTGGGTGAGCACCAGGTCGCGGTGGTCGATCGCGGCGCCGCGACCCCGGGCTGCTGCCGGCAGGCACCCACGCGGCCGTAACATGGGCGGGATGCCCACTTTCCCGGGAGAGCCGACGGCCGCCGCGGCTCGGGTCACGGCGCCCACGCACGCCGAGGCGCCGCTGGTCGCGCGCACCGTCGAGATCGCCGACCCCGGGCCGCTGCTGGCCCTGCTGCCCCAGACCGTCGAGCCCGGCGAGGTGGTGTCCTGGGTGCGGCACGGCGAGGGCCTGGTCGGCTGGGGGCGCGCCGCCGGCTTCGCCGCGCACGGGCCGAGCCGGTTCGCGGCCGCGGAACGGTGGTGGCGGCATACCGTCTCCGCCGCGGCGGTGCGCGACGAGGTCGGCCTGCCCGGTGGTGGGCTGGTGTGCTTCGGCACCCTGCCGTTCGCGGACCGGTCCCGCGAGCAGGCGGCGTTCGTCGTGCCCGCCGTCGTCGTCGGGCACCGAGCCGGCCGCTGGTGGGTGACCACCACCGGGGTCGACGAGCTGGCCGTGCTGGACCCCCGCCCCGCCCCGCCGCCCGAGGCGCCGGTCGACGTGCGCTTCTCCGACGGGGCGCTGTCCCCGGCCGAGTGGGAACTGCGGGTCGCCGAAGCCGTCGCGCGGATCTCCGCGGGCGAACTCGACAAGGTCGTGCTGGCCCGCGACCTGCGGGTGCAGGCGGACGCCCCCATCGACCCGCGCTGGGTGCTGCGCCAACTGGCCGACGGCTACCCGAACACCTGGGTATTCGCCGTCGACGGGATGCTCGGCGCCACCCCCGAACTGCTCGTGCGGCGCGAACGCGGGCTGGTCACCTCGCGGGTGCTGGCCGGCACCATCCGGCGCACCGGCGACGACGCCAAGGACCTGTCCCTCGCCGCCTCGCTGGCCCGCTCGAGCAAGGACCTCGAGGAGCACGAGTACGCGGTCCGCTCGGTCGCCGAGGCGCTCGCCCCGCACTGCTCGTCGACCAACGTCCCCGACGCGCCGTTCGTGCTGCACCTGCCCAACGTCATGCACCTGGCCACCGACGTCACCGCCGTCGCCAGCGACCACGCGAGCTCGCTGGCCCTGGCCGCGGCGCTGCACCCGTCAGCCGCCGTCGGCGGCACGCCCACCGCGGTGGCGCTCGGGCTCATCGAGCGGCTCGAAGGCATGGACCGCGGCCGGTATGCCGGGCCGGTCGGCTGGATGGACGCGACCGGCGACGGCGAGTGGGGCATCGCGCTGCGCTCGGGGTGCTACGACGGCGACCGGAGCCAGCTGCGGATCTTCGCCGGGTGCGGCATCGTCGCTGGCTCCGACCCGGAGGCCGAGGTCGCCGAGGCGGACGCGAAGTTCCTGCCGATGCGCGACGCGCTCGCCGGCTGGTCGTAGCCCGTGGACGCGACCGAGCGCGCGCGGCGGCTGCTGCAGTCCCTGCTGGCCGGTGGCGTGCGCGATGTCGTGCTCGCGCCCGGCTCCCGGTCGGCGCCGCTGGCCCTGCTCGGGTATGCCGCCGACGCGGCCGGGGACGTGCAGCTGCACGTGCGCATCGACGAGCGCACCGCCGGCTTCCTCGCGCTCGGGCTGACCATCGGGTCCCGCCGGCCGGTCGCCGTCGTGACGACCTCGGGCACCGCGGTGGCCAACCTGCTGCCCGCGGTCCTGGAGGCCCACCACTGCGGGCGCCCGCTCGTCGTCGTCACCGCGGACCGGCCGGCCGCCCTGCGCGGCACCGGCGCGAACCAGACGACCTGGCAGGAGGGCATCTTCGGCCGGTTCGCGCCGTGCGTCGACCTGGCCGTCGACACGTCGGCGGACGACCTGGTCGCCGCCGCGCAGGCCGCGACCCGCCGCACCGGCCCGAGCCACCTCAACGTGCAGCTCGCCGATCCGTTGGTGCCGCCGGACGGTATGCCGCGCTGGGACACCGTCGCGCCCGGCGCCCCTCCCCCGGCGCCCGCCGCCCCCGCGCCCGAGGTGCTGCCCGCCGGCCCGCGCACCGTCGTCGTGGCCGGCGACGACGCCGGCCCGGCCGCCCGGGTGCTGGCCGAACGCGCCGCGCTGCCCCTGCTGGCCGAGCCCACCTCGGGGGCGCGGGCCGGGCGGGCCGCCATCGCGGCATACCGGCTGCTGCTGGGCGGCGAGCTCGGCCGGCAGATCGAGCGGGTGGTCGTCGTCGGCCACCCCACCCTGTCCCGGCCGGTCACCGGCCTGCTCGCCCGCGACGACGTCGAGCTGTTGTCGGTGCGCTCGCCGCGCTCCGGCATCGCCACCGATCCGGGCCGCCGGGCGCGGGTGCTCGAGACGGTGCCGGAGATCGCCGGGGCGGCCGACCCCGACTGGCTCGCCGCGTGGCGGCGGGCCGACGCCGAGCTGACCGGCCGGCTGACCCGGGTCGTCGACGCGCTGCCCCAACTGCACGCGCTGCAGGTGGCCCGGGACGTCGGCCGCGCGCTCGGCCCGGGGCAGACCCTGGTGTGCGGGTCGAGCAACCCGGTGCGCGACCTCGACCTGCTCATGCCGCCCTACCGGCCGCAGCAGCACCGCTTCGTCGTCGGCAACCGCGGACTGGCGGGCATCGACGGGACCCTGTCGACGGCCATCGGCGTCGCCCTCGGCCGGTCCGGCGGCCCGCGGGCCCTGGCCCTGGTCGGCGACGTGACCTTCCTGCACGACGCGACGGCGCTCCTGCTCGGGCCGGACGAGCCGCGCCCGGACCTCACCGTGGTCGTCGTCAACGACGACGGTGGGTCCATCTTCGCGCTGCTCGAACAGGGCGCCCCCGCGTATGCCGCCGCGTTCGAGCGCGTCTTCGCCACGCCGCACGGGGTGGACCTGGCGGCGCTGTGCGCGGCCAGCCGGACGGCACACCGGTCGGTGGCCAGCCGGGCCGAGCTCGCCGACGCACTCGCCGACCCCGCGCCGGGGCTGCGGGTGGTCGAGGCGCGGGTGGGCCGGGGCGACCGGCGAGCGCTGGCCGACACGGTGCGGGGGCTGCTGTGAGCAGCGTGCGGCGCTCCAGCCTGGCCATGGCGTCGGGGTCGATGGCCTCGCGGGTGCTCGGCGTGGCGCGCCAGTCGCTGATCACCTACCTCATCGGAATGGCGTTGGTGGGCAACGCCTTCCAGACCGCCAACACGCTGCCGAACATCATCTACGTCGTCATCGCGGGCGGCGTGCTCAACTCGGTGCTCATCCCGCAACTGGTCAAGGCCGGCGAGCAGGCGGACGGTGGTCGGGACTACACGGACCGGCTGCTCACCGTGGCGCTGCTGATCTTCCTCGCGGTGACCGTCGTCGCGACGCTGGCGGCCGGGCCGCTCGTGCGGCTCTACTCCGACCGGCTCGACGGGCCGGCGCTCGACCTCGCGGTGTTCTTCGCGGTCATCACGCTGCCGCAGCTATTCTGCTACGCGCTCTTCGGACTGCTCGGGCAGGTGCTCAACGCGCGCGGGCGGTTCGCGATGTTCGGGTGGGCGCCGGCGCTGGCCAACGTCGTGGCCATCGCGGGGCTGGGCGTCGTCTGGGTGCGCCACGGGCAGAGCGTCGAACTCGGCCGGTGGACCTCGGAGATGGTGTGGCTGTTCGCCGGCACCGCGACCCTGTCCATCGCGGCGCAGGCACTGGTGCTGCTCATCCCGTTGTGGCGCAGTGGTTTCCGGTGGCGGCCCCGCTTCGGGCTGCGCGGCACCGGGTTGGCGACCACCTCGCGGGTCACCGGCTGGGCGTTCGCGTCGCTGTTGGTCTCGCAGGTGGCTTATCTGGTGGCGTCCAAGGTCATGTGGAACGCCACCGGGCCGGAGTCGCAGCGGGCCCCCGGCGAGCCCTTCGTCGCGGGCACGGCCTCCTATTCCAACGCGCTGCTGGTCTTCCTCGTCCCGCACGGGCTCATCGCGCTGTCGGTCTTCACCGCGATGTATCCGCGGATCTCCGCGTCGGTGCACGCCGCCGACTGGGCCGGCCTGCGGCGCGACTACCGACGCGGGCTGACCGTGCCCGCCGCGCTGACCGTGCCGGCCTCGGTCGCGCTGCTGGTCTTCTCGGTGCCGCTCATGACGCTGCTGTTCAGCTCCCGCGACCCGGCCGAGATCCCCGGCACCGCAGCGGTGCTCGCCTGCCTGGCGCTCGGCGTGCTGCCGCTCGGGGTCGACGTGCTCAACCAACGGGTCTTCTACGCCTTCGAGGACGTCCGCACGGCGTTCACCGCCCAGGTCGTGCTGACCGTCACCGCGCTGGCGGTCACCGGCGTCGCCGCGCTGCTGCGGCCGGAGTGGACGGCGGCGACCATCGCCATCGGCCTGGTCGTCAGCAACGTCGTCGCCGCGGCCTACGGCATGGTCAAGGTGCGGGCCCGGGTGGGCGAGTTGGGCCTGGCCGGCATCGTGCGCTCCTGGGTGCGGATGGGGCTCGCGTCCGCGCTGGCGGCGCTGCCCGCGTGGGGTCTGGCGTCATGGATCTGGTCCTCGCCGGCCGGGTCGGGCCGGCTCGGGGCGCTCGCCGCGCTGGCGGCCGGCGGGCTCGTCATGGGCGGGCTCTACGTCGCGCTGGCCAGGGTCATGCGCATCCGCGAGGTCGACGACTACCTCGGGCCGGTGCTGCGCCGGCTGCCCGGACTGCGGGCGCGGTGACCGCCGCGGGTGAGCCCGCCGGACGACCCGGCACGGCTCGACCTGCGGGCCGGGTCGCCCGGGCGCGCCTATCATGGGACGGCTGCAAACGCGAGAGGGACGGATGACCGACTTCATCGAGCACGACTTCCGCCCGGTCATCCTGGGCGCCGACATCACGGCATACTCGCTGGTCCGCACCTTCTACGAGGCCTACCGGGTGCGTCCGCTGGTCGTCAACATGAGCCACACGCCGGTCATCGAGGCCAGCTCACTGTCCGAGCACGTCTACGTCGAGGGGCTCGAGCGCGACGACGTCTTCGTCGACGCCCTGGTCGAGGTCGGCCGCCGCTACGGGGTCGAGGCCGGCAAGAAGCTCGTCGTGCTCGGCTGCGGCGACTGGTACGTGCGGATGCTCGTCGAGCACCGGGCCGAGCTGCAGCCCTACTTCCTCATCCCCTACATCGACCTCGAACTGCTCGACCGCATCGTGCTCAAGGACAAGTTCTACGGCATCCTCGACGAACTGGGCATCCCCTACCCGCGCACCGTCGTCTACGACTGCCGCACCCGCGAGCTGCCCGACATCGACCACCTCGGCTGGCCGATCGTCGCCAAGCCGGCCAGCTCCGCGCTCTACCACTACGCGCTGTTCCCCGGGAAGAAGAAGGTCTTCATCCTGCACTCCCGGGCCGAGCTCGACCAGATGCTCGACAACCTCGCGCGGAGCAGCTACGACTACACCTTCCTCATCCAGGAGTTCATCCCCGGCGACGACACGAACATGCGTGTCCTGACGTGCTACTCGGACCGGTCGGGGGCCGTCCGCTTCGGCTCGGTCGGGCACACCCTGCTCGAGGAGCACGTGCCCTCGGCGATCGGCAACCCGTGCGCGATCATCTCCACCGTCGAGGACCAGTTGGTCCACCAGGCCACCCGCTTCCTCGAGCACATCGGCTACACCGGCTTCTCGAACTTCGACATCAAGTACGACCCGCGCGACGGATCGTTCCGCTTCTTCGAGATCAACGTGCGCCTGGGCCGGTCCAACTACTACGTCACCGGCGCCGGTCACAACGTCGCCGAGTGGATCGTCCGCGACCTGGTCCACGAGGAGCCGATGCAGGGGCTGGTCATCTCGCGCACCGAGCACCTGTTCACCTTCGTGCCGAAATACGTCATCAAGACGTTCGTGGCCGACCGGGAACTGCGGGCCAAGGCGCTGCGCCTGTTCGCCGAGGGACGCTGGAGCAACCCCCAGGTGTATGCCGCGGACCTGTCGCCGCGACGCCGCGCCTACCTGGCGGCCTACGCGCTCAACCAGGTGAAGAAGTTCTACCGTTACCTCGGGAAGCCCACGTGAGAGACGCTGTCGGCGTCGTCGGCGGGCTCGGCCCGATGGCGACCGTCTACTTCATGGAGCGGGTCATCGACCTGACCGTGGCGGACACCGATCAGGAGCATGTGGACATGCTTGTCTGGCAACAGGGTTCGATCCCGGACCGAACCGCCTTCCTCACCGGGCAGGACGACGCCGACCCGCTGCCGGCGATGGTCCATGCGGCGCGGACCCTGCAGGCGGGCGGGGCCCGGATGCTCGTCATGCCGTGCAACACCGCGCACTTCTTCTACGACCGGCTGGTCGCCTCGGTCAGCGTGCCGTTCCTCAACATCGTCGAGGTCACCCTCGACGAGGCGCGTCGGCGGGTGCCCGGGCTGACCACCATCGGGGTGCTCGCGACCGACGGCACGGTCCACACCGAGACCTATCAACGAGCCGCGGAGCGCGCCGGCCTGGACTGCGTCATGCCCGAGCCGCAGATGCAGGCCGAGGTCATGGACATGATCTACGCCGGCGTCAAGGCCGGCGAGCCGGTCGCGCCGGAGCGCTTCCACGCCGCCGTGGACCACCTGCGCCGGCGGGCGGCCCAGGTCGTCGTGCTCGGCTGCACCGAGCTGTCGATCCTGCAGCGGGACCTGGCGGCCTACCAGCCGGATATCGTCGACTCGGTCGACGCCCTGGCCCGTGCGACGATCCTGGCCGCGGGCAAGCAGATCCGCGGCACGGACTAGGAGGACGAGCAGATGTGCGGCTGGGTGGCCTACGCCCTCGACCCCCGCGACGGTGACCTCGACCACGGGGCGACGATCCGGGCCATGGCCGACGCCATCGCCCACCGCGGCCCGGACCAGCACGACTACTACGTCGACGACGACGTGGCCATCGGTTTCCGCCGGCTGTCGTTCATAGACCTCGAGCACGGCGGGCAGCCGCTCTACAACGAGGACCGCTCGCTCGTGCTGGTCTTCAACGGCGAGATCTACAACTACCAGGGGCTGCGCGAGGAACTGCTGGCCGCCGGGCACACCTTCGCGACCCGCACCGACTCCGAGGTCGTCCTGCACGGCTTCGAGCAGTGGGGCATGGACGGGCTGCTGCCCCGGCTGCGCGGCATGTTCGGCTTCTGCATCTGGGACACGACGACGGCCACGCTGTATGCCGCGCGCGACATCTTCGGGATCAAGCCGGTCTACTACTCCACCGGCGGCGGGCGGCTGCTCATCGGCTCGGAGATCAAGGGCTTCCTGCCGCACCCGGGATTCGTCAAGGCCGTCAACGAGGACCGGCTGCCGGACTACCTGTGCTTCGAGTACGTGCCCGACCGGGAGACGATGTTCCGCGACGTCTTCAAGCTGCTCGGTGGGGATTATCTGACCTGGCACGCTGGCGAGCTGACCCACACCCGCTACTTCGACTACGAGTTCCGCGCCGACGAGGCCAAGTCGGTCGAGCAGTGGGTCGACCTCATCGCCAAGACGTTCGCCGAGTCGGTCACCGCGCACAAGATCGCCGACGTCGAGGTCGGCTGCTTCCTGTCCTCGGGCGTCGACTCGTCCTATGCGACCAACGAACTGGCCAAGGTGCAGCGGGTGCGGTCCTTCTCGATCGGCTACGACGAGGAGCAGTACAGCGAACTTCCCTACGCCCAGGCCCTGTCCGAGCGGATCGGGGTCGACAACGTCTCGACGACGATCTCCTCGGAGGACTTCTTCGGCGCGGTCGGCGACGTGCAGTACCACCTGGACGACCCGCTGCCCAACCCGTCGGCGATCCCGCTGTACTTCCTGTCCAAGGTCGCCGCCCAGCACGTCAAGGCGGTGCTGTCCGGCGAGGGGGCCGACGAACTGTTCGGCGGCTACAACTCCTATTCCGAGCCGCTGGCCTACGCCCCCTACCAGCGGGTCGTGCCCGACCGGCTGCGGCGCGGGCTGGCGCGGGTGGCGCGGCGGATACCGCAGGTGCCCGGCCGGCGCTACCTCATCCGGGCCGCCCAGCCCATCGAGCAACGTTTCTTCCGGCACGAGTACAACTTCACCGCCGCCGAGCGGGCGGCCTACCTGGCCAAGCCGCTGCCTCAGGTGCCGCCGGCCGAACGGACCCGGCGGCTGTTCGCCAAGGTCGCCGGCAAGGACGTGCTCACCAAGATGCAGTACGTCGACCTGCACACCTGGATGCTGCACGACATCCTGCTCAAGGCCGACAAGATGACGATGGCCGCCTCGCTCGAGTTGCGCGTGCCGTTCCTGGACCGCGAGGTGCTCAAGGTCGCGCTGGCGATCCCGGCGCGCCATCGGGTCGTCAAGGGCTCGACCAAGGCGCCGCTGCGGCTCGCGGCGCTGCGCGAACTGCCCGCCGAGACCGCCAACAAGCCCAAGCTCGGCTTCCCGTCGCCGCTGGCCGCCTGGCTGCGCGAGGAGCGCTACTACGAGCAGGTCAAGGCGGCGTTCACCTCCGACGCGGCCCGGGAGTTCTTCGATGTCGAGGCCATCGTCGGGCTGCTCGACACCCACCGCAGCGGCGAGTCGCAGATGAAGAAGATCTGGACCGTCTACTGCTTCCTGGTCTGGCACGACGAGTTCTTCGTCAAGCGCTGAGCGGCGGCGGCGGGCCGGTGATCGTGGCGGTGGAACCCCCGAAACGGTCGCTCAACCGCCACGATCAGCCGTCGCCGGACCCGCCCAGCAGGGGGTGACAGGCGGCGACCCGCTCGCGCCACCAGGCCACCCGCTCGGGCGGCGCCGCCCAGCGGTCGAGCAGGTCCGGGTCGGCGACGACCCGCCGAGGGGTGAGCCAACCCCCTTGCGGCACCAACGAATCCGTCGTCACGTCGCCGTCGAAGAGTCTGACGCTGCCCAGCCCGCAGGCGTGCTCGAGGGTCGGCAGGGCCGCCGCCAGAGCCACGCCCGAGGCGATGCCCACCGACGTGTCCAGGGCCGACGAGACGACGGCCGGTAGCCCCGCCGCATCGATGATCGCCAGGGCGCGGGCGACCCCACCGAGCGGCGGCGCCTTGACGACGAGCAGGTCGGCAGCCTGCTCCCGCGCCACCCGGATCGGATCCTCGGCCTTGCGGACCGACTCGTCGGCCGCGATGGGCACGTCGATGCCGTTGCGCGCCAACGCGATCCGCAGGGATTTGAGGTCGGGCACGTCGGGGCAGGGCTGCTCGGCGTACTCCAACCGGTAGGCCGCGAGCGCACCGAGTGCCTCGGTCGCCTCCGCGACGCTCCAGCCACAGTTGGCGTCGACCCGGATCCGGGCATCGGCCCCCAGGACGTCACGCACCGCCGCGACCCGGTCGAGGTCGTCGGCCAGCCGCTGCCCCGGCTCGGCGACCTTGACCTTGGCCGTCGTGCACCCATCGAACCGGGCCAGCACAGCCGGCACGTCGGCAGCCGGTACGGCCGGCACGGTGGCGTTGACCGGGACGCGGTCGCGCACCGGAGCCGGCCACGCGGCATACGCTGCCTCGATCGCGGCGAGCAGCCAGCGGGACGCCTCGGCCGGGCCGTATTCGACGAACGCCCCGAACTCGCCCCATCCGGACGGCCCGACCAGCAGCGCCACCTCGCGCCGGTCGACCCCGCGGAAGCGCACCCGCAGCGGGATGTGAACCACCCGCAGGCCGTCGAGCAGTTCGGCCAGGGCGGGCCGGTCAGGCATCGCGGGCCGACAGCACGCAGAACTCGTTGCCCTCCGGGTCGGCCAGCACCTCCCAGCTCACCCGGTCGCGGTCCTGCCCGACGTCGACCCGGGTGGCGCCCAGGGCGACCAGCCGGTCGAGCTCGGCGCCGCGGTCGTCGCTGGTGTGACACGCCAGGTCCAGGTGGATGCGGTTCTTGACCGACTTGCCCTCCGGCACCGGCACGAACACCCAGGCCTGTCCGCGCTCGGCCCACGGCACGCCCGGGTCGTCCTCCTGCACGGCCAGGTGGTGCGGCACGATGACGACCTCGTCGTCGGCCTCGTAGACGACCTGCCAGTCCAACGCCTCGGCCCACCAGTGCGACAGCGCCCGGACGTCGTTGGCGTCGATGACCACGGAGTACCAGCGAAGACCCATGCCCCCACCGTATGCCGCCCGCGCCGGTCCGGCGCGGCTCAGCCGCGCGCGTCGAGCTGCGCGACCAGGCGGCGTGGGGCCGTGAGCCGGTAGGACGACTCGACGAGCTCGGCCACCTCGGCCCAGTCGGTGCCGGGCCGGTCGAGCGGCAGGCACAACCAGCCGTAGGCGCCGACGTAGCCGGGCACGACGAAGCGGTCGTCGGCCAGCAGCGCCTCGCGCTCGCCGGACTCGGGCAGGAAGACCACCGAGCGAGCCACCGACGGGGCCCAGTGGTCGCCCTTGAGCGCAGCCCCGAACATCGCGAAGATCTTGGTGGTGAAGAAGTTGGGCCGGCCGTGGCTGATCTTCTCCTGCGCCTCCGGCAGCGCGAAGGCGATCTGCCGCAACCGGGCCAGCAGTGGGTCGGCGTCGTCGTAGCGAGGCGGATGAGCCACCCGGCCACGCTACGGGATACCGTCGAGTTCATGCTCGTCAACGCGTACGCCACCGTCGTGCAGCGCCTCGACCCGCCGATGCCCTTCACCGCCCGGGGCCTGGTCGGCCAGGACGGTGAGCGCGACCTCGAGATGGCCCAGCACCTGGACGGCTTCTCCGGCTGGATCTGGCACGCGTGCGGTGAGCAGATGACCGCGCACGTCTGGTCGCTGCTGCAGCACCTCGACGGCGTGCACTGGCACCACACGTTCACCGCGGCCGACTCGGACCGCGCCGCGGTCGGCGACTGGGCCCGGCGGGTCAACGCCATCCTCGTCATCGCCCCCGACGACGCGAGCATCTCCGGGCCGATCACCCCGCGCATCGCCGACCCCGACTTCCGGCCGCTGCTGCCGGGGGCCGACGGCACCGAGCCGACCGGGCGCGCGCCGGTGCTGCCGGAGTCCGTGGACCGGGCCCGGCGCGTCCGTGCGGAGCTCGCGGCCCGCGGCATACCGGTCGCCGAGACGCTGCCGCCGGTGCGCTCGGCCGCCGAGTTGCTGGCCCAGCGGCCGGCGGACGTGGCCCGCCGGATCGTCGCGCTCGGGCTGACGGTGTGGCGAGCGCATCAGGTCGCGCAGGGTGAGCCGCCGGCGCCACTGGACCCGATCGACGTGCTCGGCGGGCGCTGGCTCAGCGCCGCTGAGCGGGAGCTCTTCGAGGGTGCCGGGCCCGAGGTCGCCGGACCGCTCACCTGGCGGGCCGAGGCGCAGCGCACGCTGCTGTGGGCGGCCGGCCTGGAGCAACTGCCCTGGCCGGACGAGCCGCAGCCGACGTCGGAGGTGCTGGACACCGCGCTCGCCGATGGCGCGGACGGCTTCGTCGAGTCCCTGCGGCTGCGTCCGGTCGAGCAACTCGTCGACGAGCAGGAGCGCACCCGAGCGCTGCTGTGGTCGATCCGCCAGCAGCGCATCGAGGGGCGACCCGGCTCGGGAGTGTCCGGCGACGTCGTCGAGGAGCGGATGCACGCGCTCAACTGGCTGCTCGACCGCTTCGCCGACTGGGACGAGGTGGACACCGCCACCTAGGCGCGGCCCGCCGCGGGCCGCGGCGCGTATCCTCGGCCGGGTGAGCAGCCGCGCCGACGTCAGCGAGACCTTCGACCCGCAGGTGTGGCAGGAGGTCCCGGGGTTCGCCGGACTGACCGACATCACCTATCACCGCGCCCGCGAGCTCGGTTGTGTCCGAGTCGCTTTCGACCGGCCGGACGTGCTCAACGCGTTTCGGCCGCATACCGTCGACGAGTTGCACGCCGTGCTCGACCACGCGCGCCGCTCCCCCGACGTCGGGGTGGTCCTGCTCACCGGCAACGGGCCCTCGCCGCGGGAGGGGTCCTCGCCGACGACCGCCGGCTGGGCCTTCTGCACCGGGGGCGACCAGCGGATCCGGGGCCGGTCGGGCTACCAGTACGCCACCGAGCACACCACCGAGGGCGGCGGCGCCGATGAGACGGCGGCCGGGGTCGACGAACTGCGGGTCAAGGCCGAGGGCGGGCGGCTGCACATCCTCGAGGTGCAGCGGCTGATCCGCACCATGCCCAAGATCGTCGTCGCCGTCGTCACCGGCTGGGCCGCCGGTGGCGGGCACTCGCTGCACGTCGTCTGCGACCTGACCATCGCCTCGCGCGAGCGAGCCCGGTTCAAGCAGACCGACGCCGACGTCGGGTCCTTCGACGGCGGCTACGGCTCGGCCTACCTGGCCCGGATGGTCGGGCAGAAGTTCGCCCGCGAGATCTTCTTCCTCGGGCGCACCTACACCGCCGAGGACATGCACCGGATGGGCGCGGTCAACCTGGTCGCCGAGCACACCGAGATCGAGACCGTCGCGCTCGAGGTGGCCCGCGAGATCCTCGGCAAGAGCCCGCAGGCCCAGCGGATGCTCAAGTTCGCCTTCAACCTGGTCGACGACGGGCTGGTCGGCCAGCAGGTCTTCGCCGGCGAAGCCACCCGGCTGGCTTACATGACCGACGAGGCGGTCGAGGGCCGAGACCAGTTCCTGCAGAAGCGCGACCCGGACTGGTCGCCGTTCCCCTGGTACTTCTGATCTGGCGCGTTTGGGCAGGTCAGCGGCCTGTTATGCGGGGCCCGCGCGTGGCAGATGGGTGGCAAGCCCGGCTCGAGCCGACTGCGCAGAGCCGCGCGGCGGATCGGCGCGCCGTGGATCTGCGCGTCGCCGTGGAGCCGGGCTCGCCCAACCACGGCAAGGCCGTTGCGCAAGCCGACCCTGCGAACGCGCAGTGGTCAGCGACGCACCACTTGATCCGGTCCTCGTTGAGTGGAGTCGCCTCCGTGACGCGCCTCGAGGTCGAACGGGACTTCCTCGACCAGGACGACGTGCAGCATCAGATCCCGGACTGCTCGGCCCAGGCGAGGATGGCGCGGGCCGTGCCGGCGGGCGGCATACGGGTCGTGTCGACGACCAGGGCGTCGGGAGGCGGCAGCAGCGGGCGGGTGGCTTCGAGCAGGTGCAGCAGCTGGGCCGGATCGCGAAGCTTGTTGCGAGACAGTCGATCCGGCAGGGCAACCCGCTCGACGAGCCGCTCGGTGTCGCAGCGCAGCCAGACCGGCACGAAGCCCGCCGACCGCTGCGCGGCCAGCCCGCGCAGCGTCGCCACGAAGGCTGCGTCGCCGGGGGTGTCCGTCAGGTAGTTGGTGAAGACGTGGCTCGTCGTGCCCGGCGCGAGCCGGACCGCCTCGAGGACGATCACCCGCACCCGCGCGGCCAACTCGAACGCGACCCGCGGCAGCGGCGACACCCCGTCGGCTCCGATCGCCGTGAACACCGGGTCGTTGACCAGGTGGTTGTCCACCAGCGCGGCACCGGTCAGCCGGGCCAGCTCCAGCCCCACGGTGCGCTTGCCGGCTGCCGGCGGACCGACGAGATAGTAGATCCGGGCCACCCGGCCCAGGCTAGGGCCGGCTCGCTTCCAGCCGGCTCGCTCGCCGACGCGCCCCGGGATGCCTAGGATCGCATCGTGAGCCCGACGACGCGCCTGCGCCTGCTGCCCGTGCCCCCGGGCGCGCAGGTCGCGAGCGTGCTCGACCCCATCGCCGAGGCGATGGCCGGCACCGGGCCGGCGCTGGTCCCCTATCCGCAGGACGGGCCCAAGCCGGTGCTGCCCCGCTCCCGCCGAGGGCTGCCGCCCGGGCTGGCCTTCGTGGTCACCACGTCCGGCTCGACCGGAATCCCCAAGCGGGTCCTGCTCACCGGCGACAACCTGCTGGCCTCGGCGGCGGCCAGCTATGACGTGCTGGCCGGTCCGGGCAGCTGGCTGCTGGCCCTGCCGGCCCATCATGTCGCCGGACTGCAGGTGCTGGTCCGAGCCAGCCTGTCGACCGGTGATGTCACCGTCATGGACCGGTCGGGCGGCTTCACCGCCGGGGCGTTCGTCGCCGCCGCCCTGCAGATGCCCGGCACCGGCGACCCCACCTACGTGTCCCTGGTCCCCACCCAGGTGGCCCGGCTGCTGGCCGACCGGGAGGCCACCGCGGTGCTGGCCGGCTTCGACGCGGTGCTCTGCGGCGGGGCCGCGGCCGGCGCCGACCTGCTCGAGCGCGCCCACCGCGCCGGCGTCCGGCTGATCCAGACCTACGGCATGACCGAGACCGCCGGCGGCTGCGTCTACGACGGTCTGCCGCTGCCGGTCGCCGACGTGCACATCGACAACGACCGGCACATCGTCATCGGCGGCCCGATGGTCGCCCACGGCTACCTGGGACAGCCCGACCTGAGCGCCGACCGCTTCCACGTCGACGCCGACGGCGTGCGGTGGTTCCGCACCGACGACCTGGGTCGGCTCGACGACGACGGCCGGCTCCAGGTCACCGGTCGCGCCGACGACCTCATCACCACCGGCGGTATCAAGGTCGCGCCGGGCCCGGTCGAGGACGCCCTGGTCCGGTTCCTGCCCGGCGTGGCCGACGCCGTCGTGCTCGGCGTGCCGGACGGGCAATGGGGCGAGAGTGTGGCCGCCGCCGTCGTGCTCGAGCCCGGTACCCACCACCCGGTCACCGTCGCCGACGCGCGGGCCGCCCTGCGGGGGGTGCTGCCCGACGCCGCCCTGCCCCAGCTGCTGCGGGTGCTCGACGTGATCCCGCTACTCGGGCCGGGCAAGCCGGACCGCGCCGCGCTGCTCGAGTGCTTCGAGGACTCCGGCCGCTGATCCGGGAACCCCTTGCGCTTGCGGAGCGCTGACAATTTGACAGACTGATGGTCACCACGGCGGGGGCCGTGGCTTCGAGGAGTTCACGGCGGGGGCCGGGGACTCCACTGCGCGGAAGGGGCGCGACGGATGTTGCGAGTGTTGTTGCTGTTGTCAGGCCTGGCGTTGACGATCTATGCCCTGCTCGACTGTGCCAAGAGCGACGAATCCGAGATCCGCGGCCTGCCCAAGCTGTGGTGGGTCGTGCTCATCGCCCTGGTCGCCTGGGTCGGCCCGATCTGCTGGCTGATCGGCGGGCGGCCCGAGTCCCGCGCGTTCCGGCGCACGTCCGCGCGCTTCCGGCCCGCGCCGCGCTCCGGCCCGGTCGGGCCCGAGGACGACCCCGAGTTCCTGCGCAAGCTGCGCCGCCACACCAGCGGCTGACCGAGTGGGCCCGTCCCGGCGCGATCTCCCCTTCCTGGCGCCGGGGTGGCTCACCGCAGTGACCCCCGGGACTTCGTAGGCTGGTCTGGCCATGGCCACGATCGAAGAATGGGTCGCCGGTGCCCGCCCGCGCACCCTGCCCGCAGCGCTCTCCCCGGTGCTCGTCGGCACCGCCGCGGCCCAGGCCGGCGGTCACGCCGACCCCGGCCTGGCGCTGCTCGCCCTGGCGGTCGCGCTGACCCTGCAGGTCGGGGTCAACTACGCCAACGACTACTCCGACGGCATCCGGGGCACCGACGAGCAGCGGGTCGGCCCGATCCGGCTGGTCGGGCAGCGACTGACCGACCCGAGCACGGTCAAGCTGGCGGCATACACGTGCTTCTTCTTCGCGGGCGTCTTCGGGTTGGCGCTGGTGGCGCTGTCCGGGCACTTCTGGCTGCTGCTGGTCGGCCTCGCCGCGATCGTCGCCGCCTGGCGCTACACCGGCGGCGACCAACCCTACGGCTACCGCGGCCTGGGCGAGGTGTTCGTCTTCGTCTTCTTCGGCCTGGTCGCCACGCTGGGCACCGAGTTGACCCAACTCGGCCGGTTCACCCTGCCCGGCCTGCTGGGAGCGGTCGGCTGCGGGGCGCTGTCCTCGGCCATCCTGGTCGCCAACAACCTACGGGACATCCCGACCGACGCCGCCGCCGGCAAGCGCACGCTCGCGGTGCGGCTCGGCGACCCCGGCAGCCGCCGGCTCTGGCTGGCGCTGGTGGGGCTGGCCTTCGGGTGCGGCATCGGGGTCATCCTCGTGCACTGGCAGGCCGTGCTCGTCGTGCTCGCGTTGCCGCTGGTCGTGCGACCCTGGCGCACCCTGGCCGCCGGCGCCACCGGACGCGACCTGGTGCCGGTGCTCGTGGCGACCGGGCACCTGCTGCTCGGGTATGCCGTGGCCCTGGCCGCCGGCCTGGTCTGGGCGAGCGCGCAGACCGGCTGATCGGGCCGCCGGCGCCGGGGCGTCCGGCTCAGCGGCTGGCCGGGACCCGGCTCCGGGACGGGCTGGCGGCCACGCCCTGGGGCGCCCCGCCGACCGGGACGCCGTTGGGCGGCCCATCGACCGCGGCGCCGTTGGGCGGCCCACCGACCGCGGCGCCGTTGC
>CAZYHR010000059.1:0-20737 GCA_964647395.1 uncultured Intrasporangiaceae bacterium | reverse complement strand
CCGACCCGGTGCCCGCGACGACGGCAGCGTCAGGGTCAGCGGCGGTGGCACCGCCCGCCCCGGCCACGGCACTCCCGCGCCGGCCGACGGTCCGGCGCGCGGCCGCCGTGCGGGCGGCCTCGACGACGCTCGGGCCACGCCGGGCCATGGAGCGCTCGACGGTGCGGCGGGTGCGGTCGCGGACCGCGGCATACCGCAGGGCGACGACCGAGAGCACGACGGCGGCGACGGCGACCAGCACCGACCACCACGCGGTGACCGACAGCAGGGACAGGACCAGGGTGACCGGGACGGCGGCCAGGCACGCGAGCAGGACGATGCCGCGGATCTGGCGTCCGAGCCGGCCCGGCCGGTGCGTGCCGCGCGGGCCGCCGGGCAGCGGGATGCGCGAGCCCAGCACGCGGCGGCCGCTCTCGGCGAGCACGGGCGGCTCGCTCGGGCGGGTCGGCCGGGAGGCGGTGGCGGCGGGGCGGGCAGGCGACATCGCGGGACCTCCGGAGGGTCGACGGGCGACGAAGGGGGAGCCGGCCGCGGCGGCCTGCTGGTGGGCCTCGATGCTCAGCCGCGCTCCGGCGGCCGGACGCAGGGCCTGGCGCTCCAGGACGCGCATGGCGTCGGAGTAGCGGTCGACGGTGCGGGCGGTCGCGACATCCTCACGGCGGGCCACCCAGTGCTGCACGAGGAAGGCAGCCCAGATCGCCACGACGGCGACGAAGATCAACGAGGAGGGCTGCACGGTGACCACCGTAGGGACACCGGACGCTTCGCCGGCGGACCTGCTCCGGTGTGTCGCGGATGTGGCTGGTGTGACTGGTGTGATCTCGTCCGGGAGCGCCGATCGACCGGCCGAGCCGGGCCCCACCAGCCCCGGCCCCGGCCCCCGGCGGTCTTGGCCGCGACCCGGCCCCCGGCGGCCTTGGCCGCGACCCGGCCAGCCCTGCCCGACCCGGCAGACCCGGACCCCGCCGGTCAGCCTCCGACCAGTCGCTGCCACCGACTGATGACCGGCAGCCCCAAGGTGTCCTCGGTGGTCAGCGCGAAGGTCCGGTGGTCCCGCCAGGCCCCCTCGATGTGCAGGAACCGCTCGCGCACCCCCTCGTCGCGAAACCGCAGGTGCTGCACGACCCGCAGCGACGGGACGTTCTCCGGGCGGATGTTGACCTCGACCCGGTGCAACCCGTAGGGGCCGAGGGCATAGGTCGTCAGCGCCGCCAGCGCCTGCGTCGCGACCCCGCGGCCGGAGAACTCGCTGGCCACCCAGTAGCCGGCCATGCCGGACAGCATCGAGCCGCGCATGATGCCGAACAGGTGCATCTGCCCGGCCAGTTCGCCGCCGACGGTGATCGCGAAGGGCAGCGAGGTGCCGGCCCGCGCGTCGGCGTTGAGCCGGCGGACGTAGCCGGTGAAGGACACCGACTCGCTGGTCCCCTCCGGCGGGGTCGGCTCCCACCGGTCCAGGTATGCCGCGTTGCGGCTGCGCACCTCCTGCCAGGCCCGCCGGTCGGTGCGACGCAGCGGACGCAACTCGATCGGCAGGCTGCGCGGGTCGCCGGCCCGCAGCTCGACCGGCCAGGTCGGCCCGATCATGCTCAGCCCGGCCCGGGTCCCGGCTGCTCGTCGCCGGGGCCAGCGTCCGCAGGGGCGTGGTCCAGGCCGCGCAGCTGGTCGACGACGTGCCGCAGGATCGGCTCGAGCACGGTGAGGGCATCCCTGACTCCGCCGCGCGAGCCGGGCAGGTTGACCACGAGCGTGCGCCCCGCGACCCCGGCCAGGCCGCGGGAGATCACCGACAGCGGCTGCCCGTTGGCCACCCCCACCGCCCGCAACAGCTCCGGTATGCCGTCGATGCGGCGCTGCAGCAGCGGTGCCGTCTGCTCGGGGGTGACGTCGGTCGGCGACACGCCGGTGCCGCCGCTGGTGATGACGATGGCCGGTGTGCAGGTCAGCGCGGCGGCGATCGCGGCGCCCACCGCGGGACCGTCGGGCACGACGAGGGGGCCGGTGACGGCATACCCCCACGAGGTGAGTCCCGCGACCAACTGCGGGCCGGTGCGGTCCTCGTAGGTCCCGTCCGAGGCCCTGGTCGAGGCGATGATGACGTGCACCCGGTCGGGGTCAGCCATGGGGTGCCTCCTCGCGCCAGTCGCCGGAGCGCCCGCCGGACTTGGCGGTCACCCGGATGTCGGTGATCCGGGCCTGCCGGTCGACGGCCTTGACCATGTCGACGAGGGCCAGCGCGGCGACCGCCACCGCGGTCAGCGCCTCCATCTCGATGCCGGTGCGGTCGGCGGTGCGCACCGTCGCGGCGATGTCCACCCCGTCGTCGGCGACGGTGAGGTCGACGGCGACGGCGTGCACGGCGACCGGGTGGGCCAGCGGCACCAGCTCAGGGGTGCGCTTGACCGCCTGGATGCCGGCGATCCGCGCGACGGCCAGGGCGTCACCCTTGGGCACCGTGCCGTCGCGCAGGGCCGCGACCGCCGGCTCGGACAGCAGCACCCGCCCTCGCGCCGAGGCCTCGCGGGCGGTCACCGCCTTGCCCGAGATGTCGACCATGTGCGCGCTGCCGTCGGCGCGCAGGTGGGTGAGTTCGCTTGCGGCTGAGCGCGGCCCGTCGCTCACGTCGCAGCCTCCGGAGCCGGTGCCACGAGCTGCGGCTCGGTGAGCAGGATCGCTTCGACGGCGCTGCCGGCCGGCACCTGCGTGACCTCTGCCGCGATGTCGAGCAACGCGTTGCTGGCCGCCAGGTCGGCGACGAAGTGCGACCCCTGGCCGGCCACCGGCAGCGCCGTCCAGCGGTGCCCGTCCCACCACACCGTGGCCCGGGCGAACTGCTGCCGGCCGGCGGGCGAGACGAACGGCTCGGCCACCGAGACGACGACCCGCGGTGGGACGACCGGCTCGAGGCCGAGCAGGCGTCGCAGCACCGGGCGCACGAAGACCTCGAAGGACACCAGCGAGCTCACCGGGTTGCCCGGCAATCCGAAGAACGGCACGCCCCGCTCCCCCAGCCGCCCGAGTCCCTGCGGCTTGCCCGGCTGCATGGCGACCCGGACGAAGTCGACCGCACCGACCGCACCGGGGCCACGCTCGCGCAGCACGGCCTTGACGACGTCGTGCACGCCCATGCTCACCCCGCCCGAGCTGACCACGACGTCGACCTCACCGGCCAACCGGGCGAAGAGCCCGCGCACCTGGCCCGGGTCGTCGCCGACACTGCCCCGGTATGCCGCCACGCCCCCCGCCGCGGTCACCGCGGCGGCGAGCATGTGGCTGTTGGAGTCGTGGATCTGCCCGGGTTGCAACGGGTCTCCCGGGGCGACGAGCTCGGCGCCGGTCGACACCACGGCCACCCTGGGCCGCGGGTGCACCGAGACGTCGGCGTGCCCGGAGGCGGCCAGCAGCGCGATCCGGCGGGCGTCGATGACCTGCCCGGGCTCGAGCACCCCCCGGCCGACCGGCAGGTCCTCGCCCTGCCGCCGGATGTGCAGGGCGACCCGGGCCGGCGCGTGGACGACCACCTGGTCGGCACCGCCGTCGGTGTCCTCGACCTTGACGATGGTGTCCGCGCCGGGTGGCACCGGCGCGCCGGTCATGATCCGGATCGCCTGGCCCGGCCGCAGACCCGGCGCCGGCGGATCGCCCGCGGCCAGGTCGGCGACCACCGGCAGGGTGACCGGTTGCTCGGGCGACGCGGTGGCGACGTCGGCCGCGCGGACCGCATAGCCGTCCATGGCCGAGTTGTCGAAGCCGGGCAGGTCGACCCGCGAGTCGAGGGCCTCGGCGGCCACCAGACCCAATGCGGCACCCAGCGGCACCCGTGCGGGGGCCAGCGGCTCGACCCCGGCCAGGGCTGCGGCGAGGTGCTCCGCGACCGTGCGCATCACGCCACCCCGTGCTCGTGCGACGACCAGTGACCTTGCAGCACGGTGTGATCGGGCACGGTCGTCGGCTCGGTGACCGCGATGGTGACCTCGCCGCGGCAGACGATCTGGGCGCCGAAGGTGACCTCGCCGCGCACTCGCAGACCGGTGCAGTCCCGCAGCGACGGCACGCCGTGGGGGAAGCGCGCCTCGAAGTCCTGCACGAGCCGGAACTCCGGGCCGAGGTCGATCCGCGGCTCGGGCGAGTCGGTCGTCGGCACGACGTGGGCGCGCTCGTCGAGCGCGTAGCGGTCCGAGCGCAGCAGGGCGAGCTCACCGGTGGTCTTGACCGGCCGGAAGCGCGTCCGGGGCACCAGTAGGGCCCGGGCGCCGGGGATCGCCTCGACCGCCGCGCCCATCGCGCTCTCGATCTGGATGACCGGCGTCGACGCGGGGTCGCTGGGGTCGACGGTCTTGCGGTTGACGATGATCGGCAGCCCCAGCCTTCCGCCCCGCTCGCGCAGCAGCCGGTCGAGCACCTCGAGGTCCACCCAGAGGTTGTTGGTGTTGAAGGTGCGGTGCCTGGTCTCGTCCTCGAAGAAGTGCTCCTCGCCCGCCGGCACCATCGCGGTGTCGCGCAGCACGACCTGGCCGTCCGAGCGGCGCCGGGCCAGGTGGCCGCCCTTGCGGTCGTTGACGGTGCGTTCGCAGACCTCGGCGAGATAGGGCACCTGCTCGCGCAACAGCCACGCGGCGATGTCCGGGTCGCAGGTGGCGCCGAGGTTGTCGCCGTTGGAGATGAAGGCGTAGCGGATGCCGTGACCCAGCAGCGCCTCGAGCAGGCCGCTGCGCTGCAACGACAGGTAGACGTCGCCGTGGCCGGGCGGGCACCACTGCAGGCTGGGGTCGGCCGGGTGGTCGACCGGCGTGAGGTCGTCGGCGCGCAGCTTGGGTTCGGAGCCCTGGGTGAAGCTCAGCGGCAGCCCGTCGACCGGCAACTGCGGATAGGCCGCGAGGGTGGCCAGGGTTTCGGCCTCGGTGCGGAAGCTGTTCATGAAGGCGACCGGCAACGGGACGTCGTGGCTGCGGCGCAACTGCAGCACCTGCCGGGCCAGCACGTCGAGGAAGGTCAGCCCGTCGCGCACCGGCAGGACCGACTTGGCTCCAGTCAGGCCCATGCTCGTGCCGAGCCCGCCGTTGAGCTTGACGACGGCCACCCGACGGAGCGCCGCCGCGTGCTCGGCCGGGCCGGACCGCACCTCGTCGAGCGCGGGCAGGTCGCCGAGCGGCTCGATGGTGTCCTCGGGCACCAGGCCCAGGGCCCCCTGCTCGAGCTGGCGGTAGTAGTCGGTGAAGACCGCGATGCTCGGCTCGTCGAGGCCCCGCGCGCGCATCCTGCGCTGCGCCTCGGCCAGACCCTGATCGCTCACGGCACCCCTTCCGTCGTCGAGTTCCGTCGTCGAGCGCAGCCACCCGCCACCCTACTGGCGCCCGGTGGTGCCGACGAGTGGTGGGACGGTGTCGACCGAACGACCGAGGCATCCGCGTGGTCCAGTGCCTAGCCTGGAACCGACCCATCGTGCCCGGAGTTTCGCCCATGGCCCCACGCCTTGTCCCGCCGCAGCTGGCCTCCGCGTCGGCGGCGGCCGGCGCCGCGCTGGTCCCCGGCGGCCGCAGCGCTCAGGCGATGCTGGAGGTGCGTCGGCGCATCACCGAGAGCGCCGCGCGCTATGAGCAGAGCCGGCGAATCCTCGAGGGGGCGCTGGACGAGGTGAACATCGCCCTCGAACTGCACGGCCGCGAGTGCTCGGTCGCCACCGCCGCGGTGGTCAGCCGCATGGCGGTCTGGCTGCGGGACAACCACTCGCCGGTGCGCGACTGCGCGCTGCGGCTCTCGGCCGCCCCCGGTGGCGCCTGCTCGAGCGGCCCGGTGCTGCTGCACGTCAACACGGCGCTGCCGGACCGGCTGCGGCCGGACGCGGTGCTGGGCGCGGTGCTTCCGGACGCGGTGCGGCCGGCCCTGGTGCTGCCGTCGCCGCCCTGGCGCGATCGCCCGACGGTGCGCCTCGGCGTCTCGCTGCCGCCGTTCGTCACGCGGCTGGGCGAGCGAGCCCACGCGGTGGCCACCCAGCCCCCGGCGGCCGCGGCCCCGCTGACCCGCGACCGGCAGGTCCGCCGCACCCGCGCGCACCGGATCCTGCTGCTGGCCCGCGAGCACGAACTGGCGGTCGAGCAGGCCCTGGAGGAGCATGACGCGCTGCGCGCCCGGATCGACCTGCTGCAGGACCGGGTCGACCACCGGCTCGACACCCTGGCGCTCGGGGTGGCCCGGGCGGTGGCGGCCCTGGACCTGCTCGAGGCCCGGCCCTTCGACCCCGACCGGCACGCCGACCTGCTGGCCCAGGCGCTGGCCTGCGCGACCGTCGTCGCCGACCTCGTCGCCACCCCCCTCGTCGTCGACGACGACCTCATCCTGGTCCTGCACCGGTGAGAACCCTGGTCGGTCACACGCACCGGTGAGAACCCTGGTCGGTCACACGCACCGATGAGAACCCTGGTCGGTCACACGCACCGGTGAAAACCCGCCCGCAAAGTGGGCAGGCAACCGTTTTCACTGGGTGGGGGTGAGCCGGACCAGACCGGAACCGGGGGTCAGCACCGCGTCGACCCGGCGGTCGTGCGGCTCGCGGGGCACCGGTTCGGCGAGCAGTTCCTCGTCCCACAGCACGGTCACCACGGGCACACCGGGCCGCACGTGCGGCAGCGCCCGGTCGTAGCAGCCGCCGCCCTGGCCCAGCCGCGTCCCCGACCCGTCGACGGCCAGCCCCGGCGTCAGCACCACCTGACAGGTCGCGAGGGCATCGAGGCCGAGCGGCGCGTCGGTGCCGTCCAGCCGCCAGTCCAGCCGCAGGTCGGGCAGCGTGATCGGCAGCAGCACCTCGTGGCCCAGCGCGCGCAGCCGGTCACGCAGCGCCTCGGTCGGGGGCTCCACCGCAGTGGACTCGTAGGCCGCCACGCGGCATCCCGGGCGACCGGCACCCGGCTGCCCCGCGGCACCCGCGGCGACCTCGCCGGCGACTGCTGCGACCAGGGCGACGGCGGCGGCGGCGAGGGCGTCGCCGGCGGCGGCCCGGTCAGCGGCCGACGACGCGGCGGCCCGCTCCCGGCGGGCCTGCCGGAGCCGGCGGCGCAGCGCCTGCTTGGGGGTCCCGGTCACCGCTACGGCACGAAGGTCAGCTCGTCCACCGCCACGGCCTGCACCGCGCTCTCGGTGTGCGCCCACGCGAGCATCCGGCCACCGGCCCAGGCGTCGACCTGGTCGGCGTAGTGCGGGTGGGCGGGGTGGCCGCTCACCCCCGTCTGGTTGACCCAGGTCGAGGCGTCCAGGTTGCCCAGGTCGACGACCATCCGCATGGCCGGCGCGCGGGTGACCTGATAGCCCTGGCTGGCGTCCCAGGCCATGGCGTTGACGACCGCCCCGCCGCCGGGCACGGCGATCGGGCCCCGGTTGGTCAGCCAGCGCAGCACGCCCGGGGCCGAGTCGCCGCCGAGCACCTGGTGGCGCAGGGTCACCGTGTGCACCTGGCCCCACGACCACTTCTCCACCGAACTGCTGATCGCCCGGGTCAGGTCCAGCCGCGCGTCGACCAGCGCCTGGGTGAGGATCTGGTCGCGCGACTCGATGACCGACGGGGTGCGCTTGTCGTCCCACCACGGGTTGCCGGGGTTGGCCAGCAGGCTGCGCACCACGAGCCACCACCGTCCGCCGCCGTCGGCGCGGATGCCCGCCGGCAGTTGGTCGTCGAAGGTGCCGCGCAGCAGCCGCCGCCACACCGCGTTGTAATAGGCGGCCGCCGCCGCGTTGCGGGACCGGTCGGTCGGCTGGGTCAGGTCCCAGCCGCGCAGCAGTTCCTGCGCCTCGCGGGTGTAGGGGTCGTCGGACAGGTCGATGGCCAGCAGCGCGGCGACGAGTTCCTTGGCGAACGGGTGCCGGGTGTCCAGCTGGATGTCCTGCATGTCGGCCGGGCTGACCTTGCCGACGCCGGCGAGCCGCTCCCGGATCCGCTGGCTGCGCCAGCCCTCGGCCCACTCGGTGGTCAGATAGGGGGTCGGCGACGGGGTGACCTGCTGGTTGGCGGCGACGATGAGGCCCTCGGCCGGGTTGAGCACCCACGGCAGGTCCTCGAAGGCCACCCAGCCCTGCCAGTCCCACTGCGAGTCCCAGCCCGGCGAGGGCAGGTAGCCCGGCGGCACCCCGGGGGTCGAGGCCCGCCGGACCGGGATCAGCCCGGGTGCCTGGTAGCCGATGTTGCCCTGCACGTCGGCATAGACCAGCCCCTGGGCCGGCACCGCGAGGCTCTTGGCCGCGGCCCGGAACTCGGTGAAGTTCTGCGCGGTGTTGAGCGCGAAGATCGCGTCCGCGGTGGCGGTCGGCACCAGCCCGACCCAGGCCAACGACACGGCGTAGTCCTCGTGGGTCACCTGGGCGGAGATCACCGCGTCCCGCCCGGCGGCCCCGGCGGCCTCGATGACGTCGCTGACGATCGGGCCGTGGCCGGTGCGCCGGACGGTGAGCGGCACCGGGTCGCCGCCGCGCACCTGGATCGTCTCGGTGCTCACCTCCAGCGGCACCAATCGCCCGTCCCGCAGGTATGCCGCCCCGCTCACCCTCTCGAAGTAGAGGTCGGTCGTGTCGGCGGGCAGGTTGGTCAGCCCCCAGGCGATCGCCGAGTTATGCCCGATGATCACCCCCGGCAGGCCGGCGAAGGTGAAGCCGCTGACGTCGAAGGGGCAGGCCGGGCTGACCTTGCGGCAGTGCAGCCCGGTCTGGTGGAACACCCCCGGCAGTTGGACGGCCAGGTGCGGGTCGTTGGCCAGCATCGCGGCTCCGGTGGCCGAGCGGCTCGGGCCGACCACCCACGAGTTGGAGCCGACCCCCTCGCCCCGGCCGAGCAGCGCCGGGATCGCGTCGAGTGCCGCAGCGGTGCGCTCGAGCGCGGCCCGCGCGGCCGGGTCGGTGAGGGTGGGCGCGATGGCCGCGCCCGCGGCATACCCGCCGGACGTGCCGGGCGGGAGGCTGAGGGACGGCGGGACCACCGAGTTGGCCGGCAGCGCGCTGCCCGCGATGGTGTTGGCGGCGGGCTGGTCCGGCGACCAGTCCTGCAGCGAGACGATCGGGGCGTGGGCGCTGGTCGGATAGGGCGGATAGAGCGCGGCGACCAGGGACGGATCGATCGAGGCCTGCAGGCGGGCGCGGTCGAGCTCACCCGAGAAGTTGGCCTTGAGGTCCCAGGCCATCGCCTTGAGCCAGGCCAGCGAGTCGACGGCGCTCCACCGCTCGGGCCGGTAGGCGGGCAGTTGGCGGTCGAGCAGCGCGTATTCCAGGCTGAGTTGGGAGGTTTCGCCGGTGCGCGACAGATAGTCGTTGACGCCGTCGGCGTAGGCCTGCAGGTACTGCCGGGTCGCCGGCGCGAGCCGGGGCAGCTCGTCCTCGGCGACCTTGCGCCACCCCAGCGTGCGGACCACCTGATCGCTGGCCAGGCCGGGGGCGCCGACGAGTTCGGCGAGTCGGCCGGAGGTGACCCGGCGGCGCAGGTCCATCTCGAAGAAGCGGTCCTGCGCGGCGACGAAGCCCTGGGCGCGGAACAGGTCGGTGGGGGTGTCGGCGTAGATGTGCGGGACACCCTGGCCGTCGCGCAGCACGGTGACCGACCCGGCCAGTCCGTCGAGGGTGATCTCACCGGAGACCTGCGGCCAGGCCTGCCGGACCGCGGTCGTCGTCACCACGGCGGTGACGGCCAGCGCGAGCACCACGACAGCGACCAGGGCGAGCCACAGCCGCCGACCCGGACGCAGACGCTTCACCCTGCAAGACTAGGCGCCATCCCCGGGCCCGTCGTGGCACCCTCGCCGGGGACACACCCCTCGTCGCGGAGGACCACGTGATCGGCAGCGCCTCGCTCGTTGCCGAGTTCGGTCTGCCCGATCTCACCCGCAGCCTGCTGCTCGGGTCGGCCGTGCTGCTGCTGTCCATGGTCGCCGTCAAGGTGTCGGCGCGCTCCGGGCTGCCGACGATGATCCTCTATCTCGGCATCGGGCTGGCGCTGGGCCGGGAGGGGCTGGGCATCGTCTTCGACAGCGCGGCGCTGACCCAGGTGCTCGGCTATGCCGCGCTCGTGCTCATCCTGGCCGACGGCGGGCTGACCACGTCGTGGCCGGGGATCCGGCGGTCGGTGGCGCCGGCCGCCGCGCTGGCCACGGTCGGGGTGGGCGTGTCGGTGCTCGTCGTCGCGGTGGCCGCGCACTGGCTGCTCGGGTTGGACTGGGAGGCGTCGTTGCTGGTCGGGGCGATCCTCGCCTCGACCGACGCGGCCGCGGTCTTCTCGGTGCTGCGGGCCGTGCCCCTGCCGTTGCGGCTGTCCGGCATGCTCGAGGCCGAGTCGGGGTTCAACGACGCCCCGGTGGTCATCCTCACGACCACGCTGGCCGTGCAGTTGTCCACCGACGGCGGGGACGCGCCGTGGTGGTCGCTCGTGCTGCTCGCCGCGGTCGAGTTGGCGGCCGGCGCGGCGATCGGGTTGGGTATCGGCTGGGTGGGCGGCCGGCTGCTGCCCCGGCTGGCGGGTGGGTCGTCCGGGCTGTTCGCCATCGGCGTGTTCACCGTCTGCGTCCTGGCCTATGCCGCCGGTGCGGCGGTGCACGCGTCCGGCTTCATCGCCGTCTATCTGTGCGCGCTCGTGCTCGGCAACTCCGGTATGCCGCACGGGGCCGCGGTGCGCGCGTTCGCCGAGGCGGTCGGCTCGCTCTCGCAGATCGGGCTGTTCGTGCTGCTCGGCCTGCTGGCCACCCCGGGCCGGCTCGACGAGCAGCTGGTCCCGGCGATCGTCGTCGGGCTGGCGCTGTTGCTCGTGGCCCGTCCGCTGTCGGTCGTCGTGTCGCTGACCCCGTTCCGGATCGGGGTGCGCGATCAGCTGTTCCTGTCCTGGGCCGGGCTGCGCGGCGCGGTGCCGGTCGTGCTGGCCACGGTGCCGATCACCGAGGGGGCGATGGGCACGGCCTGGATCTTCGACTTCGTCTTCGTGCTGGTGCTCGTGTTCACCCTGGTGCAGGCCCCGAGTCTGGCCTGGGTGGCGCACCGGCTGCGCGTGGTCGAGCAGGTGCAGGCCGTGACCGTCGACCTGGAGACCACCCCGTTGGAGGAACTGGGCGCCGAGGTCGTCGTGGCCCGCATCGGCCAGGAGTCCAAGCTGCACGGGGTCGAGGTCTTCGAACTGCGGCTGCCCGCCGGGGCCAATGTCACCCTCATCGTGCGCAAGGGCGAGTCGATCGTGCCCGGGCCCTCGACCCGTCTGCGCCGCGGCGACGAGATGCTCGTCGTCGCCCCCGCCCGCGCGGTGCACGAGACCCGCACCCGGCTCGTGCAGGTCAGCCGGTACGGCCGGCTGGCCGGCTGGGTCGGGCACTCCGACGAGTGAGGGGTCCGCTCGCCCTCGCCCTGGTCAGGTCTTGCGGTCAGGCCTTGGGGTCGGGTCTTGCGGTCAGGTCTTGGGGTCGGGTCTTGGGGTCGGGTCTTGGTCAGGTCTTGGCGGACGAGCCGGCCGCCGAGGTGCTGCTCGCACCCGAGCCGGTCGAGCCGCCCGACCCCGTGGAACCGCCGGAGCCGGTCGAGCCGCCGGACCCCGCTGAGCCGCCCGAGCCCGTCGAGCCACCGGAGTCGCCGGAGCCTGATCCGCTCTTGGCGGGACCCGAGTCGGCCTTGGCCTTGGTCGCCGAGGCGCGTGAGTCGGTGCGGTAGAAGCCCGACCCCTTGAAGGTCACGCCGATCGAGCCGAAGACCTTGCGCAGCCGCCCGTCACACTCCGGGCACACCGTCAACGGGTCGTCGCTGAACGACTGGACGATGTCGAAGCGGTGGTCGCACTGGGTGCAGGCGTAGGCATAGGTCGGCACAGGGGGACATTCTACGGTCGTCGCGGGCGTGCTCGGGCACGCCGTCCACAGGCTGCCGAGCCGGCCGACCACGATCCACAGCCGGGCCGCGCGCGGTGCGCGGGCGGCATACCGGGCCGTTAGTCTCCGGCGCATGGACGTGCGAGCCGAGATCGGGGTGCTGGGCGGGTCGGGGTTCTACTCCTTCCTGGACGACGCGCGGGGCGTCGCGGTGAGCACGCCGTTCGGCGAGCCGAGCGACGAGATCGTCGTCGGGCGGCTCGGGGAGCGGCAGGTGGCGTTCCTGCCCCGGCACGGGCGGGATCACCGCTTCCCGCCGCACCGCATCAACTACCGGGCCAACCTCTGGGCGCTGCGGTCGCTCGGGGTCCGGCAGGTGCTCGGTCCGTGCGCGGTCGGTGGGCTGCGGGCCGAGCTGGGCACCGGCACCGTCGTCGTGCCCGACCAACTCGTCGACCGCACCTGGGGTCGGGCGCACACCGTCTTCGACGCGGTCGGGCCGGTCGTGCACGTGTCGTTCGCCGACCCCTACTGCCCGACGGGGCGGGACGCGGCCGCCGCGGCGCTCGCGGCGAGCGGGCTGCCGCACCAGGTCGGCGGCACGCTCGTGGTCGTCAACGGGCCGCGGTTCTCGTCGCGGGCGGAGAGCCGGTGGCACCAGCAGGCGGGCTGGGACATCGTCGGCATGACGGCCCTGCCCGAGGCCGCCATCGCGCGCGAGCTGGCCCTGTGCTTCACGACGGTCGCGATGGTCACCGACCTCGACGCGGGCGTCGAGCACGGTGCCGGGGTGACCCACGAAGAGGTGCTGCGCGCCTTCGGCGCGGCGATGCCGGCCTTCAAGGCGCTGATCGCCGACCTCGTGGCGCGGCTGCCGGCGACCGAGCCCGATGCGAGCGCCGCCTGCCCGTGCCGGCGGGCCCTGGACGGGCTGCGGCTGCCCTTCGAGTTGCCGTGAGCCGGCTGGACCCGGCGGTGCGGGCCGGCCCGGTCGACCGGTCACCACCGGAGCCGGCCGGCTCCGGCGAGGTGCGCTGGTCGCTGGGCCCGCCACCTGAAGCGATGCTGCCCGGCGCTGACCGGGCGGGATCCGGCTGGCTTCGCCGGCTCGGCCGACGGCCCCGCCGGGTCCGCTCCCGGGGCGCGCGGGTGCTGCGGGCCCGGCTCCGGCGGGCCGGCGCTGCCCTGCTGGTCGGCCTGGCGGTCGCGGTCGGGCTGTTCGCCTGGCTGCCGCGCAGCGAGCCGGCCGGTGTCGAGGTGCTGGTCGCGGCGCACGACCTGGCCGGTGGCCAGACGGTGCAGGCCGGCGATCTCGTGCTGCGCCGCCGGCCCGCCGACACCGTCCCCGCCGGTGCCCTGATCGACCGGGCGGTGGTGGTCGGGCGGGTGAGCGCCGGGCCGGTCCGGGCCGGCGAAGTGGTCACCGACGCGCGACTGGTCGGGCCCGGGATGCTGCTCGGCCGCCCCGCCGGGGAGGTGGTCATGAGCGTCCCGCTGCTCGACGGGGGGCTGCTCGTCGTGATCCGGCCGGGGCACCGGGTGCGGGTCTTCACCGGACCGGCGAGCGTCGACGCGGTGGTGTTGAGCGGTGGTGCCGGTGGGGCTGGCGCCGTCGGGCCTAGCGGGTCTGGTCACGCCGGCGCTGCTGATGCCGGTGGCGGGGGCAGCGCCGGGGGCGCTGCTGGTTCGGCCGGCGAGGGCCGGTTGCTCGAGGGGCTGGGCGGCCGGCCCGGCGACGGCGTGCCCCGGTTGCTGGTGGCCGTTCCGGCGGCGGACGCCGCGACGCTGGCCGCCGCTCTCGACGGGCCGGTCGCCACCGGCGGCGGCCTGGTCGTCGCGCTGCTGCCCGGGTGACGGCGGCCCCGGGGCACCGGCCGGCGCCCGGCGACGATCGTTGGACGCCCGGCCGCTGCCGGATGGACGCTGCCGCGCCGACGTTGCCGCACGGACGATGCTCGGACGACGCGCCGAGCGAAGGCCCCAATTTGAGTCTGTCCGCCAGTTTGGCTATTTTGGGCGGGCTCGTCGGGGGAGAGCCAGACGACCTCCCTGCGAGCGCATGTCAATCGCAGCTCCCCGGGGGCCGAACCTCCCGCCCCGCCACCCTCGCGTGCGAGGGTGTGCGCCCCGACGCCGGGAGCACCCCCACAGTCGGGAACCACCCAGAAAAGGATCAGATCACCCATGCTCAAGGGTTTCAAGGACTTCCTCATGCGCGGCAACGTCGTCGACCTCGCGGTCGCCGTCGTGGTCGGTGCCGCGTTCGGCAAGATCGTCGACGCGTTCGTCGAGCAGATCATCGGCCCCATCCTGGCCCGGATCGGCGGCGGCAAGGTCGGCGAGGGTCTGGGCATCCAGCTCGGCACGACCGGCAACCCTGACACCTTCATCAACATCGGCGCGATCATCAACGCGGCGATCGTCTTCGTGCTCACCGCGGCCGTCGTCTACTTCATCTTCGTCGTGCCGATGAACAAGCTCGCCGAGCGCCGCAAGGCCGGCATCGAGCCCGAGCCGGAGGCCCCGTCCGAGGAGATCATCCTGCTCACCGAGATCCGCGACGCGCTGACCCGTCGCTGAGCCGGGCGACGCAGCAGCCACAGATCGCCGGCACCGCCGGCAGCCGAAGGGGTGGGAGCACGCGCTCCCACCCCTTCGTCGTGGCTGGGCCGCGCTGCGGTGTGGCCGGTCACTCCCAGTGCGGCGGACGCTGCTCCTGCAGCCAGCGGTCGTGCGCCGACTCGGCCGGCCGCGCCGACTGTTCAGGGCGCTCGCCCCAGCCGACGTCGGTGTCGTCGCGGGTCTGCTCCGGCGGGCTCGCCGGGCGGCCCGCGGGTGCCGGTGCCGCGCGTCGGGCCCGCCTGGGCCGCGCCGACTGGTGCTCGGCGGCCGCCCGCTTGACCAGCGCGAGGATGCGCGCCACCTCGCGAGCCGGGTCCCGATAGAGGTCGGTGCTCCACACCCGCGTGTGCTGCCAGCCCAGCCGCTCGAACTGCCGGGCACGCAACCGGTCGCGGCCCCGCACGCCCGGGAGGGCGGCATACCGGGGGCCGTCACTCTCGACGGCGACCAGCCAGCGACCCGGACACGACCGGTGCCCCACCGCGAGCTCGACCCGGTGCTCGCCGCGCCCGACACCGAGTTCGACGGTGAGCCCCTCGGCGTGCAGCCGGTCGGCGAGATAGCGCAGCAGGGGATCGCCGGGCGGTGCCCCCTCCCCCGGTATGCCGCCCGCCCGCGCCGCGCGCAGCAACTCCAGCAGCCGCGCGGCACCGGGGGTGCGCAGCCGCTCGGGGTCGAGGTCGTCCGGGTCGATGGTCGTCACGACGACGAGTTCGGTGCGGGCCAGGGTGGTGGCGAGCAGCAGGTCCTGGTCGGCCCGGTCGCCGGCCAGGGTGGGGAAGCGGTGCAGCACCCGGCCGTGCGGGGTGCGGCCGTAACCGACGCCGAGCAGCACGGTGTCGCCGGTGAGGTCGTGGGCGTCGCTCATGGCCCGGACGGGCACCTCGGCGGCGCGACCGCCGAGGTGCCCCAGCCTGACGCGAACCTGCTCGGCGGCGACCGGGGTGAGGGTCACCACGGCGATGCTGCGCTCAACGTGCCGCTCGAGATGCTGCTGGACGAGCTCGGCGATCCGCGCGGCCTCCGCGTCGGTGCTCTCGATGGCGTCCTCGTTGTCGGGCAGCACGGTGGCCGTGCCGTCGACCACCTCGAGGCGCAGGGTCGGCGGCACCGGGGCGGGCACCGCGTGGCGCCGGCCGGCCGGGTCGAGCAGGGCCAGCCGCGGGTCGACCGGGTCGTGCCACCAGGTGAGCTCGCGCACCGGCAGCACGGCGGCCGCCGCGGCCAGCAGCGACGGGCCGGCGGCTGGACGGCCGGCGGCGATCTCGGTGGGCTGCCTCGACCGTCCTCCGGCCAGGCCCACCCGAAACCCGGTCGGACCGCCCGCCCAGGGATCGCCGAGCACCAGCACCTGGGCGCCGCGGGACACCGCGGAGACCGATTCGGCCACGGTGAGCAGGTGCGCGTCGTCGATGATGACCGTATCGACGGCGGTGCCGGCGACGACGAGCTGGGCGGCGGCGTAGGGACTGACGGCCAGGCACGGGCGCAGCGCGGTGAGCACCTGCTCGGTCTCGCGCAGCACGTCGCGGAAGGGCAGATGGCTGTGGGTCAGCCCGGCCTGGGCGTGCAGCAGGTCGGCCTGTCGGGGGTTGGCCCGGGCCCGGGCCCGGGCCAGCCGGTCGACCTCGGCCCGCACCCGCGCCGCGTCGACGAGCCGGGCCTGCGTGTCGAGTTCGGCCAGTTGGTCGACCTGCTCGCGCAGCGACCGCCCGTCGTGGCCGGCGTAGCGGCGGTCGTGCGAGGTGATGTCCAGGCCGATCGAGGCCCACCAGATGTGCTCGACCTCCGCCTCGACCTGACCGGCCCCGACCCCACGCCGGGCGAAGTCGTCGATGACCTCGGACAGCCCCTCGGCGCGCAGGTCGGCCAGGACGCCTGAGACCTGGGGCAGCACCTCGAGCCGGTCCAGGCGGTCGGCCAGTCGGTCGAGCCGCGCTGCCAGGGCGGGGCGGAGGGTGGTCAGCAGTCCGCCGCCCTCGTCGGTGGTCTGCAGCCGCTCGGCCAGCCAGTCCAGGTCGTCCCGGAGCCGGGAGTAGAGCTCGTCGGCCTCATCGAGGCGCGGTGAGATCTCCGGCCGGCCGCCGGCACCGACCAGGTCGTGCCAGAGCCGGCGCTGGGCGCGGGCCGAGACGAGTTCGCCGTGCAGGTCGGCGGGCGGGCGGCCCGGCCGCAGCAGCCGGGTGGCCTGGCGGCGCACCCGCCACCGGGCGGTGAGCCCGAGCGCGACCGGTGCCTGTTCGCGAAAGGCGGCGTCGCCGGTGGCCACGACATGCTCGTCGAGCGGGATGTCGAAGACCTCGGGACGGAAGACCTCGAGCGTGCGCCGGACACCGTGCATGGTCTCGATGGCCCGCCCCCAGTCCAGCGGGGTCCGCGCCGCGGGCAGGCTGCTCTCGGCGAGGATCTCGTCGAGGCGGGCGCAGGGCTCGGCCAGCCCGTCGCCGGACAGGCGGGTGACGATCTCCCGCGCCCGGGCGACGTCGGCGTCGTCGCGGATGTCCGCGGCATACCAGGGGTCGCCGCGGTCGTCGGCGGCCCACCCGCCGGACTCGGCGGCGCCGCGCAGCCGCGCGACGATGCCGGCGACGCGTTCGCGGTCGAGCCCGCGCAGGTGCTCGCCGACCAGCCGCACCCGGGAGCCGGGGGCGGGGTCGCGGGCGGCCAGTTCGGCCATCGCCTGCTGGATCTCGTAGGCCGTGACCCCCCAGGGCTCGCGCCGCTCGTGCAGCGCCTGGACGTGGTCGTGCAGGGCCTGCTCGCGCTCGGCGACGTCGGTGGCCCGCTCGATGCGGTCGCGCGGCTCGGCCTGCTCGGCGAGCTCGCCGTCGTCGAGGCTCGAGGCGCGCACCAGGGCCGCGCCGAGCGCCCGGGTGGCCGGCCCGCGGTCCTCGGCGGCGCCGGTGAGGTCCAGGACCAGGTCGGCCAGGCCCACCTCGCCGAGCCGGTCGACCAGTCGGCGTCGGCTGCGGGCCGATGGGGTGACGTAGAGCACGGTGCGCTGGGCGTGGGCCAGCGCCGCGACGACCGCGGCGACGGTCTGGGTGCGCCCGGTGCCGGGGGCGGCCCGGACGACGAGGGACCGGCCGGCCCGGACGTGCTCGAGGACTTCCTGCTGCTCGCCGTCGAGATCGAGGGCCAGCACCTCCTGCTCCGGGTCGGGCACCGGCGCGATCTCGGGCAGCGGCGCCGCCAGCTTTTGGCGGGCGGGCTCGTCGTCGGCGAGCGCGGCCAGCAGCGGCACCTGCGCGAGCCAGGCGGCGTTGCTGCCGACGTCGGCGACCATGGTCGGCTTGCCGTAGGGATAGGTGCCGAGCACGAGCCGCGGCGCGACCGCGAAACCCGGCACGTCCGCGCAGAGCCGGCCGAGGGCGGCATACACGGGGTAGGGGTCGAAGCCACCGGACCCTTTGAGGTTGGTCAGCGAGGTGAGCGAGGCGGCGTCGACGGGCACTCCGGCCACCGACTGCAGATAGTTGACCAGCGCCGGGTTGACCTCGACGCCGGACCCGAGCTCGACGGCGAAGTCGGTCTCCTGCGCGGTGGTCGGCACCAACGCCGCAGTGCGCAGCAGCACCGGCGCCTCGACGACGGCCCCGGATCGCGGCGGGTCCCAGTTGGCCACGCCGATCGCGAGGAATCCGGCTGCGATGCCTCGGTCTTCGAGCAGCACCTGGGTGTGTCGGCGGATCCGCCGCGCGGTCGCCAGGGCCTCCTCGAACGCCCCCGACTCGCGCACCAGGTCGGACAGCGCGGTATGCCGGCCGGCCAGCAGTCGGGAGACCCCGCCCGGGTGCGCGGTAGTGAGGTCGAGGTAACCGCCCGGCGCCTCCGGAGCCCACAGCAGCGTGTTGCGGCCACCGACCTCGGACAGCTCGCGGGCCCAGCCCGCGATGGTTTCGGTGACGCTCACCCGGTCAGGCTAGTCGCCCGGGCTGGACCGGCCCGCGAGCCCGCGCCGGAGCGGTCGGTCGGTTTCCCCGGTATGCCGCGCGGCCGGTCTGCGGGGTCTGCCCTGATGAGCGGTCGTCCGGTTTCGGCGGTCTCCCGATCTGTGCCGGAACGGCCGATGCGGCCCGCTGGCAGACGGGCGACGATGAAGATCCACCCCCGCCCGAGGAGCCCGCATGCCGCCGCCGCCGTCAGGTTGGTATGCCGACCCGCATCGGCCGGGCTCGCTCCGCTACTGGGACGGGCAACGCTGGACCGAGCACGTCGTCTCGCGGCCCCAGCGATCGACGATCGGCCAGCAGCCGGCTGAGCGCCGCGGGCGCCGCACCACGGCCGCCGCGGTCTGGTTCGCCGTCACCCTGTTCGTCGTCGGTGTCGGCGTGGCCGGCGCGGGCGGCCGGGCTGCCGGGGACCTGCTGCGGTCGTCCGCGCCGGCCACGGGCACCGCGACCGGCGGGTCGACGCCGGCCACCGGCACATCGACCGGTGGGTCGACGCCGGTCCCGACCACTTCGCTGATCGCCAGCACCGCCGCGAGCCTCCCGGCGACGGGGACGGCCCCCGCCCCGTCGGTGGGTTCCCCAGCACCGCCGCCCCCGGCCGCCTCGAGCGCGGCGGGCACCACGAGCAGGTCCAGCGGGGGCTCCGCCGACACGGCCCCAGGCGTCGTCCTGGTCCGCGTCGTCGGAGTGCTCGACGGCGACACCATCAAGGTCTCGATCGCCGGAGTGACCGAGCGGGTCCGGGTTATCGGCATCGACACTCCTGAACTCGCGACCCGCGACTGCTATGCGCAGGAGGCTGCTTCGATGATGCAGAGCCTGGTGCAGTCGCGGACGGTGCGCCTGGAACCCGACCCGACCCAGGCCGACCGGGACGCCTACGGTCGGCTGCTGCGGCACGTCTACTCCGAGACCGACCGATCGGTGGCCCTCGATCTGATTCGCGGGGGATTCGGCAGGGAGTACACCTACGCCAACCCCTACGCCGGGCAGGTGGCCTACCGGCGGGCCGAGCAACTCGCCCGGGCCGGGGGTGCGGGGCTCTGGAGCGCCTGCCCCAGCATGCCGGCCGCCCCTCCCGCGACACCCACGGCATCCGCCGCGCCGCTGATGCCCGGCCCGCCGGCAGCAGACGCCTGCGTCATCAAGGGCAACATCAGCAGCACGGGCGAGAAGATCTACCACGTCCCCGGTCAGCGGTACTACGCGCAGACCGTCATCACGCTGAGCAAGGGCGAACGTTGGTTCTGCAGCGAGACCGAGGCGCAGGCTGCCGGCTGGCGCAAGTCCAAGGTGTGAGGCCACGCGAGGACGGCTCGTCCGTGACCGTTGGGAGGTTGGCGACTGCGGCGTAGCGCCCGACATCGCGAGAAGCGGATCGGGTCGAGCACCTGATGGTCGGCGGTCGGGACTGGGCCGGCGGGTGCAAGGGATGACCCAGCTGGCTCGCCCTCAGCGGCCGCACCGTGGCTGCGACGAACGGGGCGTCGAGCGCGTGCGGCTGTGGTGCCCGAGACCCGGCACCGTGACCAACTCGGCCTGCGGCAGCAGCGCCGCCGGGCGATGGGCCGACGCGACCGTGATGACCGGGCCGTCCTGCCCGTCCACGATCGAGACCGGCACCTCGATCCGGCCGCGCACCCCGACGATGCCGTGCACGTCCTCGGGTGGCCGGTGGTCGACCGGTTCGGCGCTGCGCAGCCCTGGCTGACACAATGCTCCCGGTCCCCGCCCTCGTAGCTCAGGGGATAGAGCACCGCTCTCCTAAAGCGGGTGTCGCAGGTTCGAATCCTGCCGGGGGCACCTCACGTTTGCGCAGGTCAACGGCTTGCGCGGCGCTTTTGTGAGCTCGTCCAAGGCGAGTTCTGATGTCAGCGGCGCCCCCGAGGCGCCCCCAGACGCGCCCCCAGACTCGCCCTTGACGACCGAAATCGCGGTCGATTCTGGTTGGTCCGGAGTTGGCTGCGACTGGGCCCGGTTGACCCGGTCGATGGCGGCACCCACCCGAGGGGACTTGACCCTGCTTCACTGATCCCGTGGCGTAGCGCAGACGAGCCGATCTTCACGCGACGTACGCGCGGATCGCTGCCCGGATCAGCTCCGAACGGCTGAGGTGTTCCCGCTCTGCTCGCTCGTCCACGATGCCCAGCAAGGTGTCATCCAAGCGCACGGGTACCACCCGGGCTGGGCCATCGCCTAACGGCTTGCGGCCGCGCTTGCGCAGTTGCATTCCGGCCAGGTGCAGAACGTCGCTGCGACAGCCCAAGGGTGCCCCCGCCCGACCGTTGACAACGGTGTCGACGACGCTCGAAAACGAGGCCATAGCGACGGTCGAAAACGAGGCCACCC
>CAZYHR010000058.1:0-20761 GCA_964647395.1 uncultured Intrasporangiaceae bacterium | reverse complement strand
CAGGTGGGGCCACCCCAAGCCGTCATGGTGGGGCCAACTCAGGCTGTCAGAACCATTCAACGGGTCGGCGAAGTCGTCGGCGATCGCCTCGACGTCCTTGCCCGCGGCCAGGGTGGCGGCCAGGATGCCCACGCCGAGGACGACCGCGACACCGAACCAGATCGCGCCGACCGCGAGCCCGCAGACCAGCGGCTGCCACCCGGCCCGGCGCGGCCCGCGCAACAGATGCTGGTATTCCACCGGCTCGGTCGGCATGGAGTCCGGCGCCCGGGCCGGGCCGGGCGGGGGCCCCGGAAAGCCCGGTGGGGCCGGATGGCCCGGATGGCCCGGTCGGGCCGGTCGGCCCGTCGGCGGCGGCCAGGGCGGGGGCGCGCTCACCGGCTCAGTGTCGCATCCGGCCCTGACCGGCACTGACCGGCACCGACCGGCACCGACCGGCACCGAGCGCAACCGACCCGGCACCGACGGCGGCGTCGCCCCGCCGGAGCACCGTCACCGGCGGGCGGCCAGCACCAGCACCTCGGCGTGCCGGGTCTGCGGGAACATGTCGAACGGCTGCGCCCGGACCACCCGCAGCGAGGGCATCCGGCGCAGGTCCGCGGCCAGCGTCTGGACGTTGCAACTCGAATAGAGCAGGTGCGGCACCGCCGCTGCCTCGAGCCGGTCGGCCAGGTCGGGGCCGATGCCGCGGCGCGGCGGGTTGACCACGACCAGGTCGGGCCGATCGTCCAAGGGGTATGCCGCGGCGTCCCCGACGTGGAACGTCGCCCCTGCGATGGGACGCCGCCTGGCGAGCAGCCCCGCCGCGAGCCGGGCGCTGAGCACCGCGTCCGCGGACCGCTCCACGCCGACCACCTGCCGGTCGGGGGCGGCGCACGCCAGGGCGAATCCGCCGACCCCGCAATAGAGGTCGAGGACCGTGCCCGGGTGCAGGTCGGCCACCCAGGTGCGGGCGGCGGCATACAGGTGCCCGGCGACCACCGTGTTGGTCTGGAAGAAGCTGCGCGGCCGCAGCAGCAGGGTGAGGTCGGCGACCCGCATCGGCAGGGTCTGCCGGGCGGTGAGCACCGTCTCGACGTCACCTTCGACGACCGCCTTGTGCTCGGGCAGCAGGTTGACCGTGACCACCCGTGTGCCGGGCACGCGGGCCCGCAACTGGTCGAGCCCCGCCTCGACCCGGCGCTGCTGGCCCGGCGAGCGCAGCACGACCCGGACCATGAACTCTGCGTCGGGGGAGTGGGTGACCACCAGGTGCTTGAGCTCGCCGGTGCGGGTCGGCACGGCATAGGGGGTCAGCCCGAGGGCGGCGACCCAGTCCGCGAGCGCTGGCACCGCCGCGGCCAGCCCGGGCTCGTGCAGGCCGCAGTGCCGCAGGTCGACCCCGCGGCCGGCGGCGTCGAGGATGCCCAGGGTCGGCTCGCCGCGCCGCCCGCCGACGACCAGCTTGGCCTTGTTGCGGAAGCCGGACTCGGGCCCGTGCACGACCGGCTCCCAGGCGGATTCGGGGACAACGTCGGCGAGCACGCCGCGCAGGTGGGCCGACAGGTCGGCCAGCTGCGCGGCATACGGGATGCCCATGAGCGTGCACGAGCGGCAGTCGCCGACGGCGAAGTAGTCGCAGTGCACCCGATCAGGCTATGAGAGGCTGCCCCACGTGGAGCACCGCGTGGCATTTCGCGTCTACTACGAGGACACCGACAGCCTCGGGGTCGTCTACTACGCGAACTACTTCAAGTTCATGGAGCGCGGCCGCACCGAGCTGCTGTCCGCCGGAGGCCGGTCGATCGCCGACTGGAACGCCGACGGCTACGTCATCGTCGTGCACTCCGCGGCGGCGACCTTCAGGCGGCCGGCCCGGCTGGGGGACGTGATCGAGGTGGTGACCACCGTGTCGCTGCCCTCGGCCTATCGGGCCCGCTTCCAGCAGCGGCTCGAACGGGCCGGGGAGCTGTTGGTCGACGGCACCGTCGACGCGGTGTGCCTCAAGGACGGCGAGCTGTGCGAGATGCCGCGCGGCATCGTCGGGCTGGCCGGTGGTGGCGCGGACGACGACCGCGGCTGAGCGGGCCGCTCGGTTTGGCGACCCCGGACCGGGGAAGGAGTCGGTCAGACCCCAACGGAAGGTGCCGCCATGCCTGACGCCGACTACGGCCACGAGGACGAGATCCGCCAGCAGACCTTCGTGCTCAACCGACCCTTCATGCAGGAGGCCGGCGCCGACCGGGTGGCGGCCTACTGCCAGGTGCTCGTCGAGCTGTCCCGCGAGTCGGTCTCGGCCGGCCAGGACGAGCTGGAGGCCCGCCTGCGGGAGCGGCTGGCGGCGGCCGACGTGGCGGTCCCGGAGCCGTCCTTCGCGATCACCGCGGAGCAGTTGTTCCGCAGCCAGGGGCACATCGCGATCGTCACCGACGACGGCGAGGTGCTCTACGGCCCGCCGCGCTCGGCCCAGGACAGCAACAACCCCGACGTGCGCGGCACCGAGGACCCGGACGACCCGGACCGGCCGGTCTACTCCTGACCCGCTGTGCTGGACCCCTTTGTGCTGGTCCCCTCGGTGCTGGTCCCCTCGGGGCTGGACCCCTCGGTGCTGAACCCCTGGGTGCTGGGCCGGGTGGTCAGCTGCGGGCGGCCTGCAAGGTGCTGGTCCGGCTGAACCCGGTGTCCAGGTTGGTGATCCGCACCTCGATCATGCCGTGCGGGTCGACCGTGTAGGTCTCCTCGATGAGCGGGCCGTCGGCCTGGCGCTGCACGACGACCGACTCGAGGTCCGCGGCGTCCTGCAGGCCCGGGTCGAAGGGGAAGACGACGTCGGCGAACGGCACCAGTTCGCCGCGCGGCTCGAAGTGCTCGTCCAGCGAGCTGAACTCGACGAAGCGGAACCACCCGATGTTGTGCGCGGCCCGGTAGCGCCGGGAGATCGACACCGACTCGTCGAGGTGGACCTCCTGGTCGCGCGACAGCAGCGGGTCGAAGGCCATCTCGGCGCCGCCGCGTCGCTCGCGGAAGACGCCGAAGCCGCGGGAGAGCCGGTCGGTGAGCGAATAGCCCGCCTCCGGGTCGGCGGCGATGGCCAGCCCGATCGCGGTGGACGCCGACGGCAGGGGGGAGCGGTGCACCCGGCGGCCGAAGCGCTCGCGCAGCAGGCGGGGCACGATCGGCAGGCTGGTGCCGCCGCCGACGAGATAGACCCCGGCGACCTCGGTCAGGTCGGGCTCGCCCGAGTCGAGCTGGCCGACCAGCGGGCGCATCGCCTCGAGGGTGCGCTCGACCAGGGGGGTGGCGGCGAGGTAGAAGTCGTCGACCGGCACGACGACCGTCGCGCCGTTGACCTCGAGGGTGACCCGCTTGGACTGCGGGGTCAGCGACTCCTTGGCGATCTGGCTCTCCTCGACCAGCAGCGCCCACTGCGCGTCGCTGAGCTCGGGGGAGCCGGCCAGCTCGTGGGCCAGCACCGCCAGCAACTCGTCGAAGTCGTCCCCGCCCAGGCGGTTGAGCCCGACCGAGTCCAGCACGTTGTGGCTGATGCCGTCGACACTGACCAGCGAGGCGTCGAACGTGCCGCCCCCGAGGTCGTAGACGATGACCCGGGTGCGCTTGGAGGTCACCGTGCCGCGCTGCCGGTGGGTGTATTCGAAGCCGGCCGCCGAGGGCTCGTTGACCATGCCGGTGACCTGGAAGCCGGCCCGCTTGAAGGCCTCGAGGGTGAGGAAGCGCTGGGCTCCGTGGGCGTGCGCGGGCACCGCCACGACGGCGCTGCTGGGCCCGCGGGCCGCGCTCGCCAGGCTGGAGCGCTGCGCGATCGACTCGCGCACCTCGATGAGGAAGCCGGTCAGCAGGTCCAGGACGCCGACCTGGGTGTCGCCGACGGCCACCTGGGTGTCCGCGGTGACGTGCGGGTCGGCCAGGACCCGCTTGAAGGAGCGCAACGCCGGTGCGCCTTCGTGCGCCGCGGCCAGCGCGGCATACCCGAAGACCAGGCCCTCGGGGGTGGCGGCGACGACCGAGGGGATGTGGTCGTGCGAGTCGCCGCTGTCGTCGGTGAAGGCGACGACCGGGTAGTTGCCCCGGTCGGCGACCGCGACGATCGTGCGCGTGGTCCCGAAGTCGACTCCGCAATGCATGCTGGAACTCTATCCGGCGCGGCCGCGCCGCCCCTCGGCCTAACGGCCCTGGTCGGGCGTGGCGCGCAGTTCGGGCAGCCGGGCGGCCACCCCGGCCAGCACCCGCTCGGTGCCGGCGTAGGGCGGCTGCGGTCGGGGCCAGTGGGTGACGACGTCGGTGAAGCCGAGCTCGCCGGCCCGACCGACTGCGTCGACGAAGGCCTCGACGGAGGTCATCGAGAAGGCGAGCAGCGGATCGATGTCGACGATGCGGTCCAGCGGACGGGCCCGGTCGACGCCGGGCTCGAGGTCGTCGAGGCGGGCGGCGAGTTCGGCCAGCCCGGCCCACCACGCCGGCAGCGTGGTGGCGTCGTTGGGGCCGACGGTGACCCAGGCGTCGCCGAGCCCGGCGGCCAGGGCCAGCGACCGGGGGGCGTTGGCCGCGATCGCCAGCGGGATCCGGCCGCCCCGCTCGGGGGCGGGCAGGGTGCGGGCGTCGCGGGTCGTGTAGTGCTGGCCGGCGTGCTCGACGTGATCCTCGCGCAGCAGCCGGGCCAGCAGCGGGGCGAACTCGTGGAAGCGGTCGACCCGGGTGCGCAGCGGCAGGTCCAGGCCGAGGATCCGGCTGTCGATGTCGCCGCCGGTGCCGATGCCGGCGATGGCTCGCCCGTCGCTGACGTCGTCGAGGGTGAGCAGGTCACGGGCCAGCAGGTAGGGGTGGCGGTAGTTCGGGGTGGCGACGAAGGTGCCCAGCCGGATCCGCTCGGTCACCGCGGCCACGGCGGTCAGGGTCGGCAGCGCGGCGAACCACGGCGAGTCCGGCAGGCCCTTCCAGACCAGGTGGTCGTAGGTCCAGGCGTGGTCGAAGCCCATCGCCTCGGCCTCGCGCCACCGCGGCGCGGCCTCGCGCCAGGTGTGTTCGGGCAGGATCGTGATGCCGACGCGCATGCCGGTGACTGTATGCCGCGGGCGGCCCGCCGGTGACGATGGGCCGGGGACGGTGGGCCGCGACGGTATGCCGCGTGGCCGCGGCGGGTTGCTACTTCGCCTCGGGGTCGGGCTGGTGGATGCCGAAGACGTTGCCCTCGGTGTCGAGGTAGTAGCCCTGCCAGGCCATCCCCGGCAGCGCCTGCTTGGCCAGGGCGACCTGTCCGCCGGCGGCCAGGATCTGGTCGTGGCTGGTGTCGTAGTCCTCGACGCCGAGGGTCAGCACCGCGCCGTTGACGGGTGCGCCGGGCCCGCCGCCGGGCACCGGGCGGGGCAGGATCGCGCCGTTGATGCCGGGCTCGCCCTCGGGTCCGGTGGTCGCCCCGAAATAGGTGACCCCGGCATACTCCGACCAGTCCTCGAAGGTCCAGCCGAACACCGTGGCATAGAAGTCGCGGGCCCGCTGCGGGTCCTCGGCGTGGATCTCGAAGTGGATCGGGCGGGGCATCGGGGCTCCCTCGGTCGCTGGTGGTGCGGACCGGTCCACGGTAGTCGCTGCCGCCGCCCCTTCCCCGGACGGGCCCCGACTGGCAGAATTTATCTGGCTGGGACTGTGTTTAACACCGGAGCATGGGACAGCACAGCATTCCCGGGAAGAAAGGCCAGGACCATGCAGGACCACGAATTCGGTCACGAGAGCGGGATCCGGCAGCAGACCTTCGTGCTCAACCGGCCGTTCACCGACGACTTGGGGCCAGACCTGACCGCTCGGTTCTGCCAGGTGCTCGTCGACCTGGCGGCCGAGGCGACGGGACACACCCAGGACCAGACGGAGGCGCTGCTGCGCCAGCGGCTGGCCGACCTGGGCGTCGAGTTGCCCGAGGTGTCCTACGCCATCCGCGCCGAACAGCTGTTCCGCAGTCAGGGCCACATCGCCATCGTCACCGACCGCGGCGAGGTGCTCTACGGGCCGCCGGAGTCCAGCCAGATGCGGCATCAGCCCGACATCGAGGGCATGGAGGACCCGGCCGCGCCGCATCGGCCGTTCCTGTCCTGAAAGCCGCAGGTCAGGCGTGCCCGTAGAGGGTCTCCCCGCGCCGGTAGCGCTCGTTGATCTCCTGCAGCATCGGCACCAGGCCGGCCTCGTCGAGGTTGTCGTAGCGGGTGAACCGGACGCAACTCTTGCCGCAGCTCACCCGACCGAGCCGGGCGGCATACCGTTCGGCGAGGTAGTCGCCGTCGACGACCACGCAGGCGTACAGCGACAGGTGCCGTTTCTGGATGGCCAGGCCCAGCACCGGGATGGTCGTCGGCGTCGGGGCTGACCTGGTGCGGTAGGAGATCGTGCCGTAGCCCAGGCCGGGTCCGCCGTGCGACCAGGCGGTGAAGAGCCGCTCCAGGTCGGGGGCGTGCTGCTGGATCGTGGCGTCCATGCGGCGCAGGTCGGTCTCGCGTCGCCCCGCCGCCGCGAACCACTGCTCGATGTCCTCCGCCTCGACGCGCATGCGTTGACCCTAGCCCGGCCCGCGCCGTGCCAGAGTGCCGGCATGGTGTCCTTCACGTCCGAGGATCTGCGCGAGTCCGAGTTCCACCGGGTCGATCTGCGCGGGTCGCGGATCGTCGAGGCCGACCTGTCCGGTGTCGCATGCGGGCCGTCGACCTGGCCGGTGCCGACATCGACGCCCCGTGGCTGCTCGACGGGCAGAGCACCCTGCTGATGACGTTCGACCAGGTGCTCGCGGTGCGGGCCGAGCGGGTCGCGATGATGAGCGACTTCCTGGCCGCGGTGACGCCCAAGCAGCTCGAGGACCGGCGTCGCAACCCGTGGGCTCCCGACCACACGGAGACCGTGCGGTCGTGCCTGCCAGGCGAGCCTGGTGCGGCTGGCCACGGACGGCATACTCGTCGAGTCCACGCCGCGCCGCCGCAAACCCGGATCGTCCGGGGAACGTTCCAGGCAACCGTTTTCACTGGGGGGTGTGGTCCGGGGAACGTTCCAGGCAACCGCTTCACTGGGGCACTATGAACGCGGACCAGAAGCCGACATAATGTCGCTTATCGGCGTTGCAGCCAGGCGGCCGCCGGCCGGCTGTCATGGAATCGGACCGGTCCCGCGAGCTCCCGAGGTCCTGCCGAGCCCCACGGCGGCTCGGCGCTGGTCGGTGTGGACGAGCAGGTCCACGTTGTCGGAACGCTGCTCGATGCTGCCCAGCCCCACCGGCAGGGCCCGGACCTCCGGGCTCTCGGCGCCCGCCATGACCCCCGGGACGAGGGCGGGGTCGAGGTGGAGGTAGGGACGGTCCCAGAAGGGGACACAGGGGGTGGCTGGTGCCGGCAGCCCTGCTGCCAGTTGGACCTCCGCCAGGACCGCCAGGGCCGCGGCCAGCCGCTCGCCGCGCGCTTGCCAGTGCTCCTCGCGCAGCACCCCGCGCAGGGATTGACCGAGCTCGGCCGGCAGCGGAAGCCGCGCGAAGAGGGTGCCGCGCCACTTGCTGTACGGCGCCCACCGCCGGCACAGCAGGAAGCCGAGATGGACCGCGACGTCGACCAGCCGCGCCGCGATGACCAGTGAACCGAGCTCATCGCCGCGGTCCCCCGCCCGGCCCATGATCGGCAGTTCCTGGTCGATTCGCTGCCAGCCGCTGGCGACCACGTACCGCCAGATGTCGTCGGGGTACCAGGCCAACGCCGTGCGCAGAGCCGTGAGCTGACCGTCGGTGTCCTCGAAGACCTCGCCGGCGCTCACCTCGAGCACGGACTGCCCGGTGAGGGACAGCCAGTCTGCGACGGTGCCGCCAAGACGCGGGTCGAAGCCGAGGCCGGTCGCGATGAGTTCGTCCAGCGTGCCGACGTCCACCGCCAACTGCGCGTCCGGCCGGCCGGTGAAGACCAAGCGCGCCGGGTGCCCGGCGAAATCCGCGGGCAGCCGCGCCGCGAGCAACTCGGCGACCGCACCGACGTGCTCCGGCGGCACGAACACCTGCAGGCGCAGGCCCCAGTCGTGGTCCCTGGACGTCGCGTCGTCCAGGCCGAGCACGTCGGACCCGGAGCCGATGCGGGCGGCCGCCCGTGGGACGTCCGGTAACGCCTGGTCCAGCAGCGGTCGGACCACCCGGCACCAGTACGCCCGGGCCAGCGCCACACCGGCTCGATCGGCCTGCGGCCAGGACGTGTTCACGCCAGCTGCTCCCCCAGCCCGGCCTCTCGGGCCCGGACGATCGCGGTCGACCGGTCGGCGACCTGCAGCTTGGCGAAGATGTTCGAGATGTGGTTGCGCACGGTCTTGTCCGAGAGCACCAGCGCCCGGGCGATGTCGCCGTTGCTGCGACCCTGCGCGACGAACTCGAGCACCTCCAGCTCGCGGGTGGTCAGGCCGGGGAAGGCGCTCGACGGCCGCGGGGCGCTGAAGAACTGCTGCACGTAGGCCGCCACTCGCGGCCCGAGGATCACCTCACCGCGGGCGACGGCCCGGATCGCCAACGCGATCGTCGTCTGGTCCGAGCCCTTGAGCAGATAGCCACGGGCACCGGCGCGCATGGCCGCGAAGACGCTGGAGTCCTCGTCGAACATCGTCAGCACGAGCACGCCGATGTGCGGGCTGGTGGCGACGATCCGCCGGGTGGCCTCGACCCCGAGCAGCTCGGGCATCGCGAGATCCATGACGACGACGTCCGGTTGGAGGTCGAGGGCGGCCGCGACGGCGGCCGCGCCGTCGCCCGCCTCGCCGACGACCTCGACGTCCACGAGCGTGGAGAGGGCCACGCGCAGCCCCTCTCGGAACATCGGGTGGTCGTCGACGATGAGGACCCGGATCGCGTCATCGGCCGGCATGAGCGGCCCCCTCGCGGCCGGCCCGCGGGGCCAGCGGGAGGCTCGCGCGGACCCGCACGCCACCCAGCGGTGAGCCCGTCAGCTCGCAACTGCCCCCGAGCGCCGTCGCCCGCTCGATCATCGACACCGTGCCGACCCCGTAGGTCCCGCCGCTGGCCAGGCCTGTCCGTCGTCGTCGACGCACACCACCAGCCGCCCCGCCTCGACCCGCAGGTCGACCCGCACCGAGCGGGCCTGGGCGTGCCGGGCGACGTTGCTCAGCGCCTCGCCGACGATCCGGTATGCCGCGACCTCGGCGGCCGCCGGCAGCTCACCGAGGTCGTCCGGCCCGTCGACCTCGACCGGCACGACGCCCGCGCCGCAGAAGCGCAGCGCCTGCTCGCGGACGGCGCCGGCCAGCCCGATCGCGTCGAGCTCGGGCGGCCGCAGGTCGTAGACCAGCCGTCGCACGTCGTCGAGCACGGACCGGACCTCCGGCGCGAGCCGCAGCAGGGTCTGCCGGGCCAGGCCCGGATGGGCGTCGATGAGGCTCGCGGCACCCTCGATCTGCAGGGCGACCGCCGCGAGGGCGGGCCCGACCCCGTCGTGGATGTCCCGCCGGAGCCGGCGGCGCTCCTCCTCCCGGGTGGTCGCGAGCGCTCGGCGCGCCTCCTCGACGGCGGCGGTGACCTCGATCGCATGGACGACCGGGGCGAGGTCCGTGCTCACCTCGCCCAGCAGCGCGCGGACGTGCCCGCGCACCGGCGCCCCGGGGGGTCCGGCGATCTCCAACTCGCCGACGGTGCTGCCGTGGAAGCGCAGCGGCAGTGCCACGACTTGGGTCCGGGGCGGCGGGCCGACCGTCACCGCGCCGCGCGCGGTGCGGATCGTCACGTGGTCGAGTTGCGGGAAGGTCGAGGCCACCGCCGAGGCCACCCGGTCCAGCCCGGCGTGCGCGGTGCCGGGGCCGCTCACCCCGGTGGTGAGCCGGGCCAGTTCGCGGCGCGGGTCGCGGGGTGTCCCGTAGAGCAGCCGGTCGACCAGCAGTCGCACGGCTCGCCGCAGCGGCACCACGGCCACCAGCAGCACCCCGCCGGCCACCACCGCCGGCCAGACGAGCGCGGCGTGGTCGAGCAGCCGCGCCGAGCCCTCGACGGCGGCAACGAAGACGACCGCGACGACGACCATGAGCAGCGTGTAGACGAGCGAGACGTTGACCAGGACGTCGAGGTCCCACAGGTGGTGGCGCAGCACGGCCGCGGCGATCGCGCCGACGAACAGGGCCAGCGCCGCGGGACCGAGGTAGGTGAACACCATCGATCCGTCTGAGATCGGCGTCATCTCCAGGCACACCTCGGCGGCCAGGACCAGGCCGGCGAGGGTGACCCAGCGCAGGGCCCGCCGCTCGTCCGGGACCGCCCCGCGCCAGCGCAGCAGCAGCCCGACGGCCGAGACGACGACGGCCAGGACGGGCAGCGCGCCGGCGATGCTCCACAGCGGCCCTGCGGGAAGCCAGTCCAGCCCGAGCGGATTGCTCACCTGCGGCAGTTCGGGGGTGAAGGATCCCGGCGCGAGGGTGCTCAGCCCGACGGTCAGGGCGAAGACCCCGAGCACGAACCACAACGCCGGCCGCCAGCCACGACTGCGCAGCCGCCCGTCGGGGAAGTGCAGCAGCACCAGCGGCAGGGTGAAAAGCCCTACGGTCTGGGCGATCCCACTGGTCAGCCCGGTCCAGCGGGCCACGTCCAGGCGGGCCGGATCGGCGACCGCCAGGTGCACCGTCCACCCGCGGGTCGCACCGCACCACGCCTGACCCAGACCGCCGGCCAGGAAGAACCAGCCGATGGCGTTGCGCGGCACCCGCCGGGTCAGCAGCAGGCCGGTCGCGCCGAGGGCGACCCCGAGACACGCGTTGCCGAAGGCCCACGTGTCGATGGGGACGTCCCGGTCCAGCCAGCCGGTCCAGCCGAGCCCGAGCAGGGCCGCGACCCAGGCGAGTCCGAGCCCGCGGCGGAGCACGGCCGGGCGGTGCACACCGGCCCGGGCGCGGATCCCCGCGCGCTCCGACCGGCGGTCGGCTCGCGCGGCCGATCCGGCCTGCGTGGACACGCTGCTCATTGTCCGCCTCCCGGGCCCGGATGCGTCCCGATCAGGGCAGGTCGATCACGCCGCTCTGCGGCGGCAGCCCCGGCCCGGTCAGGTCCTGCACCGACAGGTAGCCGTAGCGACCGGCCGGCAGATGCAGGGTCAGGTAGGCCCGCTGGCCCGGCGCGAGCAGGTCGATCCCGCTGACGAGTTCACCACCGGTCGGCTCCCCGCCGGTGCTCATCGCCTGCCCGACCGAGCCGACGAAGTCCGCCAGGCTCACGCCGTGATCGAGGTGGGCCAGGGAGAAGTTGTGCGGGCGGGTGCCGGTGTCGCGCACGGCATACGTGCCGCGTCCGTCGAAGCCGACGGGCAGGGTGATCCCGTCGTCGTCGACCGCGATGGTGCCCTCGTCGGAGACCGACTCGGTGTCGGTGGCCCCGCGGACCTGGATGGTCCGCACCATGCCCAACTGCCAGTGGGTGGTGCCGTTGGGCTCGGCCATGAAGCAGATCATGACGTAGGTGCCCGGCCGCAGGTGCTCCATCGTCACCGTCTCGCTCTGGTGCGCGGACAGCACGGCCGGCGAGCCGTATGCCGCGTCCGGCCCGTCAGCGAGCAGCGCCTTGGCGGCCTGCTCGCCCTGGGACAGCGCGGCGACCATCTTGTGGACCGTGACGCCGCGCTTGAGCCGGCCCAACGTCATCATGTGCCACTCGTCGTCGGCGTTGACCCACCGGATCGTCGCGGTGCCGGGCTTGAGGTGGCCGGCCACCCGGTAGTTGTCGCCGGTCGACGTCACGGTGATGGCGTTGGCCGTCGGCGCGTGCGGGGCGACCGGGCAGGCCAGGGCCTGGGCCGGTGACCAGGCCAGGGCCAGGCCCGCTGCGGCGGTCACGGCCAGCAGTCGCGGGTGCAGGTGGAGCATGGGTGTTTCTCCCTTCGGGTGCGGCGCCCGGTCAGGCGCCACCCCCGACGGTCGTCGGTGCGGCGTCCCGACCGGAAGGGGCCGGTGTCCCGCCGACCCGGGAGATCGTCCGGTCGGGCAGCCCGAAGGCCGGGGCGACCGCCCGGGCGGGGTCGTCGCGCGACGGGCGGACCGCGCCGGTGGCGGCCCGGATCGGGTCAGCCTTCGACGTAGTCGGCCAGGTGCTGACCGGTGAGCGTTGCGCGGGAGGCGACCAGGTCGGCGGGGGTGCCCTCGAAGACGACCTGCCCGCCGTCGTGCCCGGCGCCCGGCCCGAGGTCGATGATCCAGTCGGCGTGCGCCATGACGGCCTGGTGGTGCTCGATGACGATGACCGAGCGACCGGCGTCCACGAGCCGGTCCAGCAGCGCGAGCAGCTGCTCGACGTCGGCCAGGTGCAGGCCGCTGGTCGGTTCGTCGAGCACCAGCAGCTGACCCCGCTCCCCCAGGTGCGTCGCGAGCTTGAGGCGTTGACGCTCGCCCCCGGACAACGTCGTCAGCGGCTGGCCCAGGGTCAGGTAGCCGAGCCCGACGTCGGCCAGGCGCTGCAGGATGCCGTGCGCGGCCGGGGTGCGCGCCGCGCCCTCGGCGAAGAACTCCTCGGCCTCGGTCACCGGCATCGCGAGGACCTGGGCGATGTCCCGGCCGCCGAGGTGGTAGTCGAGCACGGCCCGCTGGAAGCGGCGGCCCTCGCACTCCTGGCAGGTGGTCGTCACCGTGTCCATGAAGCCCAACTCGGTGTAGATGACACCGGCACCGTTGCACGCCGGGCAGGCACCCTCCGAATTCGCGCTGAACAGAGCGGGTTTGACGCCGTTGGCCTTGGCGAAGGCCTTGCGGATCGGCTCCAGCAGACCCGTGTAGGTCGCCGGGTTGCTGCGCCGGGAGCCCTTGATCGCGCCCTGGTCGATGGTCACCACGCCGTCGCGGCCGCCGACCGAGCCGTGGATGAGCGAGCTCTTGCCCGACCCGGCGACCCCGGTCACGACGACGAGCACCCCGAGCGGGATGTCGACGTCGACGTCGCGCAGGTTGTTCGTGGCCGCACCGCGGATCTGCAGGCTCCCGCTGCCGGGCCGCACCGTCGGCTTGAGCCGGGACCGGTCGTCCAGGTGCCGGCCGGTGACCGTGTCGCTGCCCCGCAGCTGTTCGACGGTGCCCTCGAAGACCACCCGTCCCCCGGCCACCCCGGCGCCCGGGCCCATGTCGACGACGTGGTCGCCGATGGCGATGGTCTCCGGCTTGTGCTCGACCACCAGCACGGTGTTGCCCTTGTCCCGCAGCCGGATCAGCAGCTCGTTCATCCGCTGGATGTCGTGCGGGTGCAGCCCGATCGTCGGCTCGTCGAAGACGTAGGTGACGTCGGTCAGCGAGGACCCGAGGTGGCGGATCATCTTGGTGCGCTGCGACTCCCCGCCGGACAGGGTGCCGGTGGGCCGGGCCAGCGACAGGTAGCCCAGCCCGATCTCGACGAACGAGTCGAGCAGGTGCTGCAGGCCGGACAGCAGCGGCGCGACCGACGGCTCGGCCAGCCCGCGCACCCACTGTGCGAGGTCGCTGATCTGCATGGCGCAGGCGTCCGCGATGCTGATGCCGGCGACCTTCGAGTTGCGGGCCTCGGCGGTCAGCCGGGTGCCCTCGCAGTCGGGGCAGGTCTGGAAGGTGATGGCCCGCTCGACGAACGCCCGGATGTGCGGCTGCATCGCCTCTCGGTCCTTGGTCAGCATCGACTTCTGGATCTTTGGAATCAGCCCCTCGTAGGTCAAGTTGATGTTGTCGACCTTGATCTTGGTCGGCTCCTTGTAGAGCAGGTCGTGCAGTTCTCGCTCGGTGTACTGGGCGATCGGCTTGTCCGGGTCGAAGAACCCGCTGCCCCGATAGATCCGGCCGTACCATCCGTCCATCGAGTAGCCGGGGATGGTCAGCGCCCCCTCGTTGAGCGACCGCCGCGCGTCGTAGAGGGCGGTGAGGTCGAAGTCGCTCACCGCACCCCGGCCCTCGCAGCGCGGGCACATACCGCCGAGCTGCACGAAGGTCGCCTTCTCGGCCCGGGTCTTCGCGCCGCGCTCGACGGTGACCGCACCGCTGCCCCGCACCGTGGGCATGTTGAACGAGTAGGCGTTCGGCGGGCCGACGTGCGGGTCGCCCAGCCGGCTGAACAGCATCCGCAGCATGGCGTTGGCGTCGGTCACCGTGCCCACCGTCGAGCGGGGGTTGGCGCCCATCCGCTCCTGGCTGACGACGATGGCGGTGGTCAGCCCGTCGAGCACGTCGACGTCGGGCCGGGCCAGGGTCGGCATGAAGCCCTGCACGAAGGTGCTGTAGGTCTCGTTGATCATCCGGCGCGACTCGGCCGCGATGGTCTCGAAGACCAGCGAGCTCTTGCCCGACCCGGACACCCCGGTGAAGACGGTCAGCCGGCGCTTGGGCAGTTCGAGGCTGACGTCCTTGAGGTTGTTCTCCCGCGCGCCCTGCACCCGGATCCGATCGTGGCTGTCGGCGATGTGCGGGTGTGGCGTCGTGGCCCGGCTCATCGAGGCTCCGTCCGTTGCTGCAGCGTTGGCTCGGACGATCTAACCAGGTATCACCGGTGCGCTCCGGCCCTCCTGCACACTGGACCATCGGCCCCTGCGTGGAAAGGCTCTCCCGTGGCCGAGCATCGCGACGCCGTGCTCAACACCTACCGCTACCTGCGGCTGGCGACGATCGTCCTGGTCGTCATGCTCGCCGTCGCCGTCGGCGCCCAACGCGCCGCCGCGGGCTGCTGGCAGACCTCGATCAGCGCCTACTACTTCACCGCGGCGCACAGCGTGTTCGTCGCGGCGCTGTGTGCCATCGGCGCGTGCCTCATCGTCTACCAGGGCAACACCGACACCGAGGACGTGCTGCTCAACTGCTCCGGCTACCTGGCCTTCGTCGTCGCGTTCGTGCCCACCCAGCGAGAGGCCCTCTGCGGCGCCGGCCTGCCCGCGGCATACGACGTCTCCCCCGGGGTCCGCAACAACGCCCTCGCGCTCATCGTCGTCGGCCTGCTGGCCGAGGGGACCCGGCTGGTCATCGAGCGACGCTCCACGAGCCGGCCGCTGTCCGGCTGGGCGCGAGTGGCGCAGATCGCCGGGTGGCTGGTCATCGGGGGCGGGATGATCTCGTATGCCGTTGCACCGCAACAGTTCGAGCGCTACGGGCACACCATCGCCGCGGTGGCGATGTTCGTCGGCATCATCGCCGTCATCGTGCTCAACGCCCGGTCCGCGCAGGCCGCCGACCAGCCCCGCGGCTACGTCGCGACCTACGGGACGATCGCCACCGTCATGGCCCTCGCGCTCGCCGCGATCGTCGTCATCCGGATCTCCCTGGGCCAGTGGCAGCACATCGTCATCTGGGTCGAGGCCGTGCTCATCCTCGCCTTCGCGGCGTTCTGGGTCGTGCAGACCAAGGAGCTGTGGGACGTCGCCGACCGCCGTGACGTGCTGCGCGGTCAGCCGGATCCGACCGGCAACTGACCACCGACAACCTCCGGGCGGCCCGCTAGCCTGACCGCCGTGACCGCCGATCCCGTGCCGCCCGGCGCCCGGGCCGCCCACGCCGCCCACGCCGCGGACTCGGTCGACGCCCTCTTCGGCCGACGCCTGCTCGGCCTGCCGGGCACCTATCTGCCCGACGTCAACTGGCCCGGACACCGGCGGTGGCTCGGCCCGTGGCACTACTGGTGGCTGGCCCATCACCTCGACTGTCTCGTCGACGCCACCCTGCGGGAGCGGTCGGTCGGCCACCCGGACCGGGCGGCGCGGGCCCACCGCACCGGCCGGCGCCTGCTGCGCACGATCAGGCTGCGCAACCTCTTCCGGTTCGTCAACCACTACTACGACGACATGGCCTGGCTGCTGCTGGCCGCCCACCGCCTCGACCGGCTCGACGAGGTCGGGCACGCCCCGGCCCGCACGGCCGGGCGGCAGTTGCGGGCCCAGATCCTCTCCGCCGACACCGACGACCTGGGCGGGGGGCTCTACTGGAACGACACCCGCGACTTCAAGAACGTCCCCGCCACCGGCCCGGCCGCGATCTTCTGCGCCCGCACCGGCGACACCGCCCGGGCCCGGCGCCTGGTCGACTGGCTCTACGCCCACCTGCACGACCGCGACAGCGGGCTGTTCCTCGACGGCATCCGGATCGGCCCGGACGGCGCTACCACCACGGTGCGCGACATCTACACCTACAACCAGGGCACCGTGCTCGGCGCGCTGGTCGAACTCGGCGACCCGGACAGCCTCGGCCGGGCGGCGCGGCTGGTCGCCGCCGTCCACGCCCGGCTCACGCTGACCGCCGACCGGCCGGTGCTGACCACCCACGGGGGCCACGACGGCGGGCTGTTCACCGGGATCACCGCCCGCTACCTCGCGCTGGCGGCTCGTCACCCCGGGATGCCCCCCGAAGCCGCCGCCCAGGCCCGCGACCTCGTGCACGGCACCGCCGACGCGCTCTGGGCCGGTCGGGCGGACGTCGAGGTCACCGGCGGCCTCGCGGGCTGGTCCCGACGACTGCGCGGTCGCCCGCCCGCCCGGGCCGCGGTCTTCTCCCCCGACCCGGCGGTGCCGGCGCGCGCGAGCCAGCCGCGCGGCATACCGGTGGAGCTGTCCACCCAGCTGCAGGCCTGGCTGATCCTCGAGGCCGCGGCGACGCTGGGCTGACCCCGGCGCGGGACACGCGCGGACAGCCGCCGCGACGGAGCGGCCGGGCCGGCCGAAGCTGTGCCACGCTACGAGCCATGAGCACCGCTGGGGGGACTGCGGCCGACCGCGCCCCGACGACCCCGGAGACCCGCGAGCAGCGGGCGTGGTACTGGTACGACTGGGCCAACAGCGCCTACGTCACGACGACCGCGACCGTCCTGTTCTCCCCCTACCTCACCTCGGTCGCCACCCGCGCCGCCTGCCCCGACCTGGCCGACGGGGATCGCTGCACGGCGACCCTGTCGCTGGTCGGCATCCCGGTCTCCCCCGGGTCGCTGGTGGCCTACACGATGACCGTGTCGACCCTGGTGTCCGCGGTCTTCCTCATCTTCGTCGGGGCCGTCGCCGACCGCAGCCCCCAGCCGACCCGGCTGCTGGGCGGCTTCGCCTGGACCGGGGCGTGCGCCGCGACGGCGATGTTCCTGGTCACCGGCACGAACTGGCCGCTCGGCGTCGTGCTGCTGCTGGTCGCCAACATCTGCCTCGGCGCGTCGATGGTCATCTACGACTCGCTGCTCGTGCGGATCGCCGGGCCGGACGACCGCGACCGGGTCTCGTCCAAGGGCTGGGCCTTCGGCTATCTCGGCGGCGGGCTGCTGCTCGCGGTCAACTTCGGCCTGGACGTCGTCGGCCCCAATCTCGGGCTGGACCGCGCCACGACGACCCGGATCAGCCTGCTGTCGGCCGGGCTGTGGTGGGCGCTGTTCACCATCATCCCGATCCGCGGGCTACGGCACGTCACCGGCACCGTCGCCGCCCCGGTGGCCGGTGGGGCGGGTGTGGTCGGCGGCAGCGTGCGTCAGCTGCGGCATACCTTCGGCGAGCTGTGGACCCGCTATCCGCAGACCAAGCTGTTCCTGCTGGCCTACCTGTTCTTCAACGACGGCATCCAGACGGTCATCGGCAACTCCAGCCTCTACGGCATCGAGGAGTTGCAGTTCGCCCAGACGACGGTGCTCGGGCTGTTCCTGTTCGTCCAGTTCACCGCGTTCTTCGGGGCCCGCTTCTTCGGCTGGGTGGCCGGCCGGGTCGGGGCCTGGCGGACCGTGCTCTACAGCCTCGGGGTCTGGACGGTCATCGTCACGGCGGCCTTCTTCGTGCCGGCCCGGGCGATCGTGCCGTTCTTCGTGCTCGGCTTCTCGATCGGCATGGTGCTCGGCGGGTCGCAGGCGCTGTCCCGTTCGCTGTACAGCCAGCTCATCCCCCGCGGCAAGGAGGCCGAGTACTTCAGCCTCTACCAGGCGATGGAGCGCGGCACGAGTTGGTTCGGCACGCTGATCTTCGGGCTGGTCTACCAGGCCACCCACTCCTATCGCTGGGCGATCCTCGCGCTCATCGGGTTCTTCGTGCTCGGCGGGGTGCTGCTGTCCCGGGTCCGGATGCGCGAGGGCATCGAGCAGGCCGGCAACCAGGTGCCGGTCGTCGTCTGAGACCGCCCACCGGGTGACCTGGGGCACCGGCGGACCCACCCTGAGGTATGCCGCGCGGCCGCGGGCCGGGCGCCGGCCGTCGGGCCGTCGGGCCGTCGCGGGAACAAAGCAACCCGGGCGGGCGTTGGAGCGTCTGAGTAGGTGACCAGGGGGGTCCTCCCGATCGACCCTGTCCTGACGTCACCAGGTTCAGGAGGTAACCATGGCCGACCGGTCGCTCCGCGGCACCCGACTCGGGGCCTTCAGCATGGAATCGGACGTCAACGTCGTCCCCAGCGAGCGCAAGATCACCGTCTACGTCTGCCCGCAGGGCCACCGCAGCGAGTTGCCGTTCAGTGTCGAGGCCGACATCCCGCAGACCTGGGAGTGCCGCTGCGGCGCCATCGCGCAGCTGCTGGAGCTCGGCGCCCCCGACCCGCAGCCCAGAGGTGGCCGCACCGGCCGCAGCCACTGGGACATGCTGCTGGAGCGCCGCTCGATCCCCGAGCTGGAGGAGCTGCTCGAGGAGCGCTTGGAGTTGCTGCGCGCCTCCCGCGGCGAGAAGCGCCCGGCCTGACCCTCGTTCCGTCCCTTCCACGGACGCCGCACGGCCCGCCACCTGCAGGTGGCGGGCCGTGCGGTGTTCAGTCGATGATCTCGCCCTCGACGATGTCGCCCGCGGCCGCGGAGGGGCGCGGGGCCGGCGGGTCCTGCCGCGCGGCATACGGGTCGGGCCGGCCGTCCGGTCCGGTGACCACGCCGCCGAGCAGCTTGCGGGTGACCACGGTCTCCAGCACGGCCCGGGCCACCGGCCGGGTCAGCGGCAGGATGGCGAAGAACCCGAAGACGTCGGTGACGAAGCCGGGCGCGAGCAGCAGCGTCCCGCCGACCAGCACGAGCGCGGCGTCGGCGAGCTGGCGGGAGGGCATCCGCCCGGAGCTGAGGGCCTGCGCCAGGGCCGCCCAGGCGCGGGTGCCCTCTCGCTTGACCAGCCAGGCCCCCAGGGCGGACTCGGCGACCAGCAGGATGATCGTCGGCCAGGCGCCGATGACCCGCCCGACGCCGATGATGACGGCGATCTCCAGGGTGGGCACGACCAGCAGTGCCAGGGCGAGCAGCCAGGGCCAGCGCCGGCGCGCGCCGACGGTGGTCACGCGCTGCGCCACGGCCCCTCCCGGCGCCGTCGGGCGATCCGGTCGGCCAGCGCCCGGGCCTGCCCGGCCCGCTTGGCCACCCCCTGCCGGCCGACGTTGACGAAAGCCTCCTGGACGATGTTGCCGGACATCTTCGAGGTGCCGATGGACCGCTCGACGAACTCGATCGGCACCTCGACGGCGACCAGGCCGTGCCGCAGCAGCTCGGCGGTCATGTCCACCTGGAAGCCGTAGCCGGCCGAGCTGACCCGGTGCAGGTCCATGACCTGCAGCGCCGAGGTGCGATAGACCCGGAACCCCGCGGTGGCGTCGTTGACCGGCAGCCCGAGCATGAGCTTGACGTAGAGGTTGCCGCCGACCGAGATGACCTTGCGGTGGACCGGCCAGTCGACCACCGACCCGCCCCGGACCCACCGCGACCCGATGACCAGGTCGGCGTCCCGGGCCGCCTCGAGCAGCAGCGGCAGCTGCTCGGGCTGATGCGACCCGTCGGCGTCCATCTCGACCGCGGCGTCGTAGCCGCGCTCGATGGCCCAGGCGAAACCGGCCAGGTAGGCCGCGCCGAGCCCCTGCTTGCCGGCCCGGTGCAGCACGTGGATCTGCTGGTCGGCGGCGGCCAACCGGTCGGCGATCTCGCCGGTGCCGTCGGGTGAGGCGTCGTCCAGGACCAGGACGTCCGCCTCGGGCACCGCGTCGCGCAGCCGGCCGACGACGAGGGGCAGGTTCTCGCGCTCGTTGTAGGTGGGGATGAGCACCACCACCCGCTCGAGCGGGCGGCGGTCCGGGGTGGGTGAACCCGTCATCGGCGGTCGTCAGTCCTTCCGGCGCCGGGCTTGCCAACCGGCGCGCAGTGCGAGGGTGAGCAGGGCGAGCAGACCCAAGTATTCCGGTCCGGCACCGAGCCGGGTGGCCAGGGTGTGGCTCTCGCGCAGCGGCAGCTCCCCCTCGAGGGCCACCGCCGTGTACAACGTCGTCGGCTGTACCAGCGTTCCGTCCGGCCGCACGAGCGCGCTGACCCCGACGGTGGACACGTGCACGACGGCCCGGCCGTGCTCGATCGCCCGCAGCCGGGAGATGGCCAGTTGCTGGACCGACTCGTTGCTGTAGCCGAAGGTCGCGTTGTTGGTCTGCACGAGCAGCAGGTTGGCCCCGTCGGTGACCGTCGTGCGCACCAGGTCGTCGTAGGCGACCTCGAAGCAGATCGTCGCCCCGGCCGCGACCTGGCCCCCCGCGGCCGCCGGCACCCGGAAGACGCCGGAGCCGGTGCCGGCGTGCATCTGCCGGGTCAGCAGGTCGACGCTGCTGGAGAACAGCCGGTAGAACTGCCGGTGCGGGATGTACTCGGCGAACGGTGCCGGATGCTGCTTGGTGTAGGTCTGCACCAGCCCGCGCCCGGGCAGGTAGAGCAGCGACACGTTGGACACCTCGGGAGCGGGCTCGTCGAGCAGCCCGCCCACGACCAGCGGGGCCCGGGCCGCGGCCAGCGCCCGCTCGATCCGGGCGGCCGCGTCGGCGTTGCGCAGCGGGTCGATGTCCGAGGCGTTCTCCGGCCAGACGACCAGGTCCAGCGCCCGGCCGG
>CAZYHR010000057.1:468-21288 GCA_964647395.1 uncultured Intrasporangiaceae bacterium | reverse complement strand
CGGTGGCCCCCGCGTTGTCCGACCGAGCCGATCCCGCCGCCGGGTGGGCGGCTGCGGCGACGGCCTGGCCGGTCCTCGGCCTGGCCGCGCGGGCCTGGTCGCTGTCGCGGCGCACCGGCGCCCCACTGGCCCGGGCGATGGAGACCGCGGCGGCGCTCGTGCGGTCCCGGCTGGCCGTCCAGCGCCGCGTCGAGGCCGCCCTCGCCGGTCCGCGGGCGACGGCGCGACTGCTCACCGGGCTGCCGATCCTCGGGCCGGTTGTCGCCCTGGCGCTCGGGGTCGACCCGGTGCGCCTGTATGCCGGCTCGCTCGCCAGCGCGGTGGTCGGCGTCGCCGGTGTGCTGCTGCTGGTCGTCGGCCACCTCTGGTGCCGGCGTCTGGTGCACGGCGTCACCGCCGGCCGGCATCGTGACGCGGCCGTCGCGGACACCCTCGACCTGCTCGCGCTGGCCCTGACCAGCGGTTGCGGTGTGCTCGAGGCGGTGCGCGAGGTGACGGCTGAGGCCGCGCCCGAGGTGCGGGCCGGCCTCGGCCGAGTGGTCGCGGCGGTCGGCTGGGGGATGCCGTGGGAGCAGGCCTGGCAGGTCGCCGGCCAGGAGTGGCTGCCGGCCCGGCGAGCGCTCGTCGTCGCGGCCCGGGCGGGGATCGCGCCGGGTCCGGTGCTGGCCCGCGCCGCCGCCGATCTGCGCGCGCAGGCCGTCGGTGCCGTCGAATCCGCCGCCGCCCGCCTCGGGGTCCGGCTGGTCCTGCCGCTGGGGCTGGCCTTCCTGCCGGCTTTCGTCCTGCTGGTCGTCGTGCCGCTGGTCGTGGCTCTGGCCGGCGACGGGCTGCTGTGACACCGCGGGCCGTCGCGCCCGGGTGGGTCGTCCACACCGGCCCCCGGGCGAGGGACACGATCCACAGGCCCACGCCGCAGCCCGAGCGGCGTCCGGCCAGGTCGGGGCAGGGTGTCCCCAGGAGCGGACGCCTCTTGGGAAGGAACCCTTGCTGATGTCGATATCCTTGCGCCACAGGCTGATTCGAATCCTGACCGGTGGTCGCCGCCGGCTCGATGCCGGCATGACGACGGCGGAGTATGCCGTGGGCACCCTCGCCGCGGTGGCCTTCGCGGCCGTGCTCATCGCCATCGTCCGCTCCGACGCGGTCCGGGGTGCGCTGGCGGCTGTCATCGCCACCGCCCTGGGCACGAGGGGGTGAGCGTTCGGTCCGGCCGCGACCGGGGTATGGTGACCGCCGAGTTGGCGGTCGCCCTCCCGGCCGTGGTGGTCGTGCTCGTGCTCGCCCTCGGCGGACTCGCCGCCGGCATCGATCAGGTGCGCTGTGTCGACGCCGCGCGGCTGGCGGCCCGGTCGCTGGCCCGCGGCGACCCGCCGCAGCAGGCTCGGGCGTTGGCGGCCGGGGCGGCGCCGAGCGGAGCCGGCATCGCGCTGGCCGCTGCCGCGGATCAGGTCACGGTGACCGTCACCTCCCGACGCTCCGTGCTCGGGGTGGGGTGGCAGCTCAGCGGGTCGGCGACGGCCCCGCGGGAGTCCGGATGACGGCCGGCCGCCGATGTCGCCGGGCCGCCGGGTCGTCGGACCGCGGTGCGGGCACCGTCCTGGTCCTGGCGATCGTCGCCGCCGTGCTCGCCCTGCTGCTCGGCGCGCTGCAGGTCACTCGTGCCGTCGCCGCGGCCCACCAGGCCCGGACCGCGGCGGACCTCGCCGCGATCGCCGGCGCGACCCGGCTGCGCTCGGGTGACCCGGCCCAGGCGTGTGCCGCCGCCGAAGCGTTCGCGGCTCGCAACGGCGCTGCCCTGCAGACGTGTTCGGTGCTCGGTCAGGACGTCTGGGTGACCGTGGCCGTCACCACCCCCGGTCGCTGGCTCAGCACGGCCGTCGCCGAGGCCCGGGCCGGCCCGCGCTGATCCGCGCGCGGACGGCCGCAGCTCACCGAGCCCCCCGCGGCCGCGCAGCCCGGGATCGGGTCGCAAGCCCACGTCGGGACGTCGGTGTTCGTCCCCGATCCGCCGGTGGGCTGCGCAGCCCGGGATCGGGTCGCAAAGCCCACGTCAGGACGTCGGTGATCGTCCCCGATCCGCCGGTGTCCTCAGCGCACCGTCCCCTCGCCACCCCGGGAGCGCTCGTCGACGTCGAGGGCTCCGGTCCGCGGGGCGGCGTCCTTCCCGGGGGCGGGCGGTGCAGCGACGGGTCCGGGAGGCGCAGCCATGGGTCCGGGTGTCGCCGGGCGGGTGGGCTCGCGCTCGGCGCGCTCGGCGGAGTGGCGCAGCTCGCGCATCTCCGCGCGGCGGGCGCGACGGCGTCGCAGACCGTGGCGGGTGACCCGCACCCCCAGCCACAACAGCAGCATCGAGACCGCGCCCGACACGAAGATCGTGATCGGTAGCACCCCGATCTGGTAGCCGGGGATGGTGAGGGTGAGCAGGTCGTTGTGCTGCAGCAGCAACCACGCCAGAGCCGCCCCACCGCCGACACCGACGATGAGCAGCACAATTCCGAATCCCACCATCTCGGCCTCCAACCCCCGTGGTGTATGCCGCACGAGGGTACCCAGGTCCACGGCCGGTCAAGCGGATCGCCACTCGGTCAGGTCGATCCCGGCCCGCTCCGGTCAGCCCCGCGGCCCGCTCCGGCCCGCTCCGCTCATCCCCGGCCCGCTCCGGGCCGCCCGGGCCGCCCGGCCGCTCCGGTCAGGTCGATCCCGGTCCGCTCCGGTCAGCCCCGGCCCGCTCCGGTCGGCTCCGGCTCGGCTTCCGCGAGATCCGCGACCACCCGCCCGAGCAGGGCAGCGGCCGCGTCCTTGGCCAGCGGGCTGTTGCCGGTGCCGCACCTGGGCGACTGCACGCAGGAGGGGCAGCCGTCGCGGCACCGGCACCCCGCCACCACGGCGTGCGTCGCGGCGACCCAGGTTCGCACGCCGGCGTACCCGCGCTCGGCGAAACCGGCCCCGCCGCGCTGCCCGTCGTGCACGACGACCGTCGGTCGCCCGGTGTCCGGGTGCGCGACCGACGACGCCGCCCCCACGTCGAAACGCTCGGCCCGCGCGACCAGCGGCAGCAACCCGAGCGCGGCGTGCTCGACGGCGTGCACCGCCCCGGCCAACTCGCCCGGCGACCGGCCGGCGGCGGCCAGGTCGTCCGCCGCCACCTGAGGATCCACGGCCCACCAGGTCCCCACCGTCTCCAGACAACGCTCGGGCAGGTCCAGCGGGTGCTCCCCGAGCACCGTGCCCTCGTGGTCGCGCCGCAGGAACGACACGACCCGCGACCGCACGACCACCTGACCCAGCCCCACCTCGGTCGCCCCACGCAGCAACCGCGCCCGCGCGGCCCCGAGTTGCACCCCGGTCACCGTCCGCGCCTGCGTCGTCCACCCGGGATCCCCCGCGATCACCAGCGCGCACGCGTCGTCCGGGTCCAACTCCACGACGACGTGCGCCTGCCCCTGGTGCACGTACACCGCCCCGCGGTGCACCACCTGCTCGGCCCGGGCCGCGTCGACGTGGCCGAGGACCCGCCCGGTCCGCCGCTCGACGATCCGCACCTGCCGCCCCACCCCGCGCAGCCCGACCAGGTCACCCGGCCGGTCCGGCCGCGCCCAGTAGAACCCGGTCGGCCGGCGACGCAACGTGCCGTCGGCCACCAGCGCCTCGGCCGCCGCCGGCGTGCCCGGCCCAAGCACCGCCGCGTCGGCCTCGGTCACCGGCAGTTCGGCCGCCGCGCACGCGACGTGCCCGGCCAGCACGTGCGGGTTGCCCGGGTCCAGCACGGCCGCTTCGACCGGGCTGTCCAGCACCGCTTCCGGATGCGCCACGAGATAGTGGTCCAACGGGTCGTCGGCAGCGACGAGCACCGCCAGCGACTCCCGGCCGCTGCGCCCGGCGCGCCCCACCTGCTGCCAGAACGACGCGTGACTGCCCGGCCACCCGGCCAGCAGCACCGCGTCCAACCCGCTGACGTCGACGCCGAGCTCGAGCGCCGTGGTGGCGGCCAGCCCGGCCAGCCGCCCGTCGCGCAACTGCGCCTCGAGTTCGCGCCGCTCCTCGGGCAGATACCCCCCTCGGTATGCCGCGACGCGGTCCCCGCCCAGCGCCCGCGCGGCCACCGCCGCGGTCCACTCCGCGCCCGCCCGGGTCCGGGTGAACGCCACCGTCCGGGCCCCCGACCCGACCAGCTCGGCCAGCAGCCGCCCAGTCTCGGTCGTCGTCGCGGCGGACGGTTCCCACAGCCCGATGGTGACCGGAGCGCGAGGCGACCCGTCGTCGGTGACCGGGCGCACCGGCATACCGATCAACCGGCCGGCATGCTCGGCCGGCTGCGCCACGGTGGCCGAGGCCAGGACGAAGGTCGGCGCCGACCGATACCGCGCCGCCACCCGCCGCAGCCGGCGCAACACCAGCGCGACGTGCGCGCCGAACACCCCTCGATAGACGTGGCACTCGTCGACGACGACATAGCGCAGCGCCCGCAGGAAGGACGCCCAGTGCTCGTGGCCGGGCAGCAGCGAGTGGTGCAGCAGATCCGGGTTGGTCAACACGTAGGCCGCGTGTTCGCGCGCCCAGCGCCGCTGCTCCGGCGGGGTGTCGCCGTCGACCACGCCCGCCCGCAGCCCGGGTACGGCGAGCGCATCGAGCCGGGCCAACTGGTCGTGCGCCAGCGCCTTGGTCGGCGCCAGGTAGAGCGCCGTCGCCCCTCGCCCGGTGGCCGCGGCCTGCCCGTCGACCACGGCGGTGAGGATCGGCAGTTGGAAGGCCAGCGTCTTGCCCGAGGCGGTGCCGGTCGCGACGACGACGTGCTCGCCGGCCCGCGCCGCCTGCGCGGTCTGCGCCTGGTGCGCCCACAACCGGTCGACGCCGGCCGCCAGCAGCGCCCCGGCCAGGGGTGGGGCCAGCCAATCGGGCAGCGGCACGTCGTCGGCGACCCGGGCCGGTAGCCGGCGCACGGACCGCAACCGACCGGCCCGATCCCCGGCGGCCAGCCGGGACAACGCTGTTCGCGGGTCGAAGCCGGGGCGGTCCGGCCGGCCCGGGGCACCGCTGTCCCCGGGCGACGCGGATGGTGGGTGAACGGCAGGCATTGTGTCAACCGTACGTTCCCGGGGTAGCGTGCCTGTAGGCAGCGAAATGGAAGGTGGGTGACCGTGGAACTGGCTCTGTCCAGCTCCTCCTGTCAGGAGCGCACGATCGTCCACGTCGCCGGTGAGATCGACGTCTACACCGCGCCGGTCCTGCGTCGCTATCTCGACGAGCAGATCCACCAAGGCGTGGTCGACCTGGTCGTCGACCTCGGCCAGGTGACCTTCCTCGACTCCACCGGCCTGGGCGTGCTCGTGGGCCGGCTGCGGTTCATGCGTCAACACGGCGGGTCCATGGTCCTGGTCAGCGACAACGAGCGGGTCCTCAAGGTCTTCGGCATCACCGGACTCGACCGGGTGTTCGATATCCGCCCAACCCTCACCGCGGTGGACGGCGCCGACCGCGCCTGACCCGCCACCGATCGCACCGGCCCGACCAGGCCGGTCGATCTCATCGCTTACATCTCGATGCGATCCCGGTCACAGCCCGGGTCGGCCCGCCCGAAGCGGTGCTCAACCGGGTATGTTCGGGCCGACACAATGCCGTGCCGCCCGGGCCGGCTGCTCCCTGTGCACACGCCGCATCGGCGTCGAGGAGGACCGAACTTGCTCTCCATCAGCCCCCCGGCGGCCTCGTCCGTGACCTTTACCGGCACCGACCAGACGCTCGTCATCGTCGTGCTCGTCATCGCTTTGATCTCGCTGGCGATGGGGGTGATGTTCCGTTCGCAGGTCCTGGCCGCCGACACCGGCACCGACAACATGCGCACCATCGGCGCGGCCGTCGAGGAGGGCGCGCAGGCCTATCTGGCCCGGCAGTTCAAGACCCTCGGCGCCTTCGTGGTGCTGGTCTTCCTGCTGCTGTTCCTGCTGCCGGCACCCGACATGGGGGTCAAACTCGGCCGGTCGCTGTTCTTCGTCGTCGGGGCGCTGTTCTCGGCGATGATCGGCTATCTGGGCATGTCGCTCGCGGTCAAGGCCAACGTGCGGGTGGCCGCGGCGGCGCGCCAGGGCGACCGCGAGGGCGGCATGCGGATCGCCTTCCGCACCGGCGGCGTGGTCGGCATGGCGACGGTGGGTCTGGGTCTGCTCGGCGCGTCGATCGTCGTGCTCCTCTACAAGGGCGAGGCGCCCAAGGTGCTGGAGGGCTTCGGTTTCGGCGCGGCCCTGCTGGCGATGTTCATGCGGGTCGGCGGCGGCATCTTCACCAAGGCCGCCGACGTCGGTGCCGACCTGGTCGGCAAGGTCGAGGCCGGCATCCCCGAGGACGACCCGCGCAACGCGGCGACCATCGCCGACAACGTCGGCGACAACGTCGGTGACTGCGCCGGCATGGCCGCCGACCTGTTCGAGTCGTATGCCGTGACGCTGGTTGCCGCGCTCATCCTCGGCTCCGTGGCGCTGGGCAGCCAGGGCCTGGTCTTCCCGCTGATCATCCCCGCCATCGGCGCGATCACCGCGATCATCGGCGTCTACATCACCCGGGTCAAGGGCGACGAGAACGGCCTGACCGCGATCAACCGCGGGTTCTACATCTCGGCGGTCATCTCGGCCGTGCTGTCGTTGGTCGCGGCGTTCGTCTACCTGCCCCAGGCGCTGCTCGGCGCCGACGGCTCGGTCGCCGTCGACGGGCTGCGCATCCGGGCCACCCTCGCGGTGTTCCTCGGCATCACGCTGGCCGGGGTCATCCTGTGGCTCACCGGGCACTTCACCGGCACCCACGCCCGGCCGACCCGCGACGTCGCCAAGACCTCGCTGACCGGCCCGGCGACCGTCGTGCTGTCCGGCGTCGGGGTGGGCCTGGAGTCCGCGGTCTACACCGCCGTGATCATCGGGGCCGCCGTCTACGCCGCCTTCCTGCTCGGCGGCGGCGTGGCGACGCTCGCGCTGTTCTTCATCGCGCTGGCCGGGTGCGGTCTGCTCACCACGGTCGGCGTCATCGTCGCGATGGACACCTTCGGTCCGGTCTCCGACAACGCCCAGGGCATCGCCGAGATGTCCCGCGACGTCGACGAGCAGGGCGCCCGGATCCTCACCGACCTGGACGCCGTCGGCAACACGACCAAGGCCATCACCAAGGGCATCGCCATCGCCACCGCGGTCCTGGCCGCCACCGCGCTGTTCGGCTCGTTCACCGACGCCTGGACCTCGACGGTCAGCCAGATGATCGCCGACGGCTCGATCCCGCGCGGCATCACCCTCGACGCGTCGTTCGCGACCGCCATCGTCGAGCCGTCCACCCTGGTCGGGGCGCTCATCGGCGCCGCGGTCGTGTTCCTCTTCTCGGGTCTGGCGATCAACGCCGTCACCCGGGCCGCCGGCGCGATCATCTACGAGGTGCGCCGGCAGATCCGCGAGATCCCCGGCATCATGGACGGCACCGCCAAGCCCGAGTACGGCAAGGTCGTCGACATCTGCACCCGCGACTCGCTGCGCGAGCTCGCCACGCCCGGCCTGCTCGCCGCCCTGACCCCGATCATCGTCGGCTTCGGGCTGGGCATCGGGGCGCTGGCCGGCTTCCTGGCCGGGGCGATCACCTCGGGCTGTCTCATGGCCGTCTTCCTGGCCAACTCCGGTGGCGCGTGGGACAACGCGAAGAAGATCGTCGAGGACGGCCACCACGGCGGCAAGGGCTCGGACGCGCACGCGGCCACGGTCATCGGCGACACCGTCGGCGACCCCTTCAAGGACACCGCGGGCCCGGCGATCAACCCGCTCATCAAGGTGATGAACCTCGTCTCCGTGCTCGTCGCTCCGGCCATCGTGGGCCTGTCCCTGGGCACCAGCGCCAACCCCACCATCCGCTACGGCATCGCCATCGTCGCGCTGCTCGTCGTCGTCGTGGCGGTCTGGCTCTCCAAGCGCCGCGACCTGTCGATCCAGGGCGAAGAGACCGCGCAAGCGAGCTTCGTCACCGACCGGCCGATGGGCTGATCCCCCGCCCGGACCGGGCGGATTCAGCACGGGCAGGGCCGGCGTCCCGGAGGGGGCCGGCCCTGCTGGTCTGCGTCGGGCCGCTCGCGCCCGGCCCGACCGCCCAGCCGGCCGACGCCGCCCGCGCGCAGTCCACCCGACCACCGGGCCCGCCGATCGAGCCCAGCCGCCGGGCCCGACCGCCGCGCACTACGGTGAAGACCGTGAGCCCCACGCCAGAGCCGGACCCGACACTCCTGCCGCTGCTGCGCACCGATCTGGCGGCCGCGGCATACACCGTGGAGGGGGTCGAGCAGGTGCTGGGGCAGGTGGCTGCCGGGGCGCTGCACCGCGAGCAACGGCTGCCCGCCGACCTGGCCACCCGCGGCCGGCCCGAGCCGGTGGCGGTGCTCGCGCGGCTGCTCGCCCTGGGTTTCCCGGTGGCCTGGGACGACGCCGACCGCGCCCTGCCGAATCTGCGGGCCGACGGCGCGGTCCGGCTGGGCCTGGCCCGCGCGGAGGGGGCCGACCTGCGGGCCACCTGCGACCTGCGCCCCTACGGCGACGAGAGCCACACCTGGTGGGTCGCCTCCGACCTGTCCGAGATCGCCACCGGCCGGCCGCTGACCGAGAGTCACGTCCTGGGGGTCGGCAACGCCTCGACCACGCTGGCCGAGTGGACCGTGCGCCGGCACGCGCCGCGCGCCCTCGACCTGGGCGTCGGCAGCGGCGTGCAGTCGCTGCACCTGGCGACCCACTGCGACCGGATCGTCGGCACCGACACCTCCGAGCGGGCGCTGGGCTTCGCCCGGTTCACGGCGGCGCTCAACGGCGTCGACCTCGAGTTGCACCGCGGCAGCCTGCTCGACCCGGTGGCCGGCGAGCGCTTCGACCTGGTCGTCAGCAACCCGCCCTTCGTCATCACCCCCCGGGCGGCCGGCGTCCCCCTCTACCAGTACCGCGACGCCGGCCTGGTCGGCGACGGGGTCGTCGAGACCCTGGTGCGCAGCGTCGGGGCGCACCTCGAGCCCGGCGGCATCGCCCAGTTCCTCGGCAACTGGGAGATCCGGGCCGGCGCGAACTGGCGCGACCGCTGGCGGGAGTGGCTGGCGGGCACCGGCCTGGACGCCTGGGTCATCCAGCGCGACGTGCAGGACCCCGCGCAGTACGCCGAGCTGTGGGGTCGTGACGCCGGGCAGCGCAGCGGGGCAGCGGCCTACGAGATCATGTATGCCGCGTGGCTGGCCGACTTCGCCGACCGCGACGTCGCAGGCATCGGCTTCGGCATCGTCACCCTGCAGCGCCCGCGGACCGAACGCGAGCCCTGGGTCGAGCTCGAGGAGATCACCGGGCCGGTCGCCCCGGGCGTGGGCCAGGCGGTCGACGCCGGCGTGCAGGCCCGCACCGCGATCGCCGAGGGCGGGGCCGCCCATCTGCTCGACACCCCGTGGCGGGTCGCCGCCGACGTCACCGAGCAGCGCCACGGCCGCCCCGGCGCCGACCACCCGGCGGTGATCCTGGCCCGCCAGGGCGGCGGGCTGCGCCGGCAGGTCCCCCTCGACACCGTCGGGGCCGGGCTGCTCAGCGTCTGCGACGGCCAACTCACCGCCCGGGCGGCGCTGGCCGCCATCGCGGCGATCCTCGACGTCGAGGAGGCGGCCACGGTCACGGCGGCGCTGCCGACCCTGCACGCGCTGGTGGCCGACGGTCTGCTCCGCTGAGCACCGCCCGCCGAACTTGTGAGTGAGTGCTCACTCACTTATCCTGCCGGTATGCCGCCCCGGGCCGCCCCGCTGCCCCCCGACGACCGGCGCGCCGCGATCCTCGCGGCGGTGGCCCCGGTCGTGCTCGAGCGCGGCCCGGCGGCCACCACCCGACAACTCGCCGCGGCGGCCTGCGTCGCCGAGGGCACCCTCTTCCGGGTGTTCAGCGGCAAGGACGAGTTGGTCACCGAGGCGGCCAAGGCGATCCTGCACAGCGACGCCCACCTCGACCGCTTCGCCGCGATCGACCCGGCGCTGCCCCTGCCGGAGCGGCTCGGCGAGATCGCCGCCGTGTGGCAGGAGGTGGCCGGGTCGTTCCTGCGGGTCGTCGTCGCCTTCTCGGCCGAACGGCACCGGCTCGGCGACCCCCGGGATCTCATCGACCAGCAGGCCGCCCGCGAGGCCGAGCGCATCATCGCCGGGCTCATCGCCCCCGACGCCGCGCGCTTCCGGATGCCGGTGGCCGAGGTCGTCGAGATCCTGCGCGGCCTGGTCATGATGAGCGTCCACCCCCGCGACATCGGCCCGCCGATGTCCGCCGAACGCGTCGTCGACCTGCTCCTGCACGGCGTCACCGTCCGGGGTCGGGTGCGCCCCGGACCCGGCGAAAACCCCTTGACCCCACCGCCGGGTGAGGCCGCAGGCTGGCCTGCGGACGCGGCATACCTCTCCCGCTGAACCCGACCCACGCGGCGACGAAGAAGGACCCATGCTCTGGCGACTCATCCGGCCCCGGCTGGCCCCGCACGCGGTGGCCCTGGTGCTCATCGTGGTGCTCCAACTGACCAGCGCCCTGGCCAACCTCTACCTGCCCAACCTCAACGGCGAGATCATCGACCTCGGCGTCGCGCGCGGGGACATCGACTACATCACCGGCACCGGGCAGGTCATGCTCGGCATCAGCCTGGTCCAGATCGTCGCGACCGCGGTCGCGGTCTTCCTCGCCGCCCGCGCCGCGATGTCCTTCGGGCGCGACACCCGGGCCGACGTCTTCGGGCAGGTGGCCCGCTTCTCGGCCCGCGAGGTCGCCGACTTCGGCGCCCCCACCCTGATCAGCCGCTCGACCAACGACGTCCAGCAGGTGCAGATGGTGCTGTTCATGGCGCTGGCCATGATGGTGGGCGCCCCGATCACCATGGTCGGCGGGGTCGTCATGGCGCTGCGCACCGACGTCGGGCTGTCCTGGCTGGTGGCCGTCGCCGTGCCGGTCCTCGCCCTGGTCGTCGGCCTGGTGCTGCGGCAGATGCTGCCGCGCTTCCGCGTGCTGCAGGCCTCGATCGACTCGATCAACCGCATCCTGCGCGAGCAGATCACCGGCATCCGGGTGGTGCGCGCCTTCGTCCGCGAGCGGCACGAGCAGGCCAGGTTCGCCGAGGCCAACCGCGAGCTGACCCAGGCCTCGCTGGACGTCGGCCGGCTCATGGCGCTGATCTTCCCGGTCGTCATGCTCGTGCTCAACGTGTCGACCGTGGCCGTGCTGTGGTTCGGCGCGCACCGGGTGTCCGAGGGCCAGATGCAGGTGGGGGCGCTCACCGCGTTCCTGTCCTATCTCATGCAGATCCTCATGAGCGTCATGATGGCCACGATGATGTCGATGATGATCCCGCGGGCCGCGGTGTCGGCCGAGCGGATCATGGCGGTGCTCACCACCCCCTCGTCGATCGTGCTGCCGGACGCGCCGGTCACCGAGCTCGCGTCGCCGGCGTCGGTGGTCCTGCAGGACGTCGAGTTCCGCTATCCGGGCGCGGAAGTCTCGGTGCTGCAACAGGTCTCGTTCGAGGCGCAGCCCGGCCGGACGACCGCCATCATCGGCTCCACCGGGGCCGGCAAGACCACCCTGGTCACCCTGCTGCCGCGACTGGTCGACGTCACCGGCGGCCGGGTGCTCGTCGGCGGGGTCGACGTGCGCGACGCCGACCCGGACGCGCTGTGGTCGCGCATCGGCATGGTGCCGCAGCGGCCCTACCTGTTCACCGGCACCGTCGCGAGCAACCTGCGCTACGGCGACCCCGACGCGACCGACGAGCAGCTCTGGGCGGCGCTGCGCATCGCCCAGGCCGACGACTTCGTCCGCGAGATGGACGGCGGCCTGGACGCCGAGATCGACCAGGGCGGCACCAACGTCTCCGGCGGCCAACGCCAGCGGCTGGCCATCGCCCGGGCCGTGGTGCGCCGGCCGGAGATCTACCTGTTCGACGACGCCTTCTCGGCGCTGGACGTCGCCACCGACGCGCGGCTGCGGGCCGCGCTGCGGCCGATCACCCGCGAGGCCACCGTCATCGTTGTCGCGCAACGGGTCTCGACCATCGTCGACGCCGACCAGATCATCGTGCTGGACGACGGGCGGGTGGTGGGGCGCGGGCGGCATACCGAACTGCTGGCCGGCTGCCCGACCTATCAGGAGATCGTCGAGTCCCAGCGGGCCGCCGAGGAGGTGCCGGCGTGAGCGAGGGCGTGCGCACCGCGGAGGAGAAGGCCGCCGACGCCCGGCGCGGACCGCGACGGCACGGCGGCCCGCCGCACCTGGCGATGGGCCAACCGGGCGAGAAGTCGATCTCGTTCGGACCGTCGGCGCGCCGGCTGCTCGGCTGGCTGCGCCCCGAGCGGGCCAAGGTGTGGGCGGTCGTCGCGCTGACCGTCGCCTCGGTCATCCTCGGCGCGGTCGGGCCCAAGATCCTCGGCCGGGTGACCGACCTGATCTTCGCCGGCTTCTTCGGCAGCCGGATGCCCGCCGGGGTGACCCGCGAGCAGGCCATCGCGGGGCTGCGCGCCCAGGGTGAGCAGCGGATGGCCGACCTGCTCTCCGGCGTCGACTTCGTGCCCGGCCAGGGCATCGACTTCGCCGAGGTCGGGCGGGTCATCCTGCTCGTGCTCGGCGTGTATGCCGTGTCGTCGGTGCTCATGTGGGCCGCCGGTTGGCTGCTGGCCGGCATCGTGCAGCGCACCATGTTCCGGTTGCGCGAGGCCGTCGAGGCCAAGCTCGGCCGCCTGCCGCTGCCCTATGTCGACGGCCAGCCGCGCGGCGAGTTGCTGTCGCGGGTCACCAACGACCTGGACAACGTGGCCACCTCGATGCAGCAGACCATGTCCCAGCTGCTCAACTCGCTGCTCACCGTGCTGGCCGTGCTGGCGATGATGTTCTGGATCTCGTGGGTGCTGGCGCTCGTGGCGCTCGTGACGATCCCGGTCTCGGTGGTGCTCACCGCGCTCATCGCCCGGCGCAGCCAGCGGCTGTTCAAGCAGCAGTGGGACGCCACCGGCGAGCTCAACTCGATCGTCGAGGAGGCCTTCACCGGCCACCAGTTGGTCAAGGTCTTCGGCCGCCAGCGCGAGATGCAGGCGCAGTTCGACGCCAAGAACGACGAGTTGTTCCGAGCCGCCTTCGGGGCCCAGTTCGTCAGCGGCATCATCATGCCGACGATGATGTTCGTCGGGAACCTCTCCTACGTCGCGATCGCCGTCCTGGGCGGGCTGCGGGTCGCCTCGGGGCAGACGTCGCTGGGCGACGTGCAGGCCTTCATCCAGTACTCGCGCCAGTTCACCCAGCCGCTGACCCAGGTGGCCTCGATGGCCAACCTGCTGCAGAGCGGGGTCGCCTCCGCCGAGCGGGTCTTCGAGGTCCTCGACGCTCCGCAGGAGCAGCCCGACACCGCACACCCGGTCCGCATCGAGCACCCGCGCGGGGAGGTCCGGTTCGAGGACGTGTCCTTCTCCTACCGGCCGGACAAGCCGCTCATCGAGCACCTCGACCTGGTCGTCCGGCCCGGCCAGACGGTGGCGATCGTCGGCCCGACCGGCGCCGGCAAGACCACCCTGGTCAATCTGGTCATGCGCTTCTACGAGCTGGACGGCGGCCGGATCACGTTGGACGGTGTGGACATTCGCGACCTGACCCGGGACGACCTGCGCAGCCGCGTCGGCATGGTCCTGCAGGACACCTGGCTGTTCGGGGGCACGATCCGCGACAACATCGCCTACGGCCGGCCGGACGCGACCGAGCAGGAACTCCTCGACGCTGCCCGGGCGACCTTCGTCGACCGGTTCGTCCACTCGCTGCCGGACGGCTACGACACGGTCCTGGACGCCGAGGCGAGCAACATCTCGGCGGGGGAGCGGCAGCTCATCACCATCGCCCGCGCGCACCTGACCGACCCGGCGCTGCTCATCCTCGACGAGGCGACCTCGTCGGTCGACACCCGCACGGAGCTGCTCGTCCAGCACGCCATGGCGGCGTTGCGGGCCGACCGCACGTCCTTCGTCATCGCCCACCGGCTCTCGACGATCCGGGACGCCGACGTCATCCTGGTCATGGAGCACGGCCGCATCGTCGAGCAGGGCTCGCACGCCGAGTTGCTGGCCCGCCACGGTGCCTATGCCCGGCTGTATGCCGCGCAGTTCGCCGGCGCGGCGACCGACCCGGACGCGCAGGAGGCCGACTCCGGTGCGCCGGAGGCTGGGGACGGGGCCGACCGGGACGCCGGCCTGGACCCGCAGCTGCGCAAGCGGATCGCCCAGCTGCGCCGACAGGGGGCCCCCGAGCACGTCATCGCGCGGGTGCGCGCTCAGGCGGGGTCGGCCGCGGGGCGGCGCTGACCCGGTCGCTGCAGGTTGGGGCGCCGCCAGGCCCCGGGTATCTCGTGCGGGCCGTCATACTTCCTTGCAGGTGTCCGGTCCACGCGGAGGAGCACGCTATGCCTGCCGTCCCCGTCCAACCCACCGACCCCGGCCGGGGCCACATCTCCCCTCTGGGGCCCCGGCCGAGGCTCCTCGTCGCGGTGCTGGCGCTGGCCCTCGTGCTCACCGTGGGCGCGATCTTCGTGGTCAACCGGAGCGGCAGCGACGTGTCCGCCGACGCCTGCCTGCAACGAACCATGGTCCGGGTCATGGTCACCCCCGATCTGGCGCCGACGATCGCCGCGATCGCCCGCCAGACCGCTGCCGGGACCACCATGTGCGATCAGTTCGTCGTGTCCGGGGCCGAGCCCGCGGCGGTGCTCGCGGTGCTCGGCACCACGCGCGCCCCCGACGTGTGGATCCCCGACTCGACCCTGTGGCTGGTCCGGGCCCGGCAGGACGGGGTGCTGTCGGTCGCCGACGCCCCGTCGGTGGCGTCCAGCCCGCTGGTCCTGGCGGCGCCCGCCCAGCTCGCGCAGCAGCTCAACCCCAACGGATTCCCCACGGCGGCAGACCTGCTCGCGCACGCCGTGAGCGGGAGCCCTCCCGTGGTCCAGCTCGCGACGACCCGGCTGGCGCCCGAGCGGGTCGGTGCGCTGCTGGCCCTGCAGGAGGCCACCGCTGGGGCGCCCGAGGGTCGCGCCGCCTTCGGCGCGCTGATGCGGGCCGCGATCGTCGACGGCGGCCACGCCGCCGAGGAGGCCACGGCCACCACGACCGGCCAGCCGACGGCCGTCCCGACGCCGGAGCCGCCCCCCGCCCTGGTGGCGACCTCCGAGCAGACCGTCTGGCGGGCCAACAGCCCGCGCTCCGCGGCGGCCGCCACCGAGACCAGCGTCGTCCCGGCTGCCACCACGGGCGCGACGGCGACCGCGACGTCGACGGCCACCCCGGCCGGGCCGCGCCTGCGCGCGCTGTATGCCGGCTCGGCGGCCTACGACTTCCCGTATGCCGTGGTGACCGGCAACGGGCGGGTCCGTGAGATCGCCGGTCGGCTGCTGGACGCGGTGCTGCGCCCCAGTGCCCAGTCGCTGGTGCGGGCGGCCGGTTTCCGGGACGCCGCCGGCCGGGGCGGGCTGGAACTCGGCCGCGACCGCGGGGTCGACGGCACCGTGACGACCGCGGTTCGACCGCTGGACGAGGACGCGCTCGCGCAGGCCGAGGCGGCGCTGTCGGCGGTCCGGCTGGACGCGCGGCTGGTCGCGGTCATCGACGTGTCCGGGTCGATGGCCTGGCCGATCGCCGGGCGGACCGGGTCCGGGCCGTCCCGGCTGCAGGTCGCCCTGTCCGCGGCCGGCACCGGCATGGGGCTCTACCCGGACACCACCGAGGTCAGCCTGTGGGCCTTCTCGGACCGGGCCGCCCAGGGCGGGGCCGCTCCCTATCGCGAGGTGGTCGGGCGCACCACGCTCGACGCCGCCGGGCGGCAGAAGTTGCTGGCCGGGCTGACCTCGCTGCGCCCGCACGGCGACACCGCGCTGTACTCGACGACGCTCGCCGCGGTGCGCGCCGCCCGCGCCGCGTACAGCCCGGGCCGGGTCAACGCGGTCGTCGTGCTCTCCGACGGGGCCGACACCGAGGGCAAGCTCACCCTCGACGCCCTGGTGAGCACGCTGGCCCAGGAGTCCTCGCCGGAGCGGCCGGTGCCGGTCATCACCATCGCCTTCGGTCCGGACGCTCCCGTCGACGCGCTGGCCAGGATGAGCAAGGCCACCGGCGGCGCGAGCTATCGCGCCGCCTCGGCCGACGAGATCCGCCAGGTGTTCCTCGACGCCATGGGCCAGCGGGCCTGCCGGCCCGCGTGCGGCTGACCGGCCGTCGACGCTAGTCGAGCTGCCAGGAGCGCTTGGACAGCCCGAACCAGAACCCCTCGACGACACTGCGGTTGGCGACCGAGCCGTGACCGGCGGCGGCGCCGAGGGCGACATAGAGCGGCGCCCAGTGCTCGGTGCGCGGGTGGGCCTCGCGGGCGGCCGGGGCGCGTTGCTCGAAGTCGAGGATCGCGTCGACGTCCTGGGCGGCCATCGCCTCGGCCGCCCACGCGTCGAACTCCGCGGACACGGTCGGCGGAGGCGCGTCGGAACCCGCCCGGGGGTTGAACCAGCGCAGGTTGTGGGTCGTGAAGCCCGAGCCGACGACGAGCACCCCCTCGTCGCGCAGCGGCGCCAACCGCTCGCCCACGGCGAACAGCTGGCGCGGGTCCAGGGTCGGCAGGGACAGCTGCACGACCGGCAGGTCCGCCGCCGGATACATCTCGACCAGCGGCACGTAGGCGCCGTGGTCGAGCCCCCGCGACTCGTCCCGGGCCACCTCGTGCCCGGCTGCGCGCAGCAGCCGCTCGGTCCGGGCCGCGAGCTCGGGAGCCGGCGGGGCGGCATACGTGACCTCGTAGTACCGCTGCGGGAAACCCCAGAAGTCGTAGAGCAGGGGCGCACCCGTCGTCGAGGACAGCGCGATCGGCGCGGCCTCCCAGTGCGCCGACACCATGAGCACGCTGGTCGGCCGGGGCAGGGCCGCCGACCAGTCGGCCAGCTCGCGCGTCCACACGGGGTCGTCGGCCAGCGGTGGAGCCCCGTGGCTGAGATAGATCACCGGCGCAGCGGACACGCGACCTCCTTGAAGTTGATGGTTCAAGTATACCCGGTTCGCGCCGCGTGCCCCCACTTCGTTACGGTTTAAGGCCGCAGCCCGCAGGGGGCTCGCAGTCAAGGAGGCTCCATGTCGCTCACCACTCGTCTGCTCGCCGGGACCGCGTCCGCCGGCCTGGCCCTCAGCCTGGCCGCCTGCGGTTCCGGCTCGTCCACGACGACCAACACCACCGCCCCCGGCGCCACGACGGCCGCGGCCCCGACGACCACCGCGGTGGCCAAGCCGGCCACGGCCGCCGAGCTGATCAGTAAGGTCGAGACCGCGACCCAGGCCGCCAAGTCGGTCCACTTCATCGCCAGCGGCTCCAGCGACGGCAAGAAGATGAGCATCGACTTCGCCGGCAGCCTCGACGGCAGCAACGGCAAGTACGCCATGACCAACGGCGACGAGAACTTCGAGATCATCTCGGCCGGCGGCCAGATGTACATCAAGGGCAACGCCGCCATGCTCAAGAACCGGGTGCCGGCCAACGTCGCCGACCAGCTGTCGACCAAGTACATCAAGCTGCCCGAGGCGATGCGCGCGAGCTTCCAGTCGATCACCACCGAGTCGATGCTCAAGACCATGCTCAACGACTTCAAGAAGAACGACGGCACCGTCGGCGAGGAGACCGTCGACGGCAAGAAGACCTTCGTCATCACCTCGGAGAAGGGCAAGGCCGAGGGTCAGGGCTTCATCGCCGCCGATGGCTCCTGGCTGCCGGTGTCGCTGACCGACAAGGACATCGACAGCGCCAAGTTCACCGACTGGGACAAGGTGCCGGCGGTCAGCGCGCCCCCGGCCGACCAGATCCTCGACATCCCGGGCCTGGCCACGGGCGGGGCGACCACGAGCTGACCCCGGCTCCCGGCACGGCCCCGGTATGCCGCCCGCGCACCTGGCGCGGGCGGCATACCTGTCGCTGCGGACGGGACGGTCAGCAGACCGACGCCTCCCACGGCAGTTGGGCGGTGAGCAGGAACGCCCCGTCGCCCTGCTCGGTCGACAGGGTGCCGCCGAGCAGCCGCACCCGGGCCCCCAGGCCGGCCAGCCCGATGCCGCTGCCGTCGGGCCGGTGGTGCCCGTCGGCGTCGCCGTCGACCGGGTTCTCCACGACGACCCGGACGCCGCTGCCCGGAGCACCGCTGAGCCGGATGAGCACCGGCGCGCCGGGGGCGTGCTTGTGGGCGTTGGTCAGCGCCTCCTGGGCGACCCGGTAGACGGCCCGTCCGGTGGCCTCCGGCAGCGAGTCGATGTCGGGACGGCCGGTCAGCTCGTCGAGCAGGGTCACGCTGCCCCCCGCCGTCGTGCTCTGGCGCACCAGTGCCGCGACGCCCTCGGCCCCGGGCTGCGCGATGGTCGACACCCCGCCGGCCGGGCTGAGCGCGCCGAGCACGTCGCGCAGGTCGGCCAGCGCGGCTCGGGCGGTGTGCCGGATGTCGGCGATCTGCTCGACCAGTTCGGGCTCGGTGTCGGGTGCCGCCGCGATGACCTGGGCCCGCATCGAGATGAGCACGAGCTTGTGGCCCAGCGAGTCGTGCATCTCCTGGGCGATCCGGCGCTGCTCGCGGGCGATGGCCTCGGCCTCGCGGCGCTCCCGCTCGGCCTCGCCGGCGGTCACCCGGGCCTGCAACTCGTGGATGCGGGTGTCCCGGGCGCGCAGCAGGGTCCCGATGACGACCGGAGCCAAGGCCGAGAACAGCGCGTTGACCATGGCGGTGGGGACGGCCACCTGCGGGTCGTGCACCCGACCGGTGGTCACCGCGGCCACCTCGGGCACGACGTGCAGGACGGCGATGCCCGCCGCCCCGAGCACCATGGCCGGCAGGGCGCGGCGCAGCGGTCGGTGCACGGCATACGCGAACAGCCCGACCGCGACCGCCGAGGCGGTGCCCCAGGCGATGCCCAGGGTGAGCCCGACGATGAACAGCAGGCTGCGGGTCCGCTCGCGCTCGACGATGGCCATGCAGACCCCGACCGTCAGGGCGAGCAGCAACAGCAGCCGTGCGGTGGTGAACGGGGTCTCAGACCAGTCGCCCCACGTCCACATGCCGATGAACACCAGGTATGCCGCGGACCGCAGCGCCCAGCCCCGATCCAGTCCCGCCGAAAGCATCCGCCCACCTTAAGACCCCGGCGGGCCGAGGGCACGACGACCCCGGGCGGTCAGCGGGTCAGTCCGGCTCCGGCACCGCCACGGTGGCCCGGACCACCTGCCAGGGCAGTTGGGCGACGACGAGGAAGGCGCCGTCCTGCGGCCCGGCCTCGAAGATGCCGCCGAGCAGATGCACCCGACCGGCCAGCGCGGTGAGGCCGGCCCGGCTGCCGGTCGTCGCCGGCGCGGCGACCGGGAGGGGGTTCTCGATGCTGACCCGGACGACGTCGCCCGGCGCCCCGGTGATCCGCACGATGACCGGTGCCCCGTGGGCGTGCTTGTGGGCGTTGGTCAACGACTCCTGCACCACCCGGTAGATCGTCGTGCTCACCGACTCGGGCAGGTCGGCCAGGTCGTCGCGGCCCGCCAGGTCGTCCAGCAGGGTGACCTGACCGCCGGCCGCGACGCTCTTGCGGACCAGCCGGGCCACCGCCGCGTGGCCGGGGGCCGGTCCGTCCCGGTCGGGCTCGCGCAGCGCCAGGACGACGGCGCGCAGGTCGGACAGTGCCGCGCCGGCGGCGCTGCCGATCGCCCGCGCCTGCTCGAGGGTCAGGGCCGGGTCGCGCCCCTCGCTGGCGGTGAGCAGATGGGCGTGCATGGAGATGAGGACCAGCTGGTGACCGAGCGAGTCGTGCATCTCGCCGGCGATCCGCTGCTGCTCCCGGGCGATCGCCTCGGCCTGGCGGTGGTCCTGGCGGGCCTGCTCGGCGATGACCTGCTGCTGCAGGACCGTGATCCGCATGTCGCGGGAGTAGAGGAAGCCTCCGGTCAGCGTCGGCAGCACGATGGCCAGGACCACCGTCCCGATGATCCAGGTCGCCAGCTCGGACCCGGTGCGGACCCGGCCGTGGGTGGCCGCCGCCACCAGGGGACCGCCGTTGACGACGAGGACCAGCAGCACCCCGGCCGCCGCCGCGGCCAGCGTCTCGGCCAGCCGCCGGCGCATCGCCAGCACGAGCAGGCCCGCGGCCAGGATGCCGGTGGTGCCGCCCACCACGCCGACCAGGCCCACCGCCCACAGCGCGTAGGGGCGCCGCTCCCGCACGATGATCGCCCAGGCCGACGCGCCGACGAGCAGGATGGGCAGCAGCAGCCAGACCGGCTCCGAGCGGTCGGGCCAGTCGCCGGGCAGCCACAGGATGATGGCCCCGAGGAACGCCAACCCCCGCAGCCACCAGCCGAGGGTGCGTCCGCTCACCCGCCAACTGTAGGCGGCCCGGTGGCGCCGCGGGGCGGCCTTGGGGCAACCCGATGGGCGCCGGCCGGTGGTGATCGGATACCGTGACGGCGGCCCGACGTCCGCGCAGCGACGAATCCGCTGCACGTCGGCACAGGAAGCACGAGGTATGCCGTGGCAGCAGGCAAAGGGCGCAAGCTCGTCATCGTCGAGTCGCCCGCCAAGGCCCGCAAGATCGCCGAATACCTCGGGGGCGACTTCGAGGTCGAGGCGTCGGTCGGGCACATCAGGGACCTGCCCAACCCCAGCGAGTTGCCGGCGGACATGAAGAAGGGCCCGTTCGGCAAGTTCGCGGTCGACGTGGACAACGGGTTCGAGCCCTATTACGTCGTCGACGCCGACAAGCGCAAGAAGGTCGCCGAGCTCAAGCGGCTCGTC
>CAZYHR010000057.1:0-458 GCA_964647395.1 uncultured Intrasporangiaceae bacterium | reverse complement strand
AAGGAGGCCTCCGAGCTCTATCTGGCCACCGACGAGGACCGGGAGGGCGAGGCCATCGCCTGGCATCTGCTGGAGACCCTGCAGCCGCGCATCCCGGTCAAGCGGATGGTCTTCCACGAGATCACCCGCGAGGCGATCCAGCGGGCGGTGGGCACCACCCGCAGCCTCGACAACCGGCTGGTCGACGCCCAGGAGACCCGCCGCATCCTGGACCGGCTCTACGGCTACGAGGTCTCGCCGGTGCTGTGGCGCAAGGTGCGCCAGGGCCTGTCGGCCGGCCGGGTGCAGTCGGTCGCGACCCGGATGATCGTCGAGCGTGAGCGCGAGCGGATGGGCTTCGTCGCCGCCTCCTACTGGGACGTCGCGGCGGAGGTCACCCCGCAGGCCACCCGGGAGCCCTTCGGGGCCCGGCTGACCGGCGTCGACGGCCGACGGGTCGCCACCGGCCGCGACTTCGC
>CAZYHR010000056.1:0-22028 GCA_964647395.1 uncultured Intrasporangiaceae bacterium | reverse complement strand
TGGCCGCCCTCGCCGGGCTTGGCGCCCTGGGCCATCTTGATCTGGATGTCGTCGGACTCGGTGAGATAGAGGCTGGTCACGCCGAACCGCCCGGAGGCGACCTGCTTGATCGCCGAGCGACGGGCGGGGTCGAGCAGCCGCTCCTCGTCCTCGCCCCCCTCGCCGGTGTTGGACTTGCCGCCCAGCCGGTTCATCGCGACGGCGAGCGTCTCGTGGGCCTCCTGGCTGATCGAGCCGTAGGACATCGCCCCGGTCTGGAAGCGCTTGACGATCTCGCTGACCGGCTCCACCTCGTCCAGCGGCACCGGGGGGCGACCGCTGACCGACTCGTCGGCGAACTCGAACAGCCCGCGCAGGGTCATCAGCCGCTGCGCCTGGTCGTCGACCCGGCTGGTGTACTGCTTGAAGACGTCGTAGCGGCGCTGCCGGGTGGCGTGCTGGAGCCGGAAGACGGTCTCCGGGTCGAACAGGTGCGGCTCGCCCTCGCGGCGCCACTGGTACTCGCCGCCGACCCACAGCGTGCGGTGCGCCTGGTGGACCCCTTCGACGGGGTATGCCACGGCGTGCCGGGCCGCGGTCTCGGCGGCCAGCACGTCCAGGCCGACCCCGCCGAGCTGGCTCACCGTGCCGGTGAAGTGCCGGTCGACCAGCTCCTGGGACAGCCCGATGGCCTCGAAGACCTGGGCGCCGCAGTAGGAGGCGACGGTGGAGATGCCCATCTTGGACATGACCTTGAGCACGCCCTTGCCCAGCGCCTTGATGAGGTTCTTGACCGCCTGCTCGGCGGTGACCCCGGTCAGGGCACCGGAGCGCACCATGTCCTCGACGGTCTCCATCGCCAGGTAGGGGTTGACCGCCGCCGCGCCGTAGCCGACGAGCAGCGCCACGTGGTGCACCTCGCGGACGTCACCGGCCTCGACGACCAGGCCGACCTGGGTGCGGGTCTTCTCCCGGATCAGGTGGTGGTGGACGGCGGAGGTCAGCAGCAGCGACGGGATGGGGGCCAGGTCGCGGCCGGAGTCACGGTCGGACAGCACGACGAAGCGCACGCCCCGGTCGATGGCGTCGGACACTTCGCGGAAGATCTCCGCCAGGCGCGTCTGCAGCGCGTCGGCCCCACCGTTGACGTCGTAGAGTCCGCGGACGACGAGCGTCGCGTAGCCGGGCAGGTTGCCGTCGGCGTTGACGTGGACGATCTTGGCCAGCTCGTCGTTGTCGATGACCGGGAAGCGCACGACGATCTTGCGGGCGTGGTGGGCGCTGTCCTCCAGCAGGTTGCGCTCCGGGCCGATGACGTTGCCCAGCGAGGTGACCAGTTCCTCGCGGATCGCGTCGAGCGGTGGGTTGGTCACCTGGGCGAACTGCTGGGTGAAGTAGTCGAACAGCAGGCGCGGCCGGCTGGACAGCACGGCGATCGGGGTGTCGGTGCCCATCGAGCCGAGCGCCTCGCCACCGGTGCGGGCCATCGGCGCCAGCAGGATGCGCAGTTCCTCCTGGGTGTAGCCGAAGGTCTGCTGGCGGCGGGCCACCGACCGGGGCGTGTGGATGATGTGCTCCCGCTCGGGCAGGTCGGCCAGCTGCATCCGTCCGGCGTGCAGCCACTCGTCGTAGGGGTGTTCCGCGGCCAGTTCGGCCTTGACCTCGTCGTCGCCGACCAGCCGGCCGTGCTCGGTGTCGACCAGGAACATGCGGCCCGGCTGCAGCCGGCCGCGCTTGACGACCCGGGCCGGGTCCAGGTCGAGCACGCCGGTCTCCGAGGCCAGCACGACCAGCCCGTCGTCGGTCACGGCATAGCGGCCCGGGCGCAGCCCGTTGCGGTCCAGCACCGCCCCGGCGAGAGTGCCGTCGGTGAAGGTCACGCAGGCCGGCCCGTCCCAGGGCTCCATGAGGTTGGAGTGGTACTCGTAGAACGCCCGCCGGGCCGGGTCCATGTCGGCGTGGTTCTCCCACGCCTCGGGGATCATCATGAGCACCGCGTGCGGCAGGCTGCGGCCCCCCAAATGCAGCAGTTCGAGGACCTCGTCGAAGGATGCCGAGTCGGACGCACCCGGGGTGCAGATCGGGAAGAGCCGGTCCAGGTCGCCCGGGAGCAGGTCGCTGGCCAGCAGCGACTCGCGGGCCCGCATCCAGTTGCGGTTGCCCTTGACGGTGTAGATCTCGGTGGTCGCCGCATCATTAAAAAAGGGGTGGGCCAGCGGCCAGCTCGGGAAGGTGTTGGTGGAGAACCGGGAGTGCACCAGGGCCAGCTCGGTCTCGAACCGCTGGTCGGACAGGTCGGGGAAGAACGGCTCGAGCTGGCCGGTGGTGAGCATCCCCTTGTAGACCAGGGTTCGGCAGGACAGCGACGCCAGGTAGACCGGCAGCTCGCGTTCGACCCGCTTGCGCAGGACGAAGGTCAACCGGTCCAGCTCGATGCCGGCTCGCTCCCCCGAGGCGTCGGTGACGAAGAGCTGGGCGAAGTGGGGCATCACCGCCCGCGCGGCCGCGCCGACCAGGTCGGCCGTGACCGGCAGCTCGCGCCAGCCGAGGACGCGCAGCCCCTCCTGCTGCGCCAACTGCCCGATCCGCTCGACCGACTCGCCGCGCTGGGCCGGGTCGACGGGCAGGAAGGCGGTCCCCACGGCATACCGGCCGGCCGGTGGCAGGTCCAGTCCGCTGACCTCGCGCAGGAAGCGGTCGGGGATCTGGGTGAGGATGCCGGCCCCGTCCCCGACCAGCGGGTCGGCCCCGGTGGCGCCGCGGTGGTCGAGGTTGCGCAGGGCGGTGAGGGCGTGCTCGACGATGTCGTGGCCCGCGCTGCCCCGCAGGGTCGCCACCATGGCCACGCCGCAAGCGTCGTGCTCGTGCTCGCGGCGGTAGAGCCCGGTGTCGTCGGGCTGGGCCGTGAAAAGGGCGCGCGGGTGGGGCATCTAACGCATCACCGTCCTGTGAGGGGGCCGCCTGGGCCCGGTGCGACGGCACGCCCATGGGGAGGGGGGCGGCTGTGTGGGGGGGCGCTGGGCGGCGATGGCCAGGCTCCCGAAGACTACCCGACCGGCGAGGCGGCCCAGCACGCGGAACGCGTCAGCCCGGATCGCGAGAAGCGGGTGTCTCAGATCCTGCGGCCGGCGTCTCGGCCGGGGCCCGTTTGCCCTCGCCCGGGCGGGGTTCCCGGCGCCCCGACCGGCGGTAGAGCCAGGCGCCGAGCAGGAAGATGAACACCGACATCCACACGTTGACCCGCAACCCGAGGATGTGGTTGGCCTCGTCGCTTCGGATCAACTCGATCGGCAGCCGGCCCACGGTGTAACCCATGAGCACGAACGCGATCTGCTGGCCGGGGCGGAAGTCGTGGCGCCGGTCCAGCCGGAGCAGGACCAAGCCGAGCAGCGTGCACCACAGCAACTCGTAGAGGAAGGTCGGCTGGTAGATGCCCTTGACCACCGCGTTGCCCGCGGCGTCAACGACGGCGTGCCCGGCCGAGGTGTCCCACTCGTGGATCCGCAGGCCCCAGGGCAGGTCGGTCGGCGGGCCGTAGACCTCGTTGTTGAACCAGTTGCCCAGCCGGCCCAGCGCCTGGGCGAAGAACAGGCCGGGGGCGGCGGAGTCCGCGAAGTCGCGGAACGCCACCCCGTGCCGGCGGCACCCGATCCAGGCGCCGACCGCGCCGAGGGCGACGGCACCCCAGATGCCCATGCCGCCCTCCCAGATCCGCAGCGCCTGCAGCGGCTGCCCGCCGGGCCCGAAGTAGGCCTGCGGGCTGGTGATCAGGTGATAGATGCGGCCGCCGACGATGCCGAACGGCACCGCCCACGCCGAGATGTCCAGCACCTGGCCGGGCCGGCCGCCGCGCTGCGCGAGCCGGCGGTCGGTCAGCCAGACCGCCACGACGATGCCGGCCAGGATCGACATGGCGTACCCGCGGATGGGGACCGGGCCGAGCCACCAGACCCCGGTCGTCGGGCTGGGGATCTCCAGCGGCACGGCGAGGGCGTATGCCGCGGCCCCCGCCGCGACCCCGGTCACCGAGTGGCTCCGGTCACCTTGGCGCGGAAGTCGGCGGCGGTCAGCCCGGACAGTTGCAGGACGGCGCCGTCGAGCTTGACCGTGGGCGTGCCGGTGACCCCCCGCCGCTCGGCGGCGGCCTCGACCGCGTCGACGTGCGCGTGGTAGGTCAGCGCGGCCTGGCAGGTGGTCCACTGGGCGAGCGCGGCGCCCTCGAGGCCGACCTGGCGGGCGAACCCGGCCAGTTGCTCGTCGGTCCAGCCGGTGCCCTCCGAGACCGGCTGGTTGGCGTACACCGTCGCCGCGTACTCCAGGAAGCGGCCCTGGTCGGCGGCGCAGAAGGCCCCGTTGGCGGCGCGCAGCGAGGAGTCGTTGCGCAGGTTGGCGTCCAGGAAGCTCATCGTCCAGACCTGGATCCGCGCCTCGTTGCCCTGGGCCATCGCGGTGATGGTCGAGCCGAACACCTCCTGGAAGTGCGCGCAGATCGGGCACTGCGGGTCTTCGAAGATCTCCAGCAGCGGAGCCTGCGGCGTGGCGCCGGGGCTGACCACCATCGGGCCGCCGAAGCCGGCTGCGCCCTTGGGGACCGCGGGGGCACCGGTCGGGCCGGTCGGGCCGGTGGCTCCGGGCGTCACCACCGCGCTCGGGGTCGCGGCCGGGGTCGTGCTGGTCGGCGTCGGCTGGGTGGGGGTCGGCGACCGGCCGAGCGTGGCAGCGGCCGCGGCGGCCGGGTCGGCAGGGCGGGTGCTGCGGGTGCCGATGACCACGACGGCGACCACGCCGACGACGACCAGCACGACCGCGAGGGCGGCCAGCAGGTTGCGGTTGCGTCGGTGCCCGGGGTCGAGATCGGGGCCGGAGGGCGAGGGGCTGCCAGGGGTGCTCACCCCGCCATTCTCACCCACCCGCCACCGATGCCCGAGCCACCACCTCGCCGAGCCCGGTGGCCGGCCGCGAGTCGAGCCGATCAGCACCCGGCCGCAGCCACCACGGGACGCGGGCCGCTCGCGCTGTCACCGGCGCCCCTCACGCACCCCGGCGGCGAGTTCCCGGGTCACCTCGGCCAGTCCGTCCAGGCCGCGCTCGCCGAGGGCGCGGACCAGCGCCGTGCCGACGATCACCCCGTCGGCGAACCCCGCGACCTCGGCCGCCTGGGCCCGGTCGGACACGCCGAGCCCGACGCAGATCGGCAGTTCGGTGACCGCGCGGGCCCGCTCGACCAGCCCGGCGGCGGCCGAGCCGACGCTCTCGCGGGTGCCGGTCACCCCCATCGTCGAGGCCGCGTAGACGAAGCCGCGGCTGGCCTCGGTGACGACGGCCAGCCGTTCGGGGGTCGACGAGGGCGCGATGAGGAAGACCCGGTCCAGGCCGTGCCGGTCGCTGGCGGCCAGCCACGGCCCGGCCTCGTCCGGGATGAGGTCGGGGGTGATCAGCCCGGCACCGCCGGCCGCGGCCAGGTCGGCGGCGAACCGCTGCACGCCCCGGCGCAGCACGAGGTTCCAATAGGCCATGACGTAGGCCGCGCCCCCGGCCTCGGTGGCCGTCCGCACCGCTGCGAAGGCGTCGGCGACGTGACACCCGTTGGCCAGCGCGGTCTCCGTGGCGCGCTGGATGACCGGCCCGTCCAGGACCGGGTCGGAGTAGGGCACGCCGACCTCGACGATGTCGCAGCCGTGCTCGACCAGGACCCGCACGGCCTCGAGGGAGCCGGCGACGGTCGGGAAACCGACCGGCAGATAGCCCATCAGGGCGGCCCGGCCCTCCTGCCGGCAGCGGGCCAGGACCTCGGAGCCGGCGCTCACGGCATACCCCCCTGCTCGGGCAGCAGCCCGAACCAGCGCGCGGCGGTGTGCACGTCCTTGTCCCCGCGTCCGGACAGCGACACCAGCAGGACGGCCTGCGGACCCAGCTCGCGGCCCACCTCGATGGCCCCGGCCAACGCGTGCGCGGACTCGATGGCGGGGATGATGCCCTCGGTGCGACACAACAGCGCGAAGGCCTGCATCGCCTGCTCGTCGGTGGCGGCGAGATAGCTGGCGCGTCCGGTCTCGTGCAGGTGCGCGTGCTCCGGGCCGACCGACGGATAGTCCAATCCCGCTGACACGGAATGTGATTCGATGGTCTGGCCGTCGTCGTCCTGGAGCAGGTAGGTCGCCGCGCCGTGCAGCACGCCCCGGGTGCCGCCGGAGAAGCGGGCTGCGTGCCGGCCGGACTCGACGCCCTCGCCGCCGGCCTCGACCCCGACGAGCCGCACGGTGGCGTCGTCGACGAAGCGGTGGAAGATGCCCATGGCGTTGGAGCCGCCGCCGACGCACGCGATGACCGCGTCGGGCAGCCGGCCGACCAGGTCGAGGACCTGGCCGCGGGCCTCGACCCCGATGATCCGGTGGAAGTCGCGGACCATCTCGGGGAAGGGGTGCGGCCCGGTCACCGTGCCGAGCACGTAGTGGGTCGTGTCGACGTTGGCGACCCAGTCGCGCAGCGCCTCGTTGACCGAGTCCTTGAGGGTGCGGCTGCCGGTGGTCACCGGCACGACCTGCGCGCCGAGCAACTGCATCCGCGCGACGTTGAGGGCCTGCCGCTGGGTGTCGACCTCGCCCATGTAGATGACGCAGTCCAGCCCGAGCAGGGCGGCCGCGGTGGCGGTGGCCACGCCGTGCTGGCCGGCGCCGGTCTCGGCGATGACCCGGGTCTTGCCCATCCGCTTGGTCAGCAGCGCCTGGCCCAGGACGTTGTTGATCTTGTGCGAGCCGGTGTGGTTGAGGTCCTCGCGCTTGAGGATGACCCGGGCGCCGCCGCAGTGCTGCGCGAAGCGCGGCACCTCGGTGACGATCGACGGCCGGCCGGTGTAGGTGCGGTGCAGCCGCTCCAACTCGCCGACGAACTCGGGGTCGATCGCGGCCTTGCGCCGCTGCTCGTCGAGCTGTTCGAGCGCCGGGATGAGCGCCTCGGGCACGTACCGCCCGCCGAACTCGCCGAAGCGTCCCGGGTCGCTCATCGCCGCCCTCCCCCGGCGCTCGCGGCGCGCCCCGGTAGGCCGCCGTCCCCGGCGGCCGCGGTCACTGCCCCGGCCGCGGTCCGCACCGCGGTCGGGGTGGCGCTCGCCGGCCCGGTCGGCACCGCGGCGAACGCGGCGACGGTCGCGGCCGGCTGACCGTCGGTGACCAGCGCCTCGCCGACGAGCACCGCCCGGGCGCCGGCTGCGGCATACTCCTGCACGTCCGGGACGCCCCGGATGCCCGACTCGGCGACCGCGACGCACTGGTCGGGGATCCGGGGGCGCAGCCGGGCGAAGACGGACCGGTCGACCTCGAGGGTCTTGAGGTTGCGGGCGTTGACGCCGACGACCCGCGCGCCGGAGTCGACGGCGCGGCGGGTCTCGTCCGCGTCGTGGACCTCGACGAGGGCGGTCATGCCGAGCGCCTCGGCCTGCTCGCGCAGGGCGACCAGTTGGGCGTCGGTGAGCGCGGCGACGATGAGCAGGATGAGGTCGGCGCCGTGCGCCCGGGCCTCGACGATCTGATAGGGGTCGACCATGAAGTCCTTGCGCAGCACCGGGATCCGCACCGCTGCCCGCACCGCGTCGAGGTCGGCCAGCGACCCGTGGAAGCGACGCTGCTCGGTGAGCACCGAACAGGCGGTGGCTCCGCCGGCGGCATAGGCCGCGGCCAGGGCGGCCGGGTCGGAGATCGCCGCGAGCGCACCCTTGCTGGGACTGGCCCGCTTGACCTCCGCGATGACGGCCACCCCCGGGGCGGCGCGCAGGGCCGCCTCGGCGTCCAGGGCCGGCGGTTGCGCGGCCGCGCGTTCGTGCAGGGCCGCGAGGCTGGTCACCTCCCGGCGGTGGGCCAGGTCGGCGCGGACCCCGGCGACGATGTCGTCCAGCACGGTGGGAGTGGGCACGGGGTCAGGCTACGGCGTGGCACGGTGCGCGGCTCGGTCGCGTCCGAGGCTCGGGAGCCCGCCGGCGACGGCGCTCAACGGTCGGTGATGACGCTGATCACCCCGAGCAGGAGCAGCAGGCTGCTCAGGACCGTGCCGATGATCCCCGTGACGAATCCGGCCGAGGCCGCGCCGGCCCCGCCGAGTCGTCCGGCCGACCCGGCGATCTGCCGCGTCGCCTGGCGCCCCAGGACGATGGCCAGGATGCCCAGGATCAGTCCGACGAAGCAGCCCACCGACGCGGGGATGCTCATGATGCCCAGCACCAACGCGGCGGTCGCGTTGCCCGGAGTGGTCGGTGCCGCAGACCCGTAGGCCGGGGCTCCGTAGGCGGTGGGGGGCAGCGAGCCGTAGCCCGGGCCGCCCGGTGGCCCGTAGCCCGCCGGCCCGTACCCCGCCGGCCCGTACCCGGCTGGTCCGTACCCGGCTGGTCCGTACCCGGCTGGCCCGTACCCGGTTGGCCCGTACCCGGTTGGCCCGGCGGGCGGGGGACCGGCGGGGCTGCCGGGGCCGGTCGGCGACCCGGGTGCACCCGGCGCGGTCGGCCACGGGCCGAGCGGCAACGGGGGCACGCTCGGGTCCGGCTGGTAGAGGTCGGCGTAGTCCGGCGCCGCCGGCGCCGGGTCGGCGGCGGCGGGGTCCCTCGGCCGGGACGTCCAGGGCTGCGGGTCGGGATCCCCGGTGGGGCCCGACCACGGCGAGGGCGGCGGGGCGGTCATCGACGGTGCTCCAGGTGGGTCAGACGGGCGACAGCCATTCCATGCCCGGCAGGTTGCGCGCCACCCAATAGACGACGACCAGGGCGAGCAGGCTCCAGAACCGCCAACTCGAGGTGTCGACGGTGATCGGGGGCCGGCCGCGGCGCAGCCAGAGCGGCACCCAGACCGCGGCCCAGATCAGCAGCACCAGGACCATCGGGTTGCGCTGGAGCGACAGGGCCAGGTCCCCGTGCAGCAGCGCGTGCGCCGCCCGCAGCCCGCCGCAGCCCGGGCAATAGGTGCCGGTCAGGGCGTAGGTCGGGCAGACCGGGTAGCCGCCCTGGTGCGGGTCGACCAGGTAGAGGTAGCCGGCACCGGCGGCGACGGCGGGGACCCACGCCCACCGCCACCGGGAGCGACGCCGCGGCTGCGGGTCGCGAGGGCCGGTCACCGGCGGCGCGGCAGCCAGCGGCGCCCGGCCCCCCGGCGGGGGCAGGGCGGCCCGGCTGCGCTCGGCGGTCACGGTACGGCGCCCTCAGAGGTTGCTCAACGCGCCCGAGGCCCGCAGGATGATGCCCAGGAGCCAGCCGACCAGGCCGATGATCCCCAGGATCAGCCCGGCCTGGGCCATCCCCGCCCCGGTCTGGCGACCACCGGAGGCCGCGATCTCGGCGGTCGCCTTGCGGGACAGCACGATCGCGACCGGGCCGAACAAGACCCCGCAGCACAGCAGGGACACGATGCCGGCGACCATCGACCACAGCGCCGAGTCGTTGCGCTTCACCGGGCTGCTGCCGCCGTAGGCGCCCGGGCCGAAGGCCGGCGGAGCGTCGTGGCCGCCTGCGGGCGGCGGTGAGCCGTAGGGCGACCCGGCCGGACCGGAGTCGTAGGGCGATCCGGCGGCCGGGTTGGAGCCGGGCGCAGCGGACCAGGGCGAGTCGCCCGGCTCGCCGCCGGAGGAGCCGCCGCCCGGCGGTGGTGGTGGTGGGTTGCCGTAGGACATGCTGATCACGCCTCTCTCGCCGTCAGTCGAACGCCCCCCTGACGAGGCCGTCCCAGGAGCCTAGCCGACCACCCGGCACCGACTGCCGAGCCCCCCGCGCGCCAGTGCGCCGGCGGCTGGCCGGGTGGGGCTACTTGCGGGCGTGCTCGGGCTTGGCCAGCCCGTAGCCGGCCATGGCCAGCACCTTGCCCGCGATCGCCCCGACGAGCACGAGGGCGGCCCCGACCCAGAACAGCCACGGCAGCGCGGCGATGACGGCCCAAGCCATGATCGCGGCGGCGACGAGCATGATGGCGACCGCCGTCCACGCAGCAACGCTCTGCCCATGCGGGTCGTCGGTGTGGTCGGCCATCGGACGGTCCTCCTGGAGCGGATCGCGGGGTCGGGCGGTGCCGGGTCGGGCGGTGTCAGCGCGCGACCGGCGGACCGGCTCACGGCGCTGGCGACATTCTGTCAGGTCGGCATTCTGCCAGGTCACCCGGCCGGCGGGTGGGACCCGGGGTGTCGAGGGTCGCGCGGTCCTGGCCCTCCCGGGGCGGGTCACCCGGTCGGGTCGCGACCGTCGCTCAGTTCGTCCCAGGCGGTGCGCCGCGTGCCGGCGACCCGGGACTCGCCGGCGCCCCCGGACCGACCGGACCGCTCGAACCGCCCGGACAGCCCGGACCACCGACGGGCCGACCAGCCCACCGCAGCCCCGGCCAGCAGCAGCAGCACGGCCAGCAGGACACCCACCCCGGCCCACCAGGTGAGCTGGGCGTCGACCGACACGACCGAGCCGGCGCGGCCGGCCCCGTCGGCGACCTGACGCCCGAGCGCGGTCGCGGGGTCGAGCATCGGCTGGACGGTGAGCCCGGCCACGCCGAGCGAGGCCGCGAGCAGCAGCCCGGTCGCGGCATACCGTAGCCGTGGTCCAGTGGTGGCCAGCGCCACCACCGCGGCGCCGACCACCAGGGCGACCGCGGTGGCGCCCGGGGCCAGCGCCGCGCCGGTGGCACCCAGCCGCCGCGCCCCGAGCACCGGGTCGCTGGTCGTCCCGACCAGCCAGTGCTGGGTCAACGACCCCAGGTAGGCCGCCAGCAGCCCGGCCAGCAGCAGCAGCCCGGCGCGTTTGGTCAGCCGCACCCCACGCCTCGCATCCCCCGGGCCGCGCGGACCGCGCGCAACCCGGCCGCGGCCTTGTGCTGGCACTCCTCGAACTCCATCTGCGGCACCGAGTCGGCGACGATGCCCGCCCCGGCCTGGACGTGCGCGACGCCGTCGCGGATCACCGCGGTGCGGATCGCGATGGCCATGTCCATGTCGCCGGCGAAGTCGAGATAGCCGACCACTCCCCCGTAGACGCCGCGGCGCAGCCCCTCGTAGTCGTCGATGAGCGCCATGGCCCGCGGCTTCGGGGCGCCCGAGAGGGTGCCGGCCGGAAAGGTGGCGACCAGCACGTCGAAGGCAGTGCGGTCGGCCCGTAGCTCGCCGACGACCGTCGACTCCAGGTGCATGATGTGGCTGTAGCGGCGGGTCGTCATGAACTCCACGGTGTCGACGGTGCCGGCCCGGCAGACCCGTTGCAGGTCGTTGCGGGACAGGTCGACGAGCATGACGTGCTCGGCCCGCTCCTTGAGGTCGGCGACCAGTTCGTCGGCCAGCCGCACGTCGTCCTCCGGGGTCTTGCCGCGCGGCCGGGAGCCGGCGATCGGGTGGGTGATCGCCTGCCGGCCGGTGACCTTGATGAGCGCCTCGGGGCTGCTGCCGACGATGTCATAGGCCGTGCCGTCCGGCTGCGGCAGGCGCAGCAGATACATGTACGGGCTCGGGTTGGCCGCCCGCAATGCCCGGTAGACGTCGACCGGCGCGGCGTCGCACGGGGTGGAGAAGCGCTGGCTGACGACGATCTGGAACGCGTCGCCGGCCCGGATCGACTCCTTGCAGCGCTCGACGATGTCGTGGAACTGCTCCTGGGTGTGCGAACTGGTGACCGGCGCGTCGACCGGCTCGAGCACCGCGACGGTGCTCGGGGCCGGCTCGGCCAGCTCGGCGCTCATCCGGTCCAGCCGGGCCACCGCGTCGGTCCAGGCCTGCTCGACCCGCTCGTCGGTGTTGTCGTAGTTGACCGCGTTGGCGACCAGCAGCAGCGAGCCGTCGGCGTGGTCGAGCACGGCCAGGTCGGTCGCCAGGACCATGCCGATCTCGGGCAGCCCCAGCTCGTCGACGCCGGTGTCGGGCACCCGCTCCCAGCGGCGCACCGCGTCATAGGTGATCGCCCCCACCATGCCCCCGGTCAGCGGCGGCAGCCCGGCGATCCGCGGGGTGGCCAGGGCGGCCACCGTGTCGCGCAGCGCGATCGTCGGGTCGCCGTCGGTCGGCACGCCGACCGGCGGGTCGCCGATCCAGTGGGCCTGCCCGGCCAGCTCGGTGAGGGTGGCGGCGCTGTGGGCGCCGACGATCGAGTAGCGCGACCACACCCCGCCGTGCTCGGCCGACTCGAGCAGGAAGGTGCCCGGCAGGCCCTTGGCCAGCTTGCGATAGACCCCGATCGGGGTCTCGCCGTCGGCGAGCAGCCGGCGGCACACCGGGATGACCCGGCGGTCGCGGGCCAGCTCGGTGAACAGCGCAAGACCCGGCCAGGTGGTCCCCCAGCCCAGCTCGGCGTGGACCTCGCTCACGAGTCCGCCTCGCCGGCGGCGCCCGCCGACCCGCCGGTGACCGGCAACTGCCGGGCGTCGAAGCACGACACGTCGCCGGTGTGGCAGGCGCCGCCCACCTGGTCGACCCGCACCAGCAGGGCGTCCCCGTCGCAGTCCAGACAGACCGACACCACGTGCTGCAGGTGCCCCGAGGTGTCGCCCTTGCGCCAGTACTCGCCCCGGGAGCGTGACCAGAAGGTCACCCGGCCCGTCGTCAGGGTGCGGTGCAGCGCCTCGTCGTCCATCCAGCCGAGCATGAGCACCGCGCCGGTGTCGTGCTGCTGGACGATCGCGGCCACCAGGCCCTGGGAGTCGCGCTTGAGCAGCGCGGCCAGCTGGGGGTCGAGGCTGGGTCGCTGGGCCGCCCGGCGGGTCGACTCGTCCGGTCCGGTGAAGCTGTGGCGGTCTGGCACACGGCCATTCTGCCCCGCCGCCGGGGGCGTAGGTTGGTGGACCATGTCCACCGTCGTCGCGGCCGACGCCCGGCGGGCCACCGTGCTCACCCCGCGCCGGTGCCCGGACCCGGCGGCCGGGTGACCGTCCGGGCCGCCGTCGACCTGCCGTGGGCTCCCCCGGGTCAGGCCGGGTCGTTGCGCTTCGGGGAGCCGGTCGCCGTCGTGCGCGCCGACCGCCTGGCCGACGTGCTGCCGGCGCTGGCCCGGGTCGTCGACGCCTGCGAATCCGGTTGCCACGCGGTGGGGTTCGTGTCCTACGAGGCAGCTCCGGCGTTCGATCCGGCGATGCGGGTGCGGTCCGGCTCGGGGATGCCGCTGGTGTGGTTCGGCCTGCACCGGACCCCCCTGCCGGCGCACCGCCCGGGCGGTGCCGGTGGATCGCCGGCCGGGGACGCGGCATACCTGGTCTCCCGTTGGCGCCCGGGCACCGCAGCCGACGCCTATGCGGCCTCCGTCGCGGCGGTGCGAGCCGCGATCGCGCGCGGCGACACCTATCAGGTCAACCACACGATGCGGCTGCGGGGCCGGTTCGCCGGGGACGCGTATGCCGCGTGGCGCGACCTGTGCGCCGCGCAGGGCCACGGCTGGTTCGGGTTCGTCGACACCGGTGCGCACCGGGTGCTCTCGGCCTCCCCCGAACTGTTCTTCACCTGGGACGGCACGGATGTGGTGACCCGGCCGATGAAGGGCACCCGGCGGCGCCACCCCGACCCCGCGCGCGACGCGACGCTGCGCGACGACCTGGCCGACAGCCGCAAGGATCGCGCCGAGAACCTCATGATCGTCGACCTGCTCCGCAACGACGTCGCGCGGGTGTGCGAGCCCGGATCGGTCAGCGTGCCAAGCCTTTTCGACATCGAGAGCTATCCCACGGTGTGGCAGATGACCTCGACGGTGCGGGGCCGGGCCCGCGCCGGCGTCGACCTGGTCGACCTGCTCGGTGCCCTGTTTCCGTGCGGGTCGATCACCGGGGCGCCGAAGGTGCGCACGATGCAGCTCATCGCCGACCTCGAGGACCGGCCCCGGGGGGTCTACTGCGGCGCCGTCGGGGTGGTGTGGCCCGGCGGCCGGGCGGCCCTCAACGTCGCGATCCGCACCCTGGTCGTCGGTCGGGACGGCCGGGCGCGCTACGACGTCGGCGGCGGCGTCGTCTGGGACTCCCGCGGCACCGACGAGTACGCGGAGGCGCTGACCAAGGCGGCGGTGCTCGCCCCGCTGGCGCCGGAGTCCCGGCAACCGGGGCTCCGGCTCATCGAGACGATGCGGGCCCAGGGCGGCCGGATCGTCCGGCTGGACCGGCACCTGGACCGGCTGGCCGCCAGCGCCGGCTGGCTCGGCTGGCCGCTGGACCGCCGGGCCGTCGGCGAGCACCTCGCGGCCCCGGCCGGGGGGCCCGCCCGGGTGCGCCTGACCCTCGGATCCCAGGGGGACCACGACGTCACGGTCGGCGCGCTACCGACCGGGGATCCGGGCCCGGGGGGTCCGGGCCCGCGGCCGGTCGCGCTGGCGGTGGCCCCGGTGTGGTCCGGCGACCCGTTCCTGCGGCACAAGACGACCCGGCGCCAGGTGTACGAGCAGGCGCTCGCCGCGGCCCGGCAGGTGCACCCGGAGGTCGAGGACGTCATCCTGCTCAACGAGCGCGGCGAGGTCACCGAGCTGACCATCGGCAACCTCGTCGTCGAGCTCGACGGCGGCCGGTGGACGCCACCGCTGTCCTGCGGGCTGCTGCCGGGCACCCTGCGGGCCGAGCTGCTCGACCGGGGCGAGGTGGCCGAGCGGGTGCTGACCGTCCCGGACCTGCGTCGGGCGAGCCGGCTGTGGCTGGCCAACTCGGTGCGTGGCCTGGTCCGGATCGCCCTGGTCGGCGCCGGGTGACCGGGTCAGCCGCGCTGCTGGCCGGCCCAGGAGGCGTGCAGCGCGGCATACACCCCGCCGGCGGCGACGAGCTCGCGGTGCGGGCCGCGCTCGACGATCCGGCCGGCGTCGACCACGACCACCTCGTCGGCGGCCTCGGCGGTCGAGAGGCGGTGCGCGATGGCGATCGACGTGCGCCCCCGGGTCAGCGAGTCCAGGGCCCGCTGCAGCCGCACCTCGGTGGACGGGTCGACCGCCGAGGTGGCCTCGTCGAGCACGAGCAGGTCCGGGTCGGCCAGATAGGCCCGCGCCAGCGCGACGAGCTGCCGCTCCCCGGCCGACAGCGACTCGCCGCGCTGGCCCACCTCGGTGCGCAACCCCAACGGCAGACCCTCGACCCAGGAGTCGAGGCCGAGCTCGGTCAGCGCCAGGTGCACGTCCTGCTCGGTGGCCTCGGGCCGGCCGTAGCGGACGTTCTCCAGCAGGGTCCCGTCGAACAGGAAGCCCTCCTGCGGGACGAGCACGACCCGGGAGCGCAGCGAGTCGAACCGCAGCTCGCGCAGGTCCACGCCGTCTAGGGTCACCCGGCCGCAGGACGGGTCCATGAGCCGGGTCAGCAGCTTGGCCAGGGTCGACTTGCCCGACCCGGTCTCGCCGACGATGGCCACCCGCGCGCGCGGCTCGATGCGCAGGTCGACCTCGTGCAGCACTGGCTCACCACCGGGATAGGCGAACCCCACCCGCTGGAAGTCGACCGTGATCGGCCCGCGCGGCAGGGCCGTGCCGTGCTCGCCCGGGTCGGCGACGTCCGCCGTGGTGTCGATGATGCCGATGACCCGGCGCCAGCCGGCGACGGCGTTCTGCATCTCGTTGAGGATCTCGGTGGCCTGCTGCACCGGCATGGTGAACAGGTTGACCAGGAACAGGAAGGCCAGCAACTCCCCCAGGGTCAGGCGACCGTCCACGGCCAGTACGGTGCCGACCACGAGGACGACGGCGGTGGTCAGCCCGGAGACGAACTGGCCCGAGGCGAACGCCGCGACCGCGCGGATCTGGGCGCTGATCGCCGCCGAGCGATGCGCCTCGATGGCGACGTCGACCCGCTGCGCGGTGCGCTCCTCGACGGCGTACGCGCGGATCGTCGACGCCCCGACGACCGCCTCGGAGACCGCGCCGAGCAGGTCGCCGACCCGTTGCCGGACCTGCGTGTAGGCCCGCCCCACGACACCCTGGAAGTGCCGGATGAGCAGGAACAGCGGCACGTAGCAGGCCCAGACGACGGCACCGAGCAGCGGGCTGTAGAAGAGCATGAGCAGGGTCGCCAGGGTGATCTGGCCGATGCTGATGACGAGCATGAGGCCGCCGAACTGGACGAACAACGAGATGGTGTCGACATCGGAGGTCACCCGGGACACCAGCGAGCCACGCCGTTCGGTGTTCTGGGTCAGCACGGACAGGTCGTGGATGTGCCGGAACGCGGCGATCCGCAGCGTCGCCAGCCCGCTCTCGGACGCGACGAACAGGCGCACGTTGACGGCATACGCGCTCACCGCGGTGATGGCGACCCCGACGGTGGCGATGCCGACCCACAGGGCCACCCGGCCCGGGTCGGGTCCGCCCGGAGCGAGGATGCCCTCGTCGGTCGAGCGCTGGACGACGAAGGGGATGAGCACCCGGCCCAGGGTGGACAGCACCGCGAGCACGAGGGTCAGCCCGAGGCCCTGGGTCAGCTCCGGGGACAGCTGCACGCCACGCCGGATGGTCTGCCAGGCGCTCAGCTCGGCGCCGGAGTCGATGCCGGTGTGGTCGACGATCGGCTCGAAGCGGCTCATCGCTCCACCTGCTCGGCCGGTTCGGGCCCGCCGTCCCGGCCCTGGCCGGGCTCCTCGTCAGCCGCGACCGCGGCGCGCTCGGCCGCCTCGCGGGCATAGGCGGACACGAGCTGCGCGTAGCCCGCGCAGCGGCGCACCAGCTCGTCGTGTCGACCGTGGTCGACGACCCGGCCGTGTTCGACGTAGACGACCTCGTCGGCGAGCGCGATCGTCGACATCCGATAGGCGATGACGACGACCGTCATGCCGGTCGCGGCCGCGCGCAGCGCCCCGAGGATGGCCTGCTCGACGCTCGGGTCCACCGCGGACGTCGCGTCGTCGAGCAGCAGCAGCCGCGGCCGGCGCACGACGGCCCGGGCCAGCGCGATGCGTTGGCGCTGACCCCCGGACAGGTTGGCGCCCCGCTCCCCCACCCGGGTGTCCAGGCCGTCGGGCAGCCGCGCGACGAAGCGGTCGGCCTGCGCGACCCGCAGCGCCTCGCGCACCTGCGCGTCGGTGTGCTGCGCGCCGAGGGTGACGTTGCCGCGCACCGTGTCCTCGAACAGGAAGGTCGACTGCGGCACGTATGCCGCGGCGCCGGCCAGGGCGCCCCGCTGCAGCTCACGCAGGTCCACCCCGTCGACGCAGACCCGTCCCGAGTCGGGGTCGACGAGCCGGACCAACAGGTTGGCCAGGGTCGACTTGCCCGAGCCGGTCGGGCCGACGATCGCGACCGTGCTCCCCGGGGCCACGTCGAGGCTCACCCCGTGGATCGCCGGGGCCAGCTCGGTGCCGCCCTCGGGGGTGTCGATCTCGTAGGCGTAGTGCAGCCGCTGGCCGGACCAGGCCCCGGCGGTCGGCTCGGGCAGCGACCGCGGACCGTGCGGCATCGACCCGCTGGCCCGCAGCACGGCGTTGACCCGCTCCCAGCCGACGACCGAGCGGGGCAGCTCGCCGAGCAGCCAGCCGAAGGCCCGGACCGGGAAGGCCAGCACGCTGAACAGATAGGCGATCTGGACCACCTCGGCGGCGCTGACGTGTCCGTCCGCGGCGCGCAGCGCGCCGACGGCGATGACCGCCAGGGTGCCGACCGTGGGGATCGCCTCGATGGCCGGGTCGAACGTGCCGCGGGTGCGGCCCACCGCGATGTTCGCGTCGCGCAGCCGGTCGGTCACCTCGGCGAAGCGGCTCGCCTCGGCGTCCTCGCGGCCCAGTGACTTGACGACCAGGGCCGCCTCGAAGCTCTCGTGCGCCACCTCGGACACCTCGGCGCGCAGCTGTTGGGCGCGGGTGACCCGCGGTGACATGGCCCGCTGAAAGAGGGCGTTGGCCAGGAACAACAGCGGGAAGACCACCATCGCGACAGCCGCCAGGACCGGGTCGACGACGAGCATCTGGACCGCGGCGAAGGCCAGCATGACGACCACGCCGATGGCCATCGGCAGCGGCGCGAAGACGTTCCACGTCGCCTCGACGTCGGCGTTGGCGTTGGACAGCAGCTGCCCCGAGGGGTGCTTGTGGTGCCAGCGCAGCGGCAGGTCGAGGTACTGCCGGGTGACCCGCCGCCGGTAGCTCGCCCCCAGGTTGAACATGGCGATGCCCGCCATGGTGCGCCGCAGCACGATGCCCAGGACGTTGAGCAGACTGACGCCGGTGACGACCAGCGCCACCAGCCACAGCCGGTCGGCGGCGATGCTGCGAGCCGCCACCGCGGGACCGATGACGGTCTCGGTGAGCCACCCGATGACCCAGGCCATCGCCCCGGTCATGACGCCGTAGACGGCCGAGCCGATCACCGCGAGCCCGAACCACCGCGGCTGCTCCCGCACCCCTCGCGCGATGACCGACAGCCCGCGACGCAGCACGGATCGGGTGGGCGCAGGCACGCTGCCCACCCTCTCATGCGGCCCGCCCAGCCGCCCTCGGGCCCGGTCCGGACCGCCGGCTCAGCGCTTGGTCGGCCCGGTCGGCCCGGACGGCCCGGTCGGCGTCCGGCTCAGGTGCGTTGGGCGTCGGCCAACTGCCGCTCCTCGGCGATGGTGCGGTTGGGGGTCTCGGGGTCCTCGCTGCGACCGCGGTAGGAACGGTCGAGCAGGAACACCGCGATGCCCGCGAGCACGAGCACGCCGGCGAAGCCCTTGTAGATCGCGGGGGCACTGATGCCTGCCTCACGCAGGTAGCCGGTGACCACCGGCGCGATGATCGAGGCGAACCGGCCCAGGCCGATCATCAGGCCGACGGCCGCACCCCGCACCGCGGCGGGATAGATCGTCGGGCTGATCGCGTAGAAGCTGGCCAGACCACCGTTGGCGAACATGCCGACGCCGATCGCGAACACCAGCGCCACACCGACCGACTCGAAGTTCGACGCGAAGAGGGTGAAGGCGATGGTGCCGGCGAACATGAACGTCATGCTGACCAGCCGGGGCCGGATGTAGATCGACAGGGCGGCGAACAGCAGCGCACCGAGCACGCCACCGATGAGCACGCGCACCCCGGCGTCGACGCCGAGCGACGGTTGCCCGGTCGCGTCGCTGATCAGCTTGGGGGTCCAGGTGTTGGCGAAGTAGTGGCCCGAACTGAGGCAGATGAACCCGATCCACAGCCAGGTGGTGCGCATCTTCATGATGCCGGTGAACAGGGCCGGACCCAGCCGCTTGGTCTCCGCGCCACCGTGCGGCGGCGGCAGCACGTCCACCGGCGGCAGGCCGACCTTGGCGCTGATCTTGTTGTAGGTGCGCACGCCGTCCTTCGGGTGCTTCTCGGTGATCCAGTGGATCGACTCGGGCAGCAGGAAGAACGTGACGACGGCCATGAGCAGCGTCACCGCCGCCCCGAAGAAGAAGGGGGTGCGCCAGTCGCCGAGCCCCACCAGCCAGGTCGTCAACGAGCCACCGATGGCGGCCCCACCGGGGAAGCCCACGCCATAGATGCCCATGACGACGCCCAGCCGCTTGGTCGAACTGAACTCGGCGGCCATGGTGTTCAGGCACGGGACGATGCCGCCGAGGAACAGGCCCGAGAAGGCCCGGAAGACCAGCAGCATCGGCACGCTGGTCGCCATCCCGGAGGCCGCCATGCCGACGACGATGAACAGCAGCGAGCCGAGGATGAACTTGCGCCGACCGAAGGTGTCGGACAGCGGCGCGAGGAACACCGCGCCGACCGCCATGCCGAACAGCCCGGCGCTGAGCAGGTAGCCCACCTCGACCTGGCTGACCCCCCAGTCGTTGGACAGGTGGGGGGCGACGAAGCCCATGACGAGGATCTCGTAGCCGTCGATCATCGAGATGGCGATGCAGACGGCGATGGCAGCGATCTGGAAGGGACGCATCGGCTGCGTCCGGATGGCATCACGAAGGTCCATGGGAGCCTCACGAAGAGAGTGATAGCCGTCCTGCCGGGGAAGATTCGGCCAGGGCCAGCACGGCGATATGGGTGATGTCCGGTGACCCGACATGGCCGGTGGACCGCTTCGGTCACCGCAGGCAGAGCAACCTGCGGATCGGCGCTCTGGCAACCAGCGGACGCCGGGGGCGCCCGAGGCTGAGGGCAGGTTAACGATTGCGGAACGATCTGCGGGGCGAGGCGCAGATCACGTTCCGTTATCTTCTGGCCGCCGTCCGATCTGCTGGCCGCTGTCCCCGGCCGGCGGGGCCCGCTCAGATGGTGTAGCCCCAGTCGACGCCGAGCACCCGGATCGGGCTGTCCGGCTCCTGGACCAGCACCGCGGTGACGACGAACGGAGCCTTGAGGCTGGGCGCCTCGGGCACGTTGTAGATCGGCGCGAGGCTCGGCGGCCAGCGCAGGGTCCGCCCGGCCGCCGCGTGGTAGGTCTGGTCGCACGCCAACGCGACCACGGCCACCTTGGCCTGGCCCACCCCGAACGCCAACACGGCCGGCGACACCCCCGTGCGCGGGTCGGTGTCCTCGTAGAGGACGCACCCGGTCTCGATCCGGGACACGTGGGCGACGTCGTTGCGCACCAGGGTGGCCCGCAGGTCCCGCACCTGCTGGCTCACCGACAGGTCGGGGGGCTCGACCCCCGTCTGGACGAACACGCCGAGCCGCCCGGTCGCGTCGGTGAAGGCCTTGGCGTCGGCCTCGGGCAGCAGGCCGCGCAGCTCGCCCTGGGGCAGCGTGACCCCCGCCGGCAGCCCCACCTGATAGCCCATCAGCCAATGGGCGTTGGGTCCGTCCTTGCGGAAGACCACGACCTGGTTGCCGACGCTCGGCGCGGTCGTCGCGGGCGGGGTCGCGTAGGTGAGGTCCGCGACCAGTTCGGCGACCAGCCGCCGGGTGCCGCCGTCCTGCACGGCGTACTGCCGGACCGGCTGGAACTGCACGACCAGGGCCGGCAGCGGCTCGTTGTTCACCGAGCGGTAGCGGGTGGCATACCGGTCCTGGCCCAGCACGGCCAGGGTGTCGGCCAGCTCCCAGGTGACCCAGTCGCCGTGCCGCGCCGCCTCGATCGCCGTGTTGTTGCGCGCGTTGTAGTCACCGAGCACCTGGCGCAGCAGCGCGTCCGGATCGGCCGGGGTGGCCACCGCGGGTGCGGGGGTCGATGGGCCGGACGTCTGGCTCGGGCTCGTCCCGCCCAGCGACAGCGCACACCCGGCCGGCCCGCCGAGCAGCGCCACCAGCAGGAGCAGGGTCACGGGGAGACGACGGGACATGGGGCAAATCAACCACATCACCGGCGGGGCGGCACACCGATGGGTATGCCGCCCCGCCGGGACGGTGGCGCGCCCCGGCCTCAGGCGTCGACCGGAGCCTCCTGGGCCTCGGACACCTGCCCGGACCCGGAGCCGTCGCCGTCGGCGAGGACCGCCGCGAGCGACAGCTTGCCCCGCGGGTCGATCTCCTTGAGCTCGACCTGGACCTTCTGGCCGACCTTGAGGACGTCCTCGACGGCGTCGATGCGCTTGCCGCCGACGAGTTTGCGCACCTCGGAGATGTGCAGCAGCCCGTCCTTGCCCGGCAGCAGCGAGACGAACGCGCCGAAGGTCGTCGTCTTGACGACGGTGCCCATGAAGCGCTCGCCGATCTCGGGCATCTGCGGGTTGGCGATGGCGTTGATCGCGGCCCGCGCCGCCTCGGCGGACGGACCGTCGACCGCGCCGATGAACACCGTGCCGTCGTCCTCGATCGAGATGTCGGCGCCGGTGTCGTCCTGGATCTGGTTGATCATCTTGCCCTTGGGGCCGATGACCTCGCCGATCTTGTCGACCGGCACCTTGACCGTGATGATCCGCGGGGCGAACGGGCTCATCTCGTCGGGCCCGTCGATCGCCTCGCCCATGACGTCGAGGATGTGCAGCCGGGCCTCCTTGGCCTGGGTCAGCGCGTCGGCCAGCACCTGGGCCGGGATACCGTCGAGCTTGGTGTCCAGCTGGATGGCGGTGACGAACTCGGAGGTGCCGGCGACCTTGAAGTCCATGTCGCCGAAGGCGTCCTCGGCCCCGAGGATGTCGGTGAGGGCCGCGTAGCGGGTCTCTCCGTCCACCGTGTCCGAGATCAGGCCCATCGCGATGCCGGCGACCGGGGCGCGCAGCGGCACGCCGGCGTTCAGCAGCGAGAGGGTCGAGGCGCAGACGGAGCCC
>CAZYHR010000055.1:11157-22262 GCA_964647395.1 uncultured Intrasporangiaceae bacterium | reverse complement strand
TGACGATGACGCCCTGAGCGTCGTGCTCGGCGTTGATCTGGTGGTAGACCACCTCGGACTCGTACTGGGCGGCGACGCCGGCCACGAGACGCTTGCGCTCGGCCTCGGGGATCCCCAGCTTCTCGTAGGTGTCCTTGATGTCGTCCGGGAGATCCTCCCAGCTCTGCGCCTGCTTCTCGGTGGAGCGCACGAAGTACTTGATGTTGTCGAAGTCGATGCCCGACAGGTCGCTGCCCCAGGCCGGCATCGGCTTGCGCTCGAACAGGCGCAGCGCCTTGAGCCGCAGCGCGAGCATCCACTCGGGCTCGTCCTTGAGTCGGCTGATGTCGCGCACCACCTCCTCGGACAGTCCGCGCCGGGCCGTGGCGCCGACGTCGTTGGCGTCGTGCCAGCCGTACTCGTAACGACCGATGTCCTTCAGGCCCGGGTTGAGGTCGTCGATGGTGCTCACGGGGTGACAGCCTTTCGTGAGGTGGCGTCGGCCGGGACGGCCGACGTGGGGACGAACGTCGTGCAGACGTGCTGGCCGTCGGCCAGCGTGGACAGGCGTTGGACGTGCACACCGAGCAGCCGCGAGAACGCGTCGGTCTCGGCCTGGCACAGCTGGGGGAACTGCTGGGCGACGTGCTGCACCGGGCAGTGCCCCTGGCACAGTTGCAGCCCGACCAACCCGGCTGAGCCGATCGGGCGGGCCGAGGCCGCGTAGCCGTCCGCCGACAGCGCGTCGACCAGCGCCTCGGCCCGAGCGAGCGGGTCGGGGCCCACGGGTGCCAGCTGCGCGGCATACCGGCTCTCCAGCGCGGCGACCCGGTCGCGGGCGAAGTCGGCGACCGCCTGCGGTCCGAGCGCCTGCTGCAGGTAGTGCAACGCCTGCGCCGCGAGATCGTCGTATGCCGCGGGCAGGGCGTCGTGTCCGGCGTCGGCGACCACCCAGCGGCGAGCCGGCCGTCCCGGCCCGCGGGCGCTCACCGCGCCGACGTCCTCGCGCGCCGCGATCGCGCCCTGCTCGGCGAGGACGTCCAGATGGCGCCGGACCGCGGCCGCCGTGAGGCCGAGCCGCTGGCCCACCGCGGAAGCGGACACCGGCCCGTGCTCGGTGACCAGCGCCAGCACCCGCGCACGCGTGCGCGGGTCCTGCTCCCGGTGGTCCCGCTCAGCCCGCATGCATTTCACCATAGCATCATGCCGTAATTCGCCGACGCCGCGATCGCGGCGTCCACGGCGTCCCGGCGTATCTGGTGGCCCGCGGCCCCCTCCTGACCGATGCAGCACAGCCTTCGGGTGCTCGCGAGGCCGGGCCACCGGGCCCGACCGATCTGCTTCTGCTCCATCATCCAGAAAGGACGCACCACGATGAAGGGACTCTCCCTCCGGGCCCGCCGAATGGCGGCCACGGTTGCCCTCGCCGCCGCGGCGACCACTGCGCTCGGCGCCGCCAGCGCCGGCGCCACCACCGCCCGGGACGGCTGTTCGGTGACTCCGCACCGGCCGATCTACGTCTACCACGACTCCACCGGCACCAAGGTCATCCGCTACGGCGTGACCGCCACCTGCACCGGCGGCCGCTGGCTGCAGCTCTACCAGCAGCGCAAGGAGTCGGACACCTTCTCCGACGACAACACCGGCTCGCAGTACCTGGGCTGGTACTACTTCTCCGGCAACGCCACGCGCTACTACTACGTGGACGCCCGGCTGCCCGACACCGAGTGGGGCAACGAGGAGATGTACCAGCGGCTGCAGTTCCGCGTCTACAGCAACGGTGTCTACGGCTCCTGGACCGGCGGGGAGAACTCCGCGATCCAGTCCTTCAGCAACTGAGGACCCCGACCCCGACAACACCACGCCCAACCCCACGGGAGCCCCCGGTGCGAGCCGGGGGCTCCTGCCCGTCCCGGTGGCCGCGCGGCATACACTGAGGCCCCGTGACCGCCGTGGACCTGCAGGGGTTGACCCGGAGATTCGGCGCCGTCACCGCCTGCGACCAGCTGACCTGGCACGCCCCGACGGGCGGCATCACCGCGGTGCTCGGGCCCAACGGTGCCGGCAAGACCACCGCCATCGAGTGCGCCGTGGGGCTGCAGCGGCCCGACCAGGGCAGCGTGCGGGTGCTCGGCACCGACCCGTGGCTGGCCGCGCCGGAGCATCGCGCCCGGGTCGGCATCATGCTCCAGCAGGGCGGCCTGCCCAACGGCGCCAAGCCGCTGCGCCTGCTGCGTCACCTGGCCGGCTTCTACGCCGACCCCGCCGACGTCGACGACCTGGCCCGGCGGCTGGAGATCGACCGCTTCGCCGGCACGACCGTGCGGCGGCTGTCCGGCGGCCAGAAGCAGCGGGTCGCCCTGGCCGCCGCTCTCGTCGGGCGACCCGAGGTCGTCTTCCTCGACGAGCCGACCGCCGGCCTGGACCCGCACGGTCGGCTGGACGTCTACGACCTGCTGCGCGACATCCGCGACGGCGGCGCGACGCTGGTCGTCACCACGCACTCCTTCGAGGAGGCCGAGGCACTCGGCACCCACCTGGTCGTGCTGAGCCAGGGCCGAGCGGTCGCCGAGGGTGCGCCCCCCGCGGTCATCGGCGACCGGACCCTCGAACAGGTCTACTTCGAGCTGACCCGCAGGGAGCGTCGATGAGCCGCCCGGCCCCCGCCACCACCCGGATCGCCGGTCAGGCGCGGTTCGAACTGGCCACCCTGCTGGCCAACGGCGAGCAGTTGCTCGTCTCGCTCGTGCTGCCGATCGGCACGCTGCTCGGCCTGCACTTCACCACCTCCCCGTCGCTCGGCGACGGGGCGCGGCGCATCGACCTGGCCGTGCCGGGGGTCCTGGCCCTGTGCGTCGTCTCCGCCGCGTTCACCGCGCAGGCGATCGCCACCGGCTTCGACCGACGGTATGCCGTGTTGCGGCTGCTCGGGACCACGCCGCTGGGGCGGGACGGGCTGCTGTGCGGCAAGGCCCTGGCCACCCTCGCCGTCGAGGTGCTGCAGTGGGCCGTCATCGCCGCGGTCGGGCTGGCGCTGGGCTGGGCCCCGGTGCTCGCGGGACTGCCGGCGGCCCTGCTCCTGCTCGTGCTCGGCACCTGGGCCTTCGTCGCGCTGGCCCTGCTGCTCGGCGGCACGCTGCGGGCCGAGGGCGTGCTCGCCGTCGCCAACCTCGTGTGGGTCCTGCTGCTGGTCGTCGGCGGGCTGGTAGTGCCCCGCACCGAACTGCCCGGTGCCCTGTCCGCGGTGGTCGCGGCGCTGCCCTCGGCCGCGCTGGGCGACGGACTGCGGGCCGCGTTCGTCGACGGCACCCTGCTCGCCGGACCGGCCGTGCTGCTGGCCGGGTGGGGGCTGCTGGCCACCGCGCTGGCGGCCCGGGTCTTCCGCTGGTCCGACTGACCGGTCGGTCGTCAGCGGTCGGGACCGGACCCCCGGCCCGGGTCGTCCCCGGTCCGCACCGGCACCGGGTCGGCCGGGGCGCCGGAGGTGCCGGCGCCGTCGACGAGGCTGCCCGCCGAGTCGTATTCCACGCCCACCTCGAGCGCCCGGTCCTTGGTCTCCGGCAGCAGGGAGACCGCGATGAGGCTGATCGTGCAGCTGATCGCGATGTAGACGCCCACCCAGACCAGGCTGCCGGTGCCCTGCAGCAGGGCCTGGGCGATCATCGGGGCGAAGGCACCGCCGACGATCGACCCGATGGCGTAGGCCAGGGCCACCCCCGAGTAGCGGACCTGGGCCGGGTACAACTCGGCGTACAGCGAGGAGGTCGGTCCGTAGGACAGGCCCTGGCCCGGCATGAGCAGCAGCATCGCGAGCCCGAAGACCAGCAGGCTGCCGGTGGCGGCGGCATGCCCGGTGAGCAGGAAGACCGGGATCACCGTGACGATGATGAGCAGGTAGCCGATCTGGTGGGTGCGCACCCGACCCCACCGGTCGGACCAGGCGCCGCCCGCCATGGTGAACACCAACCACCCGAAGGCGGCCAGGGTCAGGGCGAGGGTGACCCCCGGGCCGGGCATGCCCTGGGCGATCGCATAGCTGCCGAAGAACGCGATGACCATGTAGCCGGAGGCGTTGTTGCCCGCGAAGGTCAGGGCGGACTTGATGACGTCCCGCCAGTGCTTGCGCACCAATTGGCCCAGGGGTGCGCTGGCCTCCTTGGCGCGCCGGTGCATCTGCACGAACACCGGCGACTCCTCGACGGTGCGGCGGATCAGCACGCCGACGATGATGAGCAGGAAGGACAACAGGAACGGGACCCGCCAACCGTAGGCGAGGAAGTCTTCGCGGCTCATGCTCGCCTGCACCGCGAAGAGCACCCCCGAGGCCAGGATCATGCCGGCCGGCACCCCGATCTGCGGATAGGCCCCGAACAGCCCCCGCTTGCCCGGCGGGGCGTGCTCGACGCTCATCAGCACGGCGCCGCCCCACTCACCACCGGCCGAGAAACCCTGCAGGATGCGCATGAGCACGAGCAGGAACACCGCGGCGACCCCGATCTGCTCGTAGGTCGGCAGCAGGCCGATCGCGACGGTCGCCATCCCCATGAGCATGAGGGTGAGCACGAGCATCCTCTTGCGTCCGACCCGGTCACCGAGCCGGCCGACGATGATCGCGCCGAGCGGCCGGAACAGGAAGCTCACGCCGATGGTCGCGAACGACATGATCAGTGCCAGTTCGGGCCGCTCCTGCACCAACGGCGCGAAGAAGAGCGGGCCCAGGACGATGCCGGCCGCCTGGGCGTAGACGAAGAAGTCGTACCACTCGATGGTCGTGCCGACCATCGTGCCGGCCAGCACCTTGCGTTGTTCCGTGCTGCGCCGGTCGGTTCCGCGCTGCGGGGAACTCGGGATCGTCGTCGCGCCCATGCCGACTCCTGGTGGGTCCGGGGGCGGCGAGCTCCGCTCTCGGCCGCCCGATCCCCCCAGGGTCGAAGCTCATCCGCGGACCGACAAGGGGTCGCAACCCCCAGGTCGGCCGGGTGGGACCCCCATCTTCCCGGCCGGTCCGACCGGCGCCCGCCTCGTCCCGCCCGGGCGGGGGTGGGCGGGCCCGGGGCGCCCGCCGGCCGCCGAGGCACGCGGCATACGCTGGGGCCGTGCCGTTGCCCCAAGCACCGACCCGGTGGGTCGGCCCGATCCTGCTGGCCAACCTCGTTGCCAACGTCGTCATCGTCATCACCGGCGGAGTGGTCCGGCTCACCGGCAGCGGCCTGGGCTGTCCCGACTGGCCGACCTGCGCCCAGGGGTCGATCGTGCCGGTCGCGTCGCAGGTGGAGGGCATCCACCGGTTCATCGAGTTCGGCAACCGCACGCTGACCGGCGTGCTCGGGGTGCTGGCCGTGCTGTCCATCTGGGCCGTCCACACCGCGCTGCCCCGCCGGCGGGGGCTGCGGCGGGTGGCCTGGCTGGTGCTCGCGGGCATCCTGGCCCAAGCGATCGTCGGTGGCATCACCGTGCTGACCGGCCTCAACCCGGCCATCGTCGCCTTCCACTTCCTGGCCTCGATGGCGCTCATCGCGGTCTCCACCCTGCTGGTCATCGGTGCCGCCGAGGGGCCACAGCCGCAGCAGCGGATGCTGCTGGTCCATCCCGTGACCGCCCGGCTCGGCTGGCTCATTGCGGCCGTCGGCACCGTCGTCCTCGTGCTCGGCACCGTCGTCACCGGCTCGGGACCACACTCGGGCGATGCCGACACCCCGGCGCGCACCGGCTTCGACCCGCGGCTGGTGTCCTGGTTGCACGCCGACGCCGTGATGCTGTTCGTCGGCCTGGTCATCGCGATGCTCGTCGCGGTCCACGTGGGGCAGGGCAGCCAGCGGCTGCGTCAGGCCTGGCGGACCGTCCTGCTGGTCACCCTGGCCCAGGGGCTGATCGGTTACGTCCAGTACTTCACCGGGGTGCCGGCCGTGCTCGTCGGCTTCCACATGCTCGGCGCCGCCCTGCTGACCATCGTGGTCACCGCCGGCGTGACCCACCTGTGGCGGCACCCGATCTGAACCTGGGCCGGGTCGCGGACCCGGGCGGGTCGGGCACCCGGGAGCCGGTCAGCGCGGGATCGGCAGGTAGAGCAGCGGGTCGATCGCCACGGCGACGAACAGCACCGTGAGATAGGTGATCGAGTAGTGGAACAACCGCATCGGCCGCAGCACCGCCTGGGCTGAGCCGAGCACGGCGTGATGGTGCAGTCGGTGGGCCTCGGCCAGGAACAGGCCGCCGGAGGCCAGCGCGCCCACGGCATAGACCCAGCCCATCGGCGCCACCGGGATGAGCGCCAACGAGGTCAGCACCATGAGCCACGAGTAGACCAGGATGTGCCGGGAGACGACGACGAACCGCCGGACCACCGGCAGCATCGGCACCGAGGCCGCGGCGTAGTCGTCCTTGAACTTCATCGACAGCGGCCAGTAGTGCGGCGGGGTCCAGAAGAAGATGACGAGGAACAGGATCCAGGCCGGCCAGGCGACGGTGTCGGTGACCGCCGACCAGCCGATGAGCACCGGCATGCACCCGGCCGCGCCACCCCAGACGATGTTCTGCGAGGTGCGCCGCTTGAGCACGACCGAGTAGATGCCCACGTAGAAGCCGAACGCCGCCAGCGCCAGCCAGGCCGACAGCCAGTTGACGAACAGACCGAGCACCAGCGTGGCCAGCACGCACAGCCCGATCGCGAAGAGCACGGCCTGGCGGGTCGAGACGGTGCCGGTGACCAGCGGCCGGGTGGCGGTGCGGTTCATCAGCGCGTCGATGTCCCGGTCGATGACGCAGTTGAGCGTGTTGGCGGCGCCGGCCGCGAACGACCCCCCGGCCAGGGTGGCCAGGATCAACCAGCCCGACGGCAGGCCCCGCTCGGCCAGGATCATCACCGGGATCGTCGTGATGAGCAGCAGTTCGACGATGCGCGGCTTGGTCAGCGCAAGGAACTGCCCGGCGGTGAACCGCCAGCCCCGGCCTCGTGCCGTCGGGTGAGCGTCCAGCTCGGCACGAGGATCGACGGCAGTCACACGGCCGAGTCTAACCGCCCTGACAACAAGTGGCTCGCATGACTCTGCCCCGACGAACCCCGGACTAGGCTCGAACGGCACACCGTCCGTCGACCGCGTCAGGTCGGACCAGCCGATCAAGGAGTCCCGCCCGTGACCCCAGCCAAGGTGTCCGCCGCCATCCTCGCCTCCCGCGATGAGCACCTCAAGCGTCCCTTGGCCGCGCAGGCCGGGTGGAGCGACCTCGACATCCGAGCGGTCGACACGGCCCGGGTGCTGGCCGCGGACGCAGTGCAGAAGACCGGCAACGGCCACCCCGGCACGGCGATGTCCCTGGCCCCCGTCGCCTACCTGCTCTACCAGCAGGTCATGGCCCACGACCCGAGCGACCCCGCCTGGCTCGGGCGCGACCGGTTCGTGCTGTCCTGCGGCCACTCCAGTCTGACCCAGTACATCCAGCTCTACCTCAACGGCTACGGCCTGGAGCTGTCCGACCTGCAGGCGCTGCGCACCTGGGGCTCGCTGACCCCCGGCCACCCGGAGGTCCATCACACCAAGGGCATCGAGATCACCACCGGCCCGCTCGGCTCCGGCCTGGCCTCCTCGGTCGGCATGGCGATGGCCCAGCGCCGGCAGCGCGGCCTGCTCGACCCGCAGGCCGAGCCGGGACAGAGCGTCTTCGACCACCACATCTACGTGCTCGCCTCCGACGGCGACATCATGGAGGGCGTCACCCACGAGGCGTGCGCCCTGGCCGGCCACCAGGAGTTGGGCAACCTCATCGTCATCTACGACCAGAACACCATCTCCATCGAGGACAAGACCGAGATCTCGTTCTCCGAGGACGTGGCGGCGCGCTACGCGGCATACGGCTGGGACGTGCGCACCGTCGACTGGCGCAAGAGCGGCATGGGTGGCGACTACGTCGAGGACGTCGACGCCCTGCTGGCCGCGATCGAGGCCGGCCGCCAGGTGCTCGACCAGCCGACCCTCATCGTGCTGCGCACGGTCATCGCCTGGCCGGCACCGACCAAGCAGGACACCGGCAAGTCGCACGGCTCGGCCCTCGGCGACGGCGAGATCGCTGGGCTCAAGGAGCTGCTCGGCTTCGACCCGCAGCAGGACTTCCCCGCCGACCAGCAGGTGCTCACCCACGCCCGCCGGGTGGTGGCGCGCGGCAAGGCCGCCCACAAGGACTGGGACAAGCGGTATGCCGCGTGGCGCAAGGCTCAGCCCGACCGCGCCGCCCTGCTCGACCGCCTCCTCGCGGCCGAACTGCCGCAGGACCTCGAGCAGGCGCTGCCCACCTGGGCCGCCGACCCCAAGGGCATCGCCACCCGGGCCGCGTCCGGCAAGGTCCTGAGCGCGCTGGCGCCGGTGCTGCCCGAACTGTGGGGCGGCTCGGCCGACCTGGCCGAGTCCAACAACACGACGATGGAGGGCGAGCGGTCCTTCATCCCGTCCGGCAAGCAGACCCGGGAGTGGCAGGGCGGCCCCTACGGGCGCACCCTGCACTTCGGCATCCGCGAGTTCGGCATGGGCGCGATCCTCAACGGCATCGCGCTGGAGGGGCTGACGCGGCCCTACGGCGGGACCTTCCTGGTCTTCTCCGACTACATGCGCGGGGCGGTGCGGCTGGCCGCGATCCAGCAGATCCCGGTGACCTTCGTGTGGACGCACGACTCGATCGGCCTGGGCGAGGACGGCCCCACCCACCAGCCGATCGAGCACCTCGCCTCGCTGCGGGCCATGCCGGGGCTCGACGTGGTGCGGCCCGCCGACGCCAACGAGACGGCCTACGCCTGGCTGGCCATCCTGCGCAACGCGCGGCCCGCGGGGCTGGCGCTGTCCCGGCAGGCGCTGCCGGTCGTCGACCGGTCCACGCACGCCAAGGCCAGCCAGGTCGCCAAGGGCGCCTACACCCTCGTGGACGGCAGCGGCTCCGGCGATCCCGACGTCATCCTGGTCGCCACCGGGTCTGAGGTCAGCCTGGCCCTCGCCGCCCGAGAAACGTTGGAAAAGGCGCGGATCCGCACCCGGGTGGTCTCGATGCCGTGCCGGGAGTGGTTCGCGGAGCAGACCCGCAGCTACCGGGACAAGGTGCTGCCGCCGTCGGTGCGGGCCCGCGTGTCGGTCGAGGCCGGCGTCTCGATGGGCTGGCGCGACATCGTCGGCGACGCCGGCGAGATCATCGCCATCGACCACTTCGGCGCGTCCGCCGACGCCGCCACCCTCTTCCGGGAGTTCGGGTTCACCCCCGAGGCCGTGGTCGCCGCCGCGAAGCGGTCGATCAAGGCCGCCGGCAGCGCGCCGGTGCCCGCGACCAACCGGGGACCCGCCAAGGGCCCGGCCGACCGCAGCCGCACCGACACCACCCCATCCGCGGATCCGGCCCACAAGGCTGCCGTGAGCAAGGAGAAGTAGTGTCCAATCCCAACCTGCAGGCCCTGACCGAGGCGGGGGTGTCGATCTGGCTCGACGACCTGTCCCGGCAGCGCCTGGTCAGCGGCAACATCGCGGACCTCATCAAGGAGAAGTGCGTCACCGGGGTGACGACCAACCCGTCGATCTTCCAGGCGGCCATCAAGGGCGGCGTCGACTACGACGACCAACTGCGCGAGCTGGCTGCGGCGGGCCGGTCCGTCGAGGAGGCCGTGTTCGTCATGACGACCGACGACGTGCGTCAGGCCTGTGACGTCTTCGCGCCGATCTTCGAGCGCACCGGGGGGGTGGACGGGCGCGTGTCGATCGAGGTCGACCCCCGGCTGGCCCGGGACACGGAGGGCACCATCGCCCAGGCCGCCGAGCTCGCGGCGACGGTCGGGCGGGACAACGTGCTCATCAAGATCCCGGCCACCGTCGAGGGGCTGCCGGCCATCTCCGCGGTGCTCGCCCAGGGCATCTCGGTCAACGTGACGTTGATCTTCTCGCTGGAGCGCTATCGCGGGGTGATGAACGCCTTCCTCGAGGGTCTGGAGCGGGCGCACGCCGGCGGTCACGACGTGTCCCGGATCCATTCGGTCGCCTCGTTCTTCGTCAGCCGGGTCGACACCGAGGTCGACAAGCGCTTGGACGCCGTCGGCACCGACCAGGCGCTGGCGCTCAAGGGCCGGGCCGCCGTGGCCAACGCGCGGTTGGCCTATCAGGCCTACGAAGAGGTGTTCTCGACGCCCCGCTGGTCCAGCCTCGCCGACGAGGGCGCCCGGCCGCAGCGTCCGTTGTGGGCCTCCACCGGGGTCAAGGACCCGGCCTATCCCGACACGCTCTACGTCACCGAACTCGTCGCCCCCGGCACGGTCAACACGATGCCGGAGAAGACGCTCGACGCGGTGGCCGACCACGGCGTGATCCGCGGCGACTCCGTCGTCGGCCAATACGTCTCGGCCCGGGCCGTGCTCGACGCGATCGAGGGCAGCGGCGTGCCCTACACCGATGTCGTGCGAGTGCTCGAGGAGGAGGGCCTGGCCAAGTTCGTCGCGTCCTGGGAGCAGCTGCTCGCCGATGTCGGGCAGGCGCTCGGTGACTAGGGTCTGATCAGCACGCGCCCATCCACGACCGGAAGGCACCCATCGGTGGCGAACCGTCCTGCCCGTGTGGCCAAAGGCATCAACCCACTGCGCGACCCGCGCGACCGGCGGCTGCCCCGCATCGCCGGCCCGTGCGGCATGGTCCTGTTCGGGGTCACCGGCGACCTCGCCAAGCGCAAGCTCATGCCGGCGATCTACGACCTGGCCAACCGGGGGCTGCTGCCGCCGGGCTTCTCGCTGGTCGGCTTCGCGCGCCGCGACTGGGCCCACCAGGACTTCGGTCAGGTGGTGCACGAAGCGGTCCGGCAGCACGCCCGGACCCCCTTCCGCGAGGAGGTGTGGGCCTCGCTCGCCGAGGGCATCCGGTTCGTGCCGGGCACGTTCGACGACGACGCGGCCTTCGACCTGCTCTCGCACACCGTCGCCGAGCTGGAGCAGCAGCGCGGCACCGGGGGCAACCTGGCCTTCTACCTGTCGATCCCGCCGGCCTTCTTCGCCCAGGTCTGCCAGCAACTGCAGCGCTCCGGGCTGGCGGAGTCGACCAACGGGTCGTGGCGGCGGGTCGTGATCGAGAAGCCGATCATCGACATGCCCAGGAAGGTACCGAGCAGGGCGACGG
>CAZYHR010000055.1:0-11147 GCA_964647395.1 uncultured Intrasporangiaceae bacterium | reverse complement strand
CATGACCTGCGCTCGGCGCGACAGCTCAACGAGATCGTCGAGGCGGTGTTCCCGCCGGACGCGGTGTTCCGGATCGACCACTACCTCGGCAAGGAGACGGTGCAGAACCTGCTGGCGGTGCGCTTCGCCAACCGGATGTTCGAGCCGATCTGGAACAACAACCACATCGACCACGTCCAGATCACCATGGCCGAGGACATCGGCATCGGCGGACGCGCCGGCTACTACGACGGCATCGGGGCGGCTCGCGACGTCATCCAGAACCACCTGCTGCAACTGCTGGCCCTGACCGCGATGGAGGAGCCGGTGTCCTTCGACGCGCGCAACCTGCGGGCCGAGAAGGAGAAGGTGCTGTCCGCGGTGCGGGTCCCCCAGGACATCGGACGCCACTGCGCCAGGGGGCAGTACGCCGCCGGCTGGCAGGGCGGCGAGAAGGTCGTCGGCTACCTGCAGGAGACCGGGGTCGCCAAGGGCTCCACCACCGAGACGTATGCCGCGATCACCCTCGAGGTGCACACCGGCCGGTGGGCCGGGGTGCCCTTCTATCTGCGCACCGGCAAGCGGCTGGCCAAGCGGGTCACCGAGATCGCCGTGGTCTTCAAGCGGGCACCGCACCTGCCGTTCGAGGACACCGCCGCCGAGGAGCTGGGGCAGAACGCCATCGTCATCCGGGTGCAGCCGGACGAGGGCATCACCATGCGGTTCGGCTCCAAGGTGCCGGGCGCGCAGATGGAGGTCCGGGACGTCACCATGGACTTCGGCTACGGCACCTCGTTCACCGAGTCGTCCCCGGAGGCGTACGAGCGGCTCATCCTCGACGTGCTGCTCGGTGACCCTCCGCTGTTCCCGCGGCACGAGGAGGTCGAGTTGTCCTGGCAGATCCTCGACCCGATCGAGCGGTGGTGGGCCCGGCACGGGCGACCCGAGCAGTACGAGTCGGGTGGCTGGGGGCCGGACTCGGCCGATGCGATGTTGGCCCGGGACGGCCGGGTCTGGAGGAAGCCGTGATCATCGACCTGCCGAACACGACGACGGCGGCGCTGGCCAAGAAGCTCGTCGAGATGCGCAACGACGTCGGGGCGATGACCCTGGGCCGGGTCCTCACGCTCATCGTCGTCTGCGCCGACGACGAGGCCGACGACGTCATCGAGATCGCCAACGAGGCCAGCCGGCAGCATCCGTCGCGGATCGTCGTCGTGGTGTCCGGCAACCGCCGGGGGGCCAACCGGATCGACGGTCAGATCCGGGTCGGCGGCGACGCCGGCGCCAGCGAGATCGTCGTGCTGCGCCTCTACGGTCAGCTCGCCCATCACGCGCACAGCGTCGTCGTGCCCTTCCTGCTGCCCGACTCCCCCGTCGTCGCCTGGTGGCCGCGTGCCGCTCCGGCCGATCTGCGCTCCGACGCGATCGCCCGGCTCGCCTCGCGGCGGATCACCGACTCCGGCGAGGCAGCCCGGCCGGTCGCCTTCCTGACCCGGCTGGCCGAGCACTACCGGCCGGGTGACACCGACCTGGCCTGGACCCGGGTCACCCTGTGGCGGGGCCTGCTCGCGGCGGCGCTGGACGGCCCGCCCTACGAGCCGGTCACCCGGGCCGTCGTCACCGGCGCGGGGGACTCACCGTCGACCGACCTGCTGGCCGCGTGGCTGGCCTGGGCGCTGCGGGTGCCGGTGACGCGCAACCGCACGGAGCAGGGCAGCGGCATCCAGAGTGTGCGGCTGGAGCGGCCGAGCGGGCCGATCGATCTGGTCCGCCCCGGCGACTATGTCGCGACGATGACCCAGCCCGGTCAACCGGACCGACGGATCAGCCTGCGCCGCCGCCGGGACGCCGAGTGCCTCTCCGACGAGTTGCGCCGCCTCGACGACGACGACACCTACGCCGACACGCTGCGCAAGGGGCTGCCGTTGGTGCGCTCGACCCGGTCGGGTGCGGCGCCGTCGGTGACCGAGGCGCGCCGGCGCGCCGCCCGGTTGGCGCGCAACCGCGCCGCCCAACTGGCCGCGTCGATGGTGACCGCCCCAGCTCCCCCGCAGCGCAGCGACGCCGAGGCTGTGCACCGGGCGACCGCCCGCAAGCTCGCCGCCGCACCCACCGACCGCGAGAAGGCCGTCGCCAAGCGCAGCACACCGTCGACCGTCCGCGCCGCGGCCAAGAAGACCGGCGCAGCCTCGCCCCGCAAGGCGGCCGCCAAGGCCGACAAGACCACCCCGACGAGCTGAGCCGACGAGCCGGCGCCGCCGCTCGATGATCAGCGCACCAGCTACTGAATCAACCCGCGCTGCCGCAGCGCACTCAACGCCTCTTCGAGGATGGCCTCGCCGTCGGCGTCGGAGCGCCGCTCCTTGACGTAGGCCAGGTGCGTCTTGTACGGCTCGACCTTGGGGGCGGCCGGTGGGTGTTCCCGGTCCTGCCCGGCGGGCAGGCCGCACCGCGGGCAGTCCCACAGTTCGGGCGCGACGAGGCCGGGCTCCTGCGCGAAACTCGGCCGGGTCTCGTGCCCGTTGGAGCACCAGTAGGAGATGAAGATGCGTGGCGCCGACTCGCCGCGTTCGGCCTCACCCATGGGGCCGGCGCCGACTCGGCTGCCTCGGATCGCGTTACCGCTGGCCATGTGTTAGACCACAGTCCTTTCAGGCGAACCGCTCGAGCAGGCCCAGACCGACCACCGCGACGAACCAGACCACGGCGACCGCGATGGTGAAGCGGTCGAGGTTGCGCTCCGCGACGGTCGAGCCGCCGAGCGAACTGGAGATGCCGCCGCCGAACATGTCGGACATGCCGCCGCCCTTGCCCTTGTGCATGAGGATGAGCAGGGTGAGGAACAAGCTGGACAGCACCAGCAGCGCCTGCAGCGCGATCTTCACCACGGTCACGGTCGGCGTGCCCACTTTCGTTTCGGAGGTCAGCCCTGGGGCCGACGGTCAGGATACCTGTCCGGTCCGGCTTCGCCCTATCCGCCCCGCCACCGGACGAAGGTATGCCGCCCGCTCGACCCGAGCGGGCGGCATACCGATCCCGGCGTCAGGCGCCGGTGACGTGCTCCTGGAAGCGGCAGATCGCCGCGAACTCGGCGGGCTCGAGCGAGGCGCCGCCGACGAGGGCGCCGTCGACGTCCTCCTTGGCCATGATGGCCCCGACGTTGGAGGACTTGACCGAGCCGCCGTAGAGGATGCGCACCCCGTCGGCCAGGTCGCCGGAGTAGAGCTCGGCGAGCAGGGTGCGGATCGCGCTGCACACCTCCTGGGCGTCCTCGGGGGTGGCGACCTCGCCGGTGCCGATGGCCCAGATCGGCTCGTAGGCGATGACGATCGAGCGGGCCTGCTCGGCCGGGATCTCGGCCAGGTCGGCGCGCAACTGGGCGACGACGTGCTCGACCTGGCCGCCGGCCTTGCGGATGTCCAGACCCTCGCCGCAGCACAGGATCGGGGTGACCCCGTGCCGGTAGGCAGCCTTGACCTTGGCGTTGACGACCTCGTCGGTCTCGTCGTGGTATTCGCGCCGCTCGGAGTGCCCGATGACGACGTAGGTGCAGCCGAGCTTGGCCAGGAACGCTCCGGAGACCTCACCGGTGTAGGCGCCGGAGTCGTGGACCGACAGGTCCTGGGCGCCGTAGCGGACGGCCAGCTTGTCGCCCTCGACGAGGGTCTGCACGGACCGCAGGTCGGTGAACGGCGGCAGCACGGCGACCTCGACGGCGCCGAAGTCGTGCTTGGCGTCGCGCAGCGTCCAGTCGAGCTTCTGGACCAGGTGGGTGGCCTGCAGATGGTCGCAGTTCATCTTCCAGTTGCCGGCCAGCAGCGGGATGCGGCTCATCGGTGGGTGGCTCCTTCGATCGGTCGCAGGGGTCAGCTGAGGATGGCGATGCCCGGCAACTGCTTGCCCTCGAGGTATTCGAGGGAGGCTCCGCCGCCGGTGGAGATGTGGCCGAACTGGTCGTCGGTGAAGCCGAGCTGGCGCACCGCGGCGGCCGAGTCGCCGCCGCCGACGACGGTGAGCGCGCCGTCCTCGGTCGCGTCGACCAGGGCCTGCGCCACGATCCGGGTGCCGGCGGCGAACGGGGCCATCTCGAAGGCACCCATCGGGCCGTTCCAGAAGACCGTCCTGGCGTCGGCGAGCTTGCCGGCGTAGAGCTCGGCGGACTTGGGGCCGATGTCCAGGCCCATCATGTCGGCCGGGATCTCGTCGATGTCGACGGTGACGATCTCGGTGTCGGCGGAGAACTCGCGCCCGCACACCACGTCGACGGGCAGCACGATCTGCACCCCGGACTCCTGCGCCGTGAGCAGGTAACCCTTGCAGGCCTCCAGGCTGTCGGGGTCGAGCAGGCTCTTGCCGACCTCGAAGCCCTGGGCGGCCAGGAAGGTGAAGGCCATGCCGCCGCCGATGAGCAGCCGGTCGGCGGTCTTCATGAGGTTGTCGATGACCGCGAGCTTGTCGGCGACCTTGGCGCCGCCGAGCACGACGGCGTAGGGCCGGGCCGGGTCCTCGGTCAGCCGCTTGAGCACCTCGACCTCGCCGCCGACCAGGCCGCCCATCGCCGACGGCAGGATCTCGGCCACGTCGTAGACCGAGGCCTGCTTGCGGTGCACGACCCCGAAACCGTCCGAGACATAGGCGTCGGCCAGGCCGGCCAACTGCCCGGCGAAGGCGCGCCGCTCGGCCTCGTCCTTGCTGGTCTCGCCGGCGTTGAAGCGCAGGTTCTCCAGCAGCGCGACGTCGCCGTCCTGTAGCCCGGCGACGACCGCCTGCGCGGACTCGCCGACCGTGTCGGCGGCGAAGGCGACCGGCTTGCCGAGCAGTTCGGACATCCGGCCGACGACCGGGGCCAGCGAGTACTTGTCCTCCGGGGCTCCCTTGGGACGACCGAGGTGGGCGCACACGGCGGCGCGTGCGCCCGCCGCGGCGAGCTGCGAGATGGTCGGCACCGAGGCCCGGATCCGGCCGTCGTCGGTGATGTTCTTGTCACCGTCGAGCGGCACGTTGAGATCCGAGCGGACGAGCACCCGCTTTCCGCGGAGGTCGCCCAAGTCGGCAATCGTCTTCACGGCACCAGCCTTTCTCACGTGTCCTGGGGAGTCAGAGCTTCGAACCGACCAGGTTGACCAGGTCGACGAGGCGGTTGCTGTAGCCCCACTCGTTGTCGTACCAGCCGACGACCTTGACCAGGTTGCCGGTGACCTTGGTCAGCGGCGCGTCGAAGATGCACGAGGCCGGGTCGGTGACGATGTCGGTCGAGACGATCGGGTCCTCGGTGTAGACCAGGACCCCCTTGAGCGCGCCTTCGGCGGCCTTCTTGACGATCGCGTTGACGTCCTCGACCGTCGTCTCGCGGGAGGCCTCGAAGGTCAGGTCGGTCGCGGACCCGGTCGGGGTCGGCACCCGCATGGCGTAGCCGTCGAGCTTGCCCTTGAGCTCGGGCAGCACGAGGGCGACCGCCTTGGCGGCACCGGTCGTCGTGGGGACCATGTTGAGGGCGGCGGCGCGGCTGCGGCGCAGGTCATTGTGCGGGCCGTCCTGCAGGTTCTGGTCCTGGGTGTAGGCGTGGATCGTCGTCATCAGGCCCCGGACGATGCCGAGATCGTCGTTGAGCGCCTTGGCCATGGGCGCGAGGCAGTTCGTCGTGCACGAGGCGTTGCTGATGATGTGGTGCGCGGCCGGGTCGTACTGGTCGTCGTTGACGCCCATGACGATGGTGACGTCCTCGTTCTTGGCCGGGGCCGAGATGATGACCTTCTTGGCGCCGGCGTCCAGGTGCGTCTTGGCCTTGGTGGCGTCGGTGAAGATGCCGGTGGACTCGATGACGATGTCGGCGCCGAGCTTGCCCCACGGCAGGGCGGTGGGGTCCTTCTCGGCGAAGGCAGCGATGCGCTTGCCGCCGACGGTGATGGACTCGTCGTCGTAGGTCACGTCGCCGTCGAACCGGCCGAGGATGGAGTCGTACTTGAGCAGGTGCGCGAGGGTGGCGTTGTCGGTGAGGTCGTTCACGCCGACGATCTCGATGTCCGCGCCCGAATCCGCGACGGCCCGCAAGAAGTTGCGCCCGATGCGTCCGAAGCCGTTGATGCCTACCTTGACGGTCACTGTGATCTACCTTCCGACGGGGGAGTCGTTGACGGTGCACGCGGGCAGGCGTCCGGTCCCCAAGGGACCTCGTCGGCTTGCCCAGTGGTGATGACCCTCACCCTATTGCCCAGACACCGTCGGGGACGACCCCAGGTCCGTCCTCGTGGACGGTCGTGACGAAGGTCCCACTGCCTGTCCGCATGTTGGTTGGCCGAAGGGTGAATTCCGGGCGTATGCCGCGCGAACGCGCCCCGAACGCGGTCGCCCCACCCGGCCGGCGGCGGCTACCCGTCCAGCAGGTCGGGGGTCAGCGAGGCCTCGGTGGTGGGGATGCCCAGGTCGTTGGCCTTCTTGTCGGCCATGGCGAGCAGCCGGCGGATCCGCCCGGCGACGGCGTCCTTGGTCATCGGCGGGTCGGCGAGCTGGCCGAGTTCCTCGAGCGAGGCCTGCTTGTGCTCGATGCGCAGCAGCCCCGCCTCGCGCAGGTGGTCGGGCACCTCGTCGCCGAGGATCGCCAGCGCGCGCTCCACGCGGGCCCCGGCGGCGACCGCGGCCTGCGCCGAGCGGCGCAGGTTGGCGTCGTCGAAGTTGGCCAGCCGGTTGGCCGTTGCCCGGACCTCGCGACGCATCCGCCGCTCCTCCCAGGCCAGCACCGCGTCGTGCGCGCCGAGCCGGGTCAGCATCGCCGCGATCGCGTCGCCGTCGCGGATGACCACCCGGTCGATGCCGCGGACCTCGCGCGCCTTGACCTGGATGCCGATCCGGCGGGCGGCACCGACCAGCGCCAGGGCCGCCTCCGGCCCCGGGCAGGTGATCTCCAGGGCGCTGGAGCGCCCCGGCTCGGTGAGCGAGCCGTGCGCGAGGAAGGCCCCCCGCCAGGCGGCCTCGCTGTCGCAGGCGCTCGCCGAGACGACCTTGGGCGGCAGACCCCGCACCGGCCGGCCGCGGTTGTCGATCAGGCCGACCTGCCGGGCCAGGGTGGCACCGTCCTGGGCGACCCGCAGCACGTAGCGGCTGCCTCGGCGCAGGCCGCCGGCGGACAGCACGAGGACGTCGGGCCGGTGCCCGTAGAGCTCGGTGATGTCGCGCCGCAGTCGCCGGGCGGCGTTGGCGGTGTCCAGCTCGGCCTCGACGACGATCTGGCCACCGACGATGTGCAGGCCGCCGGCGAACCGGATGGCTGCGGACACCTCCGCCTTCCGGCAGCAGGGCTTGGTGATGTCGAGCCGGGAGAGCTCGTCCTTGACCCGTGCCGTCATGGCCATCCGTGACTACCTGTCCTTGCTCTCGGCCGCGTGGATCTCACGTGCCGGCGGCAACCCTCTGCGAGACAAATGCGGCCGTCAGTCTAGACCGACCGGGGTGCTGATCGGGACGCGGCGTCGCCGGTTGTCGTCATAATGTCCCGGTATGCCGCGGCCAGCCGCAGGCTGTCGTGCCGGCCCGGGTGCGTGGTCGCCTCGACCGGGGCGACGACGAGCTCGGCGCCGAGCTCGGCCGCCCCGGCGCGGGTCTCGGCGACGTCGTCGACGACGGACGGGTCGGCCAGCACGACGTCGACCCGCAGTTGCGGGGCGTGCCGGGCCAGCGACACGAGGTGGTCGATGGCCCGGAAACCCTTGGTCTCGCCCTTCTGCACCTCGAGGTTGAGGGTGAGCAGCCGGCGGCCCCGGGCCGCGGTGATGGCGTCGCGCAGTCGCGGCACGAGCACGTGCGGCAGCACCGAGGTGAACCACGAGCCGGGCCCCAGGACGATCCAGTCGGCCTCGGCGACGGCGGCCAGCGCCTCGGGGCAGGACCGGGGATCGGCCGGCCGCAGCCGGATCGACTCCACCCGACCCCAGGTGGAGGCGACCCGGTGCTGGCCGTGCACGGTGGTCGTCACGTCGGGGGCGGCCGGGTCGTGGCCGACGATGTCGGCCTCGATGTCCAGCCGCTCCCCCGCCATCGGCAGCACCCGGCCGCGCGCCTCGAGCAGCCGGCCGACCAGGTCGAGGGCGGTCACGGTGTCGCCCAGTTGCTCCCACAGCCCGACGATGAGCAGGTTGCCCAGCGCATGCCCGGACAGCGGGCCGGACCCGCCGAAGCGGTGCTGCAGCACGTCGCGCCAGGTGCTGCCCCACTCCCCGTCGTCGCACAGCGCGGCCAGGGCCATCCGCAGGTCGCCGGGCGGCAGCACCCCGAACTCCTGGCGCAGCCGCCCTGAGGAGCCCCCGTCGTCGGCCACGGTGACCACCGCGGTCACCTGGTCGGTCACCAGGCGCAGCGCCCCGAGCGAGGCGGCCAGGCCGTGTCCACCTCCCAGAGCGACGACCCGGGGGCCGCTCACTCGTGCCCCAGGTCACGGTGCACGACGAACGACACCACCCGCTCGGGGTCCAGCCGGGCGGCGATCGCCTCGGCCATGGCGACCGAGCGGTGCTTGCCGCCGGTGCAGCCGAGCGCGATCGTCGCGTAGCGTCGGCCCTCGTCCTGATAGCCGCGCAGCACCGGGTCGAGCATGGTGACGAACCGCTCGATGAACTCGCTCGCCCCGGGCTGGGCCATGACGTAGTCGGCGACGTCGCGATCCTGCCCGCTCAGCGGGCGTAGCTCGGGCACCCAGAACGGGTTGGGCAGGAAGCGCATGTCGGCGACGAAGTCGGCGTCGAGCGGGATGCCGTACTTGAAGCCGAACGACATGACCGCCACCCGCACCAGCCGGCCGGTGCTGGCCCCGACGAGCGAGGAGACCTTCTGGGTCAGCTGGTGCACGTTGAGCCCGGAGGTGTCGACGATGACATCGGCGACCGACCGCAGGTCGGCCATCACGGCTCGCTCGTTCTGGATCGCGTCGAGCAACCGGCCGCTGCCCTGCAGCGGGTGCGGCCGGCGGACGCTCTCGAACCGGCGGACCAGCGACTCGTCGGTGGCGTCCAGGAAGACCAGCACCGGTCGGGCCGGCATGGCCCGGACCGTCTCGACGAACGTCGAGGACTGCTCGGTGAGCCAGCGGGTGCGCGCGTCGATGACCAGGGCGAGCCGCTTGGGCACCTCCTGGCCGCGGGCCTTGGCCTCCTCGCGCAGCCGCCGTAGGTCGCCCAGCAACTGCGGGGGGAAGTTGTCGACGACGTGCCAGCCGCCGTCCTCGAGCACGTCGGCGGCCGTCGACTTGCCGGCCCCGCTCATGCCGGTGACGATGACCACCGCCGAGTCGGACTCCTCGACGTAGCGGCGCAGCAGCCCCTCGGAGCCGTCCTTGTCCGTCGAGGCGGTCGGTGGCCTCACCTCACCCACGCTCCTTCCGGACGACGAACCCGGTATGCCGCGGCCCCGCGCCATCCGTGCCCGACCTTAGTCGAGCACCTCTCCGGTCGTGAGGTTGACCGCGGGGGCCGCGGGTGTCCCGTGCAGCGCGACGACCAGCGCCTCGGCCAGCGCCGGCCCGATGCCCGGTACCTCGCGAAGCTGCTCGGGGGTCGCCGCGCGCAGTCGTTTGACCGAGCCGAACCGGCGCAGCAGGGCCGCCTTGCGGGCGGCACCCAGGCCGGGAACGTCGTCCAGGACCGAGGTCGTCATCGCCTTGGACCGGCGCTGGCGATGGAACGTGACGGCGAAGCGGTGCGCCTCGTCCCGGACCCGCTGCAGCAGGTAGAGGCCCTCGCTGGAGCGCGGCAGGATGACCGGGAAGTCCTGGCCCGGCAGCCACACCTCCTCCAGCCGCTTGGCCAGCCCGACGACCGCGACGTCCTCGATGCCCAGCTCGTCGAGCACCCGCTGGGCCGCCTCGACCTGGGGCCGGCCACCGTCGACGACGACCAACTGGGGCGGGTAGGCGAACTTGCGGGCCCGGCCGGTCTGCGGGTCGACACCCTCGGGCACCAGCGGCATACCGGTCTGCTCGCCGGGCTGCGCACCTGCCCCGTCCGGGCCGGGGGCGTGGGCGTCGAGCAGCCGCTGGAAGCGTCGGGAGAGGACCTCGCGCATGGCCGCCGTGTCGTCGATGGTGGCGGTGTCGGGTGACCCCTCCAGGTGGGAGCGGACCAGGAAGCGCCGGTATTCGCTCTTGCGGGCCAGCCCGTCCTCGAAGACGACCATCGAGGCGACGACCTGGGTGCCCTGGACGTGGCTGACGTCGAAGCACTCGATCCGCAGCGGCGCCTCGTCGAGTTCGAGGGCGTCCTGCAACTCCCCGAGCGCCTGGCTGCGGGCGGTGAGGTCGCCGGCCCGGGTCAGCTTGTGCCGGGCCAGTGACTGCTCGGCGTTGCGGCGCACGGTCTCCAGCAGGGCCCGCTTGTCGCCCCGGCGCGGGACCCGCAGGGCCACCCCGGCGCCCCGCTGTCCGGTGAGCCAGGCCGCCATGGTCGCGGGATCGGCGGGCAGCACCGGCACGAGCACCTCGCGGGGCACCGCGTCGGGGGGCTGGTCGCCGTACACCTGCTGCAGCAGGTGCTCGACCAGTTCGGGCAGGGTCTCGGCGGCCTTCTCGACGACCCAGCCCCGTTGGCCCCGGATCCGTCCGCCGCGGACGTGGAAGACCTGCACGGCCGCCTCGAGATCGTCGTCGGCGATGGCGAAGACGTCGGCGTCGGTGGCGTCACCGAGGACCACCGCGTTCTTCTCCAGCGCCTTGGACAGGGCCTGCAGGTCGTCGCGCAGGGTGGCGGCGCGTTCGAAGTCCAGTTCGGCGGCGGCCCGGCGCATGGCCACCTCGGCGCGTCGCACGAACCGGCTGGTGTTGCCCGCCATGAAGTCGCAGAACTCCTCGGCGATCGCGCGGTGCTCGTCGGGGGTGACCCGGCCGACGCAGGGTGCCGAGCACTTGTCGATGTAGCCGAGCAGGCACGGTCGCCCGCTCTGCGCGGCCCGCTTGAAGACCCCGCTCGAGCAGGTGCGCAGCGGGAAGACGCGCAGCAGCAGGTCGAGGGTCTCGCGGATCGCCCAGGCGTGCGAGTAGGGCCCGAAGTAGCGGGTGCCCTTGCGCTTGGCGCCGCGCATGACCTGGGCCCGGGGGAATTCGTCGGACATGGTCACGGCCAGGAAGGGGTAGGACTTGTCGTCGCGGTACTTGACGTTGAACCGCGGGTCGAACTCCTTGATCC
>CAZYHR010000054.1:12119-22408 GCA_964647395.1 uncultured Intrasporangiaceae bacterium | reverse complement strand
GGTCCGTCGCCGGACTCGGGCACTTCGACGGTGGCGCGCGGCACTGGGCGGTGGGGTCCGGCCTCGGGCTGGACCAGCGGGGTGCCCTTGCGGCGGCGGCGCTCGCCGGTGGCGCGGTCCGCGCCGCTGCCGAGCGGGTCGCGGGGGGTGCGGGCCATCAGCCGACCGCCTGCCGGAGCCGGCCGACCAGGCCGGCCGCCTCGCCGGCCAGCCGCACGGCGTCGCCCGCCAACTGGACCCCGCCGGCGGCGGCCCGGCCGATCAGCCGGCCGGCGGTGTCGGACCCGGGGATGACCGGGGGCACCTGCGCGGCGAAATCGGCGAACGCCTCGCGGGTCGTGTAGCGGGGGGTGAACTGCATGACCTCGCGCATCCGGGCCAGGTCCAGGCCGCGCCCGTAGGACAGGAAGGTCAGCTGGTCGCCCGAGAAGTCGGCCAACTGCAGCCGCTTGATCACCGCGCCCAGGGCCTGCGCCCCGAAGGCGACCGGCACCAACGGGCGGCCGACCATCGCGGCCGCCTGCGAGACGGTGAGCATGCCCTCGCCCGCGACGTTGACGATCTGCAGCGGCGGGCCGTTGACGGCGTGGGCGATCGCGGCGACCGCGTCGTCCTCGTGCAGCAGTTGCATGCGGGCGTCGAAGCCGAGAGGCACCGGCAGGGCCGGGAGCCGGAAGTAGTCGGTCAACGGGGTGCGGATGCTCGGGCCGATGACGTTGGCCAGCCGTAGCAGGCTGATCTCGACGTCGGGTCGGCGCCGGCTGAAGCCCCGGACATAACCCTCGACCTCGACGGAGTCCTTGCCGAAACCGCTGCGCGGCATGGTTTTCGGCCCGGTCTCCTCGGTGAACAGGGCCGGGTCCCGGGGCGAGCTGCCATAGACCGAGGCGGTCGACTTCACGACCAGCCGCTGCACGGTCTGCGCGCGCTGGCAGGCGGCGAGCAACTGCATGGTGCCGATGACGTTGATCTCCTTCTGGGAGACCCGCCCGCCGGCCGAGGTCGGGGTGGACAGCACGTTCATGTGCACGACGGTGTCGCACCGGGCCTGGCTGATGATGCGCCCGATCATCGGGTTGCGGATGTCGGCCCGCACGAACTCGGCCCGGCCGATGGAGTGCGGCGGCGGCACGACGTCGACGCCCAGGATGCGGCCCACCGAGTCGTCGCGCGAGAGCAACTCGGCCACCCGCCCGCCAAGTTGACGGGACACCCCGGTGACGAGGACGACCTCGGCCACGGGCCCCTCCTGGATCGACTCTGCTCGGTGCGGCGCTTACTTCTTGTTGCGGCGCTGGTGGCGCGTCTTGCGCAGCAGCTTGCGGTGCTTCTTCTTCGCCATGCGCTTGCGGCGCTTCTTGATGACTGAACCCATGGGTGTCCTTGCTGGTCGGTGGGGCGGGCGCCGTCGTCGCGGCGGGCCGCGTGGCAGGCGAACTGGTGGTCCAGCCTAGCCCGCCGGCCGCGGGTGCCCAAACGCCCTACCATCTGGTTGTGCCCGAGCGCCCTTCCCGTCGTGTCCTGCTCGCGGGTCTGGCGAGCGTGATCGCCGGCCAGGTCGCCGCGTGCTCCGGCCGCCCGGCCGCTCCCGCGCCCGCCACAGCGGCTGCCGGCGCGTCGTCGGCAGCCGGCGGGGCGGGGCCGAGCACCCCGGCCGGGTCCCCGAGCACCTCCAGCCAGGCCGCCGCGCCGTCGGGGACCACCCGGGTCGCGACCGGCCCACCCCCCGGCAACGCGGCCACGACCGGCCCGCCCAGCACCAACCCGCCCGCGTCCCGGGCCCAGATCGTGGCGCGCTACGGCCGGTCGGCGCCGACCGCCTTCGGGCTGACCACCCCCGGGGTCGTGCAATCGCTGGGCACCGGCCAGCGGGTGGCGGCGCTGACCTTCGACGCGTGCGGTGGCCCGGGCGGGACCGGCTTCGACAGCCCGCTGGTCGACCTGCTGCGCGAGCATCGGGTGCCGGCGACCTTCTTCCTCAACGCGCGCTGGATCGCGGCCAACCCGGGCCGTGCCGCAGCGCTGCACGCCGACCCGCTGTTCGAACTCGCCAGCCACGGCGTGCGGCACCTGCCGCTGTCGGTGACCGGCCGCGCGGCATACGGGATCGCCGGCACCGCGGACGCGGGCGAGGTCTATGACGAACTGACCGGCAACCGGGCGCTCACCGCGCTCGGCGCGTCCGCGCGGCTGTTCCGGTCGGGGACCGCGCACGTGGACGACGTGTCGGTGGCGATCGCGCGCGACCTGGGGATCCGGATCGTCAACTTCACCGTCAACGGCGACGGCGGCGCGACCTTCTCGGCCGGGCAGGTCGCCGCGGCGCTGGCCACCCTGGGCGCGGGCGGCATCGTCATCTCGCACGGCAACCGGCCGGGCAGCGGCACCGCAGCCGGGTATGCCGCGGCGCTGCCCCGGCTGCTGGCCGGCGGCTGGCGCTTCGTGCGGCTCTCCGAGCGGATCTGACCGCCCCCGAGCCGGCCCGGGACGACGACGGGGCGGGTCCGGCTGCGCCGGCCCGCCCCGTGGTGCATCGCATCACGCCGTGTCGACGTATGACCCTCGAAGGTAGTTGTGGACGACGTCCTCGGGCACCCGGAAGGACCGGCCCACCCGCACGGCCGGCAGCTCGCCACTGTGGACGAGCCGGTAGACCGTCATCTTCGACACACGCATGATCGAGGCGACCTCGGCCACGGTGAGAAACCGCACCTCGGAGAGCTGACGCTCTTCTTTCATGGCGCTCCTCGATCAGTCACGCACGCGCGCGTCGCCGGCTTCCCCTCCGGCGAGGAGACGCGTGCGTGCAAGGAGTAACTGTAGAGGTTTCTGTGACACCTGGGGAAGCGAGCGATCATCTGTTGGTCCAGAAGTCCAGCCGACACGCCGCGCGCCCCGGGAGCCGGCTCAGTCGAACCAGACATCCAGCCCGTGCAGCGGGAACACCGCCTGCCGGGTGGCCATGACCGCCCGGTCGACATCGCTGGACGGGTCGTAGCCCAGATCCCAGGAGCGCCACCACAGCGGCTCCTCGGCCGGCCGGTCGCCCATCGACTCGGGCGGGCGGATGCCGGTCAGCTGCTCGACCTCGTCCAGCCACTCCTCCGGGATCGTCGCCGACGGCAGGATGGTGCGGTGCGCCGCGATCGCGGTCAGGTGGGTCCAGGCCCGGGGCACCACCTTGATCACCTCGTAGCCGCCGCCACCGAGGGCGACCCACCGGCCCTCGCACAGGTCGTGCGCGAGCTGGTGCATGGCCCGCATCGCCTCGCGCTGGGCCTCGATCGACAGCGCGAAGTGCGCGAGCGGGTCCTCGGCGTGCGTGTCGCAGCCGTGCTGGCTCACCAGGACCTGGGGCCGGAAGGAGCGCACCACCGGCAGCACCGTGGCGTGCAGCGCGCGCAGCCAGCCGGCGTCGCCGATACCCGGCGGCAGGGAGACGTTGACGGCGTTTCCCTCGGCCGAGCCGCGGCCGCCGATGTCGGTGGCCCACCCGGTGCCGGGGAACAGGGTGCGCCCGGTCTCGTGCATCGACACGGTGAGCACCCGCGGCTCGTCCCAGAAGATCGCCTCGACACCGTCGCCGTGGTGCACGTCGACGTCGACGTAGGCGACCCGCTCGACACCCTGGTCGAGCAGCCACTGGATGCCGATGGCGATGTCGTTGTAGACGCAGAAGCCCGACGCGTGGTCGCGCATCGCGTGGTGCAGCCCGCCGCAGAAGTTGACCCCGTGCTCGATCTCGCCGGTCCACACCTGCTGGCACAGGTCCAGGGTGCCCTGGACGATCCGGGCGCTCGCCTCGTGCATCCCCTCGAAGGCCGGCACGTCGTCGGTGCCCAGCCCCCAGCGCCCGTCGGCCCGGGTGGGGTCGGCCGAGACCGCCTTGACCGCGGCGATGAACTGCGGGTCGTGCACGGTGGCCAGCAGGTCGTCCGGGGCGACCGGCGGGTTGTGCAGCCGCACGTCGAGCCCGTCGAAGAGCCCGAAGGCAGCGCACAGCCGAGCGGTCAGGTCGAGCCGGATCGGGGCCATCGGGTGATGGGGCCCGAAGTTGTAGCTCGTGAACGAGGGGTCCCAGACCACCTTCGCCTGCGTCGGCATGAGCCGAACCTACCGCCCGCGGCTCGACGCGGCCGCGCCGACCTCAGGACAGATCGGGTAGGCCGCCCCGGTCCGGTCCCAGCGGCAGCACCATGGCGACCTCGGTTTCGTCGGCGTGGTGGCTGCCCTTCATCGGCCGCCGCTGATCGGTGGGGCGGAAGCCGAGCCCCGACGCGAACGCCACGGCCCGCCCGTTGTCGGTGCTCACCCAGTAGACGATGTGCGACCGGCCGCGGTCCTGGGCCGCCTTGGCCGCCGCCCGCGCCAGAGCCGTGGCCACCCCGGTGCCCCGGGCCCGCGGGGTGACCCACAGCCCGAAGATCTCGCCGTGGGTCTGGCCCTCGTCGATCTCGCGGGTGCCCAGGCTCGCCGTGCCCAACACCTCCCCGTCCCGCTCGGCCAGGAACCGCGGGGAGCGCTGCAGCCGCGCCTGCCACTGCTCGTCGGACAGGTCCTGCTCGTCGGCCCGAGTGGCCGCGAAGGCCTCAGGTGAGTCGGCCAGGGCCGCGAGTCGCACGTCCTTGAACTCGGCCCAGTCGTCCTCGCCCAGGACGCGCACGGTGATGTCGGTCATGGGGGACAGCCTGCCAGACCCGGGCGACAGCGGGCCGCTCGCGTCCACCCGGGGGCGGCGGGCACCGGCCCCGGGCCGGGCCGGGCCGGGCCGCCGATCAGCCCAGGCGGCAGACCATCTGGTCCTCGGCCAGGCACTCGCGGCGCGGGTGCGGGAACGACTGGCCGGTGAAGACGAACCCCAGCCGGGCGTAGAGCCGGCGGGCGGCCTCGTTGCCGCTGGTCACGTCGAGCACGACCGCCTCGTGGCCGCGGGCCCGGGCCTCGTCGAGCACCACCCGCCCGAGCGCCGCGCCGACCTGCTGCCCCCGGGCCCGCGGCCGGACGAACATCGAGATGAGGAACGGCACCGGCCCGGCGACCCCGGCCACCTCGAAGTCGTCGTCGACGACCTCCCACAGCCCGACCATGCCGACCGGCTCCCCCACGGCCCGGGCCTGCCAATAGGTCACCGCCTCGAGCCGGCTGCGCCAGGTGGCCTCGTCGAAGCCGGCGTTCTCGGCATGGGTCGTGCCGAAGGCGTCCGGCGAGTCCAGCAGCGACGCCAGCCGCAGGTCACGGTGGGCCCGCCAGTCGTCGGCGGTCAGCCGGACGATCTCGACCGGCAGCGCCGGCGCCGTCACAGCCCGCCGGCGAGCTCGGCCGACCGCGCCGCCGCCGACTCCATGGCGTCCATGAACGCGGCCCGCACCTTGTGGTCCTCGAGCTTGCGGACGGCCGCGACCGTCGTGCCGCCGGGGCTGGACACCCGCTCGCGCAGCACCGTCGGGTGCTCGCCGGTCTCGCGCAGCATCGTCGCGGCGCCGTAGAGGGTCTGCACGACCAGCTCGGTCGCGGTGGCCCGCGGCAGCCCGAGCATGACGCCCGCCTCGATCATCGCCTCGACGACGTAGAAGATGTAGGCCGGCCCGGAGCCGCTGATCGCGGTCACCGCGTCCTGGTAGTGCTCGGGCACCTGGACGACCTTGCCGGTCGCGGCGAGCAGCTGCTGCGCCTCGGCCAGGTGCGCGTCGGTGCAGTTGCGCCCCGGGCTGATCGCGGCCATGCCCTGGTCGACCAGGGCCGGGGTGTTGGGCATGACCCGCACGACCGACGAGCCCTCGGGCAGCCGGTGCTCGAGGTAGCCGGTGGTGATGCCGGCGGCCAGCGACACGACCAGGTTGCCCGGCGCGATGTGGTCGCGGATCTCGGCCAGCAGCCCGTCCATGTCCTGCGGCTTGACGACCAGCACGGCGGTGTCGGCGATCTCGGCCGCGTGCGCGTTGTCGAGCACCCGCACGCCGTAACGCTCGCGCAGCAGCTGGGCGTGGTCCGGCCGCTTTTCGGTGATGACGATCGACTCCGGGTCGCGTGCGGCCCGCAGCAGCCCGGACAGCAGGGTCTCCCCCATGACACCCGCCCCGAAGATCGCCGTGATCGCCATGCCCGTGGTCCCGTCTCGCCGTTGGTATGCCGCCCGCGAGCCTAGCGGGGCCGCCTCCCCGGCGCTTGCGCCACCGGCCGCGCGCGGACCGGCGCCGAGCGGCCTACCGGCTGGTGCCGCCGCCGTCCGGTCAGCCGCGGGTGACCAGCCCGCGCAGGAAGAAGGCGACGTTGGCGGGGCGCTCGGCCATGCGGCGCATGAGATAGCCGTACCACTCCTCGCCGAAGGGGACGTAGACCCGCATCTGGTCGCCGCGGTCGGCGATCCGCTGCTGCTCGTCGGGCCGGATGCCGTAGAGCATCTGGTACTCGAACGACTTGGGGTCCCGGTCGTGCTTGCCGGCCAGCGCGGAGGCGATCTCGATGATCCGCGGGTCGTGGCTGGCGACCATCGGGTAGCCCTGCCCTGCCATGAGGATCTTCAGGCAGCGGACATAGGACTTGTCGACGTCGCCGCTGTCCTGATAGGCGACCGACTCGGGCTCCTTGTAGGCCCCCTTGCACAGCCGCACCCGGGAGCCCGGGCCGGCCAGGTCGCGGCAGTCCGCCTCCGTGCGGTGCAGATAGGCCTGCAGCACGACGCCGGTGGTCGGGAAGTCCGCGCGCAGATCACGCACCGTCTCGAGCGTCGCGTCGGTGGTCGTGTGGTCCTCCATGTCGACGGTGACGACCGTGCCGGCCGCCACCGCCGCCTCGGCGATCTCGCGGGCGTGCTGCAGCGCCACCTGCCGGCCGTCGGGCAGCAGCAGCCCGAGGGCGGTGAGCTTGAGCGAGACCTCGGCCCGCGCGCCGTCGGTGTAGCCGCGGTCGGCCAGCGCCTGCAGCAGCCGCAAGTAGGTGTCCCGGGTGTGCTCGGCCTGGTGCAGTTCGGTGGTGTCCTCGCCGAGGTAGTCGACGGTGGCCAGCCGCCCGACGACCGCCAACTCCCCGGTGGTGCGCACCGCGTCGTCGATGGCCGCCCCGGACACGAACCGGCGCACCACCGACCGGCTGACCGGGGCCTGCTCGACGACGTCGCGCACCTGGTTCATCCGGGACAACTGCAGCAGGGAATTACGCAGGAGGTCACTGGGGTCCACGGCCCCACTGTAGGGGAGGCGCGCGCCCACCAAAGCCGGTCCGGGTCAGGCGGCCGGCGGGTCGCCCGGCCGGCCGGGACCCGCCCGGCTGGGTAGCATCGGGCCATGGTCAGGGGGACTGGTGAGCGGCTGCTCGCGCTCGTCGCGCTGGCGCTCGTCGCGCTCGTCGCCGGCGGGGTCTGGTTGGGCGGCGGGCTGCGCGTCGCCCCCGACTACATCCCGCCCGCCTCGCTCAACGAGCGGCTGGACATGCGCCGGTTCGAGATCACCGTGCTGTCCGTCGAGCGCACCAACCTCGACGGCGCCGGCGAGGTCCGCACCCGGGGCTCGGCCGACGTGATCCAGCTGCGCTGCCGGGTGGTGCTCACCGACACCGCGCCGGCCCGGTTCGTGGCCCGCGACTTCGTCCTGGTCACCCCGGCCGGCAGCGTCGACGAGCTGCCCCTGGAGTCCAGCCTCAACCCGGGCTCGGTCCCGCTGCAGCCGGGGGTGCCCGAGGAGGTCCTCATCGACTACGACGCCCGGTCGTTGTCCGGCGACCGCGTCGAACTCCTCGTCGCCGCCCCGCAGTTCGCCTGGACCAACCTCATCAACCGCGGCCCCCAGTGGAGCGCCGGCCGGGCCGAGTGGGTGGGCCGGATCCGCGACGTCCAGCCGGTCGACCGGCGCGCCCGGGCCGGGAAGTCGTCGTGAGCGCCCCCTCGCCCCTGGTGCGAGCCGGCGCGTATGCCGCGACGCTGCTCGCGCTGGTCGGTCTGGTCACCCTCGTCCCCCGGGATGCCTGCGGCGCCTCGATGACCGGGGCCTGTGTCGTCTATGACCTCACGCCGTTCCACAGCCGGGTCGCCGTCGGTGAGACCGCCGAGCTGACCGGCGGGACGATGACGGTGCTGCGGGTCACCACCACCGACTGGCTGCGGGTGGGCACCAAGGCCCATTCCCGTCCCGACGTCGTGTTCGTCGCGGCGCGGGTGCGCGGCGCCGCGGCGCGCACCGCCGCCGGGGTCGAGCTGACCCTGCACATCGACGAGCGGCGCTTCACCCCGGTCGAGCAGGTGCAGCTGACCTTCCGGCCCGGCTTCACCACCGAGGGGGTCGCCGTGTTCCGGTTGCCCCGCGACGTCATCGACCGGCCCGGCGTGCTGCACGCCGAGTGGAGCGCGAGCGTCGGCGAGGGCGTCCGCATCGACCTGGGCGAGCTGCGCCCGATCGCCCGGCACACCGAGGCGGTGTCATGACCGGTCCACCACCCAACACGCCACCACCCACCGCGCCACCACCCAACGTGCAGGTCGGCCCGGTCGAGTCGTTCCTGACCAGCTGGCAGCGGCGCCCCCGGCGACTGCGCTGGACCGCCTCGGCGCTCACCCTGCTGCTGGCGATCGTCGCGGCCGTGGTCGTCATCTATCGGCACTGGGACGAGACGACCCGGCTCGAGCCCGAGCGGGCCCGGACGGCCCGGACCGGCGAGTGGTTCGAGTCGCAGGCGGGCGGCCCGATCGGCAAGCCGGTGTCCGGGCGGATGCGGGTCGTGGCGCTGCAGGTCTACGACCGGCTGACCCCGGTGCGCTCGCTGGACCGGGGCCTGGCGCTGCCGGGCACCGACTACGCGGTGGTCGTCCTGGAGTGCCACTGCTCCGACCGGGCGGACATGCGCGCCCCGACGATCTCGGTGGTCGACCCGCTGTGGCGGCGCTGGGCCGGCGACGGGTCACTCGACGCGCGCGAACTCGGCGGCGCGGCACGGTCCTTCGAGGTCAACTCCGGTGAGCTGGCGGGGGTGTCCGGCGCCACCCGGTTCGCCGTCGTCGTGCCGGTGCCCGAGGGGGTGCGGGACCTGCGCGTCCTGGTCAACGACCGGCTCGACCCGGTGGTCGTCACCGGCTGACCGGCCGGGCCTGGCGCAGGTGCAGCCCGAGCACCAGCGCGAAACACCCGACGATGAGGGTGGTCCGCACCGGCGAGAAGACCGCGTCGATGGCCCCGAGCCAGGCCTCGTAGTAGAGCGTCGCGCCCGGCTGCGGCGGGATGACCCGCGCCAGGGCGAACGCCTGGAGGTAGCCGAACAGCGCCATGAGCGCGGCATACAGCCCGGCGATGACGAGCACCGGCAGCGGCCCGGCCCGCCAGATCGCCCGGCCGATCGTCACCACCGGATAGAACTTCGCGCGCACCTCGGCGGTCGAGGAGGTGAACAGCCGCCCGAGCATCCGCACGCTGCGCCGGGTGTGCGACTGTGCCACCGGGTGGTCGGTGTCGCCGCGCACCCAACCGACGAGCAGACCCACGACGGCGACCCAGACGAGCGGCCAGACGAGCACGGTCGACACGGTGACGAGCACCTGCCAGAGCCAGCCGAGCAGGCTGCTGACCAGGTCGGGCAGGTCGAACCACAACAACTCGCGGGCCAGCCGGCCCAGCCCACCGAGCCAGTCGACCCAGAACACCCGGCTGGTGGTCCACTCCGCGGCATACTGCAGGGCTGGTGCCACGACCAGCCAGCCGAGCACGACCCAGCCGCACTCGAGGGTGACGATGACGAAGTCGAGCGCGGTCGACTCGTGCCGAGCGGCCACCCGGTCCAGGACGATCTTGACCACCCAGATCCCCACCGCCCAGGGGATGTAGGTCATCCAGCCGCCGTCCTGGAAGTTGATGTTGCTGAAGTCGACGCGCCGGGCCGGCTCGTCCCAGTCCTGCCGCGCGGTGGTCTCGACGAACCGGGCCAGGGCGAAGGTGTGGATGTCCCAGTTGATCTGGTTCCACGCGGCATAGAGCACGACCATGGGGACGATGGCCATCTTCACGCTGCCGGTGAACCCCGAGCCGGGCAGCGGCTTCTCCTCGGCGTGCCCGGCGCGCGCGCCGAGCACGAGCACCGGGACGCCGTCGATGCGGATCGCCGCGGCGGCGACGTAGAAGCCCAGGCCGAGCAGCACGAGCCGGATCGCCACGGCCAGCACGAGCAGGCCGAGCCCGGCCGGGCCGTTGGTCAGCGACACCGACGCGGCCCAGAGGATGAGCAGGTGGTGGACCGCGAAACTGGCCAGCGCGATGGTCAGCAGCGGCACCCCGGCGCGCAGCAGGCCCTCGGCCGTGTGGCGCAGGATC
>CAZYHR010000054.1:0-12109 GCA_964647395.1 uncultured Intrasporangiaceae bacterium | reverse complement strand
CGCTGCGCGTAATAGCCTGCGGCGTTCACCACGATTTCGCAGCGGATGTCACCGGTGGCGGTATGGACGATCCATTCGCCGTTCTCGCGCGAGACGCCGGTCGCGGGGGTGTGGCGCAGGATCGTCGCGGCGTGCCCCAGGGCCCGCCGCCACGGCCAGACGTATGCCGCCCCGCCGGCGGTGCGTGCCGGCCCACCCGTCGCCGGCGCCGGACCGGCGGCTGCCGGTGCGGGAACGCCCGCTGCCGGCGACGGCCCACCGCCGGCCGGTGCCGCGCGGCGGCCGGGGTGCCGCCCGGTTCGGCGGGGCGCCGGCGGCATACCGTGACCGGGCGGGCCGGTCACGTCTGCCCCAGGTGCGCGCGGGCGAACGCGAGGGCCTCGGCGAGGTCGTCGCGCCGCTCGGTCTCGGTGCGCTTGCGAGTGCTCACCTCGACGATGACGTGGCCCTGCCAGCCGCCGGCCAACCGCTGCAGGAACTCGGCGCACGGCTGGCCGCCGCGGCCGGGCACCAGGTGCTCGTCACGCAGCGAGCCGGACCCGTCGGCCAGGTGGACGTGGGTCAGCCGGGGGCCGAGCGCCCCGGCCATGGCGAGGGCGTCGGAGCCGGCAGTCGCCGTGTGCGACAGGTCGACGGTGACGTGGTCGTAGGGCATGGGGACCGGGTCCCAGTGCGGCAGATAGGCCTGCATCTCCCGGCCGCGGGCTCGCCACGGGAACATGTTCTCGACGGCAAGCCGGACGTCGGCCTCGTGCTCGCGCCAGCCGACGCCGTCGGCGAAGTCCTCGGCGTAGTCGCGCTGCCAGCGGAACGGCGGGTGCAGCACGACGGTGTCGGCGTCCAGTTCGCGGGCCAACTCGACCGACTTGTCGACCTTGGTCCACGGGTCGGGGCCCCAGACCCGCTGGGTGACCAGCAAGGTGGGGGCGTGCACGGACAGCACCGGCAGTTCGTAGTGCCGGGCCAGGGCGCGCAGCGCGCCGGCCTCCTGGGAGACCGGGTCGGTCCACACCATGACCTCGATGCCGTCATAGCCCAGCTCGGCCGCGAGCTGGAAGGCGGTGGCGCAGGTCGCGGGATAGACCGACGCCGTCGAGAGGCCGACCCGGGCCGGCATCAGTCGTCCTCGCCGGAGTCGCCGACCACCTCGAGGTGGTCCAGGCGGCGCAGGATGACACCCTCGCGCAGCGCCCACGGGCAGATGTCGAGCTGATCGACGCGCAGCAGGTCCATCGCCGCCTCGGCGACCAGGGCCCCGGCCAGCAGTTGCGGCGCGCGGGTGGCCGACACGCCGGGCAGCTGGGCGCGCTGGGCTGCGGTGAGGGGGGCGATCTGGGCGATGACCTTCTTGAGGTCCTTGCGGGACAGGGTGCGGGGGACGTAGATGCCCTCGGCGCTCGGCGCCGCCCCGGCGACCCGGGCCAGCGAGCGCATCGTCTTGCTGGACCCGACCGCCCGGGTGGGTGGGCCCCAGCGCAGGATCTGGTGCACCCAGATGCCCAGCTCGGCGCGGATCGTCTTGCGGGCGGCCCGGATCTGCTCGGCGGTCGGCGGGTCGGCGTCGCCGAACAGCTCCCGGGTGGCGCGGCCGGCGCCGAGCGGCAGGCTGACCGCCGCGTCGGGCTCCTCGTCCAGCCCGGTCGACAGCTCCAGCGAGCCGCCGCCGATGTCGACGACGAGCAGCCGCCCGCTCGACCAGCCGAACCAGCGGCGCACCGCGAGATAGGTGAGCCGGGCCTCGTCGCGGCCGGGCAGGACCTCGAGCTCGACGCCGGAGTCGGTGACGACCCGGGCCAGCACCTCGGCGCCGTTGGGCGCCTCTCGGATCGCCGAGGTCGCGAACGCGAGCAGGTCGATGACCCCCTCGTCCTCGGCCGCCTGCAGGCACTCGGTGAGGAATCCGGTGAGCCGCTGCTCGAAGACCGGCCCGATCGTGCCGTCCGGCAGCAGGTTCTCGGACAGGCGCAGCAGCGTCTTGTGCGACGACGCCGGCAGCGGGTGGCCGCCGTAGTAGGCGTCGACGACGAGCAGGTGCACGGTGTTCGACCCGACGTCGATGACACCCAAGCGCATGGACGACACGCTATCGCGCAGGCCCGGGCTCGGCTCCCGCGAGCCACCCCCGGCTGGGGCCGGGCGGACCGGGGGGTTGGGGGGTGGGCGGCATCCGGACCTAAGGTGGCCCTCGTGCCCGAGTCCCCCCTCGACCTGTCCCGTCACTGGGTGGAGTTCACCGACCCCGACAACTCGGGCCAACGTTTCCGGTGCGACCTGACGTGGCTGACCTCGCGGTGGACGTGCATCTTCGGGCAGGGCTGCAAGGGCATCTACGCTGACCGGCCGGACGACGGGTGCTGCACCCTGGGGGCCCACTTCACCGAGAAGGCCGACTACCGCGCGATCAAGGCGGTCGCCGAGCAACTCGGCCCGGACGAGTGGCAGTTCTACGACGTCGCGCACGAGGGCGGCGAGCTGCGCAAGTCGGCCTGGACCGAGCGGGAGGACGCCGCCCGCAAGACCCGGGTGGTCGACGGGGCGTGCATCTTCCTCAACCGGCCGGGCTTCCCGGCGGGCTCGGGCTGCGCGTTGCACCAGCACGCGATCCGGGTCGGCGTGCCGCCGCACACGATGAAGCCGGAGGTCTGCTGGCAGCTGCCGATCCGGCGCGCCTACCGGACCGTCGAGCTGCCCGACGGCACCTCCTACCTGGAGACGACGATCACCGAGTACGACCGGCGCGGCTGGGGCCCGGGCGGCCACGACCTCGACTGGTACTGCTCGGGCAACTCCGAGGCCCACGTGGGCCGCGAGCCGGTGTACCGCTCCAACCGCGACGAGCTGGTCGCCCTCATGGGCGAGGCGGCCTACGACGAGCTGGCGGTGCGGTGCGCGGCATACCTGCGGGTCGTCAAGGCGGCGCACTCCGGCTCCGGCCGGGCCATGCTGCCGCTGCTCGTGCACCCGGCCACCCTGGAGAACTCCGAGAAGCGCCGCCGCCGCGACCACGTCGTCAAGATCGCCGCCAAACGCCCGGTCGACGCCGACGGCGCGATCCGCTCCCCCAACATCTGGACCTCGCCGCAGATCTACGAGATCCACAACCGGGCCCTGGACCGCGCCGGGCTGATCGAGCAGGCCATGCTCGCCCTGGCCTGGCGCCGCGACTGGGCCGGCGGCACCGTCGCGGACATCGGCTGCGGGGCGGGCTTCCACCTGCCGGGGTTCGCTCAGACGGCCGACCGGGTCATCGGCATCGAGCCGCACGCGCCGCTCGTGCCGCTGGCCCGCGAGCGCACCGCGGCCCTGGACAACGTCCAGGTGCGGCTGGCCAGCGCCCAGGAGACCGGCCTGCCGGAGGGCTCGGTCGATGTCGCGCAGGCCCGCTGGGCCTATTTCTTCGGGCCCGGCTGCGAACCGGGGCTGACCGAGCTGCAGCGGATCATCCGCCCCGGCGGGGTGGCCTTCGTCATCGACAACGACGCGACCCGCTCGACGTTCGGGCGGTGGTTCCGGGGGGCCTGGCCCGACTACGACCCGGCGGCGGTCGAGCGGTTCTGGCGGCGCAAGCGCTGGGAGCAGCGCCGCCTGACCGTCGAGTGGACCTTCGACTCGCGCACCGACCTCGAGGCGGTCGTCGGGCTCGAGTTCCCCCCGGCGTATGCCGCCCGGGTGCTGGCCGAGGACCCGGACCGCACCTGCCTCGACTACGCCGTCAACGTGTGGTGGCGCCGCTTCTAGATGTCCTCGGCCGGTCGCCGTGGTCGCGCCGCCACGCGGCGACGAGGTCGCGGGCGGCGGCGTCGGTCAGCCCGGCCCACCGGGTGCGCTGCGGCCCCTGCCGACGCTCCCAGGTCAGCGTGTCGGCCAGCGTGTGCGCCAGCGGGCGCGGGTGCAGGCCGAGCGCCCGCCCGGCCGCCGGGTCGCGGGTGCCCAGCCCCGCGTGGTCGGGCAGCGGCAGCCATAGCGGCATCGATCGCGGCCCCATCCACGGCTGCACGCCCTGCGCCTGCAGCCACTGCTGGCTCGCCGGCAGCAGCGCGCCGCGGTGCCCGGCCACCTCGCGCGCCACCGCGAGGTGCTCGCCCAGCGGCACCGGGTCGCCGACCGCGTTGACCACCCCGACGCTCTGCCGCTGGCAGCAGTCGACCAGCCAGCCCGCCAGGTCGCGCACGTCGATGACCTGCGTGCCCACCGCCGAGTCGGGCGCGACGACCGCGCCGTCGGCGGTGGCCGGCCCGGCGAAACGCACGGGCCAGTAGCCGGTGCGGCCGGTGTGGTCGCCGGGCCCGCCGATCAGCCCGGCCCGGGCGACCAGCGAGCGCCCGGCGAAGCCCGCCGTGACGGCCTGCTCGCACGCGACCTTGCCCGGCCCGTAGTCCGCCCCGCCCTGCGGCTGGCCCAGCAGTGGCGGGTGCAGCGGCCCGGACTCGTCCTGGCCCGGGGTCGTGTCGTCGGCATAGACGCTCACCGTCGACACGAACGCCAGGTAGGCCGCCCGCCCGGCCAGCGCCGCCACCGCCCCACGCACCTGGTCGGGGTGCCGCGCGACGTCGAGGACGGCGTCCCAGTCGCCGGGGACTTCCGCATACGCCTCGGGGGTGCAGCGGTCCGCGGTGACCAGCCGCGCGCCCTCGGCGACCGGCGACGAGCCGCGCGCCAGACAGGTGACCTCGTGCCCGCGGGCGACCGCGAGGGCGGCGACGGTGTGGCCGAGCCAGGCGGTGCCACCGAGGACGAGCAGGCGCATGGGGCGAGTCTGCCGGGCGGTCGGGCCGGGCCAAGGGAGGACGCCGACGGCGCACGGCCCCGACGCCCCCGCACCGGATGCCCCGGGTGCGTGACCGGTGCCGGCGGACCGCTGTCAGTGCTCCCTCCTATCGTCGCGGCCATGGCGACACGGACGGCGACACGGACGGCGCGGGCGGCGCGGGCGGCATACCGGTGCGGTGAGTGCGGCTGGACCGCGCCCAAGTGGGTGGGCCGGTGCGGGGAGTGCCAGGCCTGGGGCACGGTGACCGAGGCGGGCGGGGCGCGGCTGCGGGTGACCGCGCCGGCGGTCGCGGTGCCGCGGCCGGCGCTGATCGGCGAGGTCGGCCTCGACGAGGCGGTGGCCCGGCCGACCGGGGTCGGGGAGTTCGACCGGGTGCTCGGTGGCGGCCTGGTGCCGGGGGCGGTCGGGCTCGTGGCCGGCGAGCCGGGCATCGGCAAGTCGACCCTGCTGCTCGACGTCGCCGCGCGGGCGGCCCGGCAGGGCCGGGACGTTCTCTACGTCAGCGGTGAGGAGTCGGCCGCGCAGGTGCGGCTGCGCGCCGAGCGGATCGGCGCGGTCGCCCCGGCGCTCTATCTCGCGGCCGAGACCGACCTGGCCACGGTGCTCGGCCAGATCGACGCGACGGCCCCGGCCCTGGTGATCGTCGACTCGGTCCAGACCGTCGCCAGCGCCGACATCGAGGGGTCCGCGGGCAACGTCGCGCAGATCCGCGAGGTGGCCGCCAGCCTGATCCAGGTCGCCAAGACCCGCGGCAGTTGCGTGCTGCTCGTCGGCCACGTGACCAAGGACGGCTCGATCGCCGGGCCGCGGCTGCTGGAGCACCTGGTCGACGTCGTCGTGCAGTTCGAGGGCGAGCGACACTCCCGGCTGCGGCTGGTGCGCGCGGTGAAGAACCGCTTCGGTCCCACCGACGAGGTCGGCTGCTTCGAGCTCACCGACTCCGGCATCGTCGGGCTGCCCGACCCGAGCGGGCTGTTCGTCACCCGGCGTGACCGGCCGGTGCCGGGCTCGTGCGTGACCGTCACGCTCGAGGGCCGCCGGCCGCTGGTCGCCGAGGTGCAGGGGCTGGTCACCCGGAGCACGTTCGCCTCGCCGCGCCGGGTCACCCACGGGCTGGACGGCTCGCGCATCGCCATGGTCATCGCCGTGCTGGACCAGCGGGCCGGCGTCATCCTGCGCCAGCACGATTCCTATGCCGCGACCGTCGGCGGGGTGCGTGTCGGCGAGCCCGCCGCCGACCTGGCCGTGGCCGTGGCGCTGGCCTCGGCGCTGGTCGACGAGCCGGTGCCCGCCGACCTCGTCGCGATCGGCGAGATCGGGCTGGCCGGGGAGGTCCGGGCGGTCGGGGGGCTGCCGCGCCGGCTCGCCGAGGCCGCGCGGCTGGGTTTCCGGCGGGCCCTGGTGCCGGCCGGGTCGCTCGCCGGGGCGCCGGTGCCCGGCGGGCTGCGGGTCATCGAGGTGCCGCACGTGGCCGCCGCGGTCGCGCACGCCCTCGACGCCACGGCCGGGGCGGGGGGCCGCCTATAGAATCGACCCTTGTGGACCGAGACGACGACCTGCTGATCGCCACGCTGGCGGCCGTCGCCCCGGGCACCGAGTTGCGCGACGGGCTCGAGCGGGTGCTGCGCGGCGGCACCGGCGCACTCATCGTGCTCGGCAGCGACAAGTCCGTCGAGGCGATCTGCTCGGGCGGCTTCCGCATCGACATCGAGTTCTCCGCGACCCGGCTGCGCGAGCTGGCCAAGATGGACGGCGCCGTGGTCGTCGACAAGGACGTCAGCCGCATCGTCCGTGCCAACACCCAGTTGGTGCCCGACGCCAGCATCGAGACCTCCGAATCCGGCACCCGGCACCGCACCGCCGAGCGGGTCGCCAAGCAGACCGGCGTGCCGGTCATCTCGGTGTCCAAGTCGATGCAGACCATCGCCCTCTACGTCGGCAACCGCCGGCACGTCGTCGAGGGCTCCGCCGCGATCATGTCCCGGGCCAACCAGGCGCTGCAGACCCTGGAGCGCTACAAGGGCCGTCTCGACGAGGTCAGCGGCACCCTGTCCGCGCTCGAGATCGAGGACCTGGTCACGGTCCGCGACGTCGCCGCCGTCATCCAGCGCCTGGAGATGGTGCGCCGGATCAGCGAGGAGATCCACGGCTACGCCGTCGAGCTGGGCACCGACGGCCGCCTGCTCACCCTGCAGCTCGAGGAGCTGGCCGGCGGGCTGGGCAACGACCGCGAGCTCGTCATCCGCGACTACCTGCCCGCGACGAAGACCGACCGCACCCTCGAGCAGGCGCTCGCCGACCTCATGGAGCTGACCTCCACCGACCTGCTCGACCTGGCCGCCGGGGCGCGCGCCGTCGGCTTCTCCGGGCCGGGCGACCACCTCGACTCGTCGGTCTCCCCGCGCGGCTACCGGATGCTCACCCGGATCCCTCGGCTGCCCGGCGCGATCATCGACCGGTTGGTCGACCACTTCGACAGCCTGCAGCGGCTGCTCGCCGCCAACATCGAGGACCTCATGGCCGTCGAGGGCGTCGGCGAGAGCCGGGCCCGCGCAGTGCGTGAGGGCCTGTCCCGGATGGCCGAGTCGAGCATCCTCGAGCGCTACGTCTGAGCGTGCCCACCCCGCCCGGCCGGTCCGGACCGGTCCGGACCGCCGGTGAGCGGGCGGCCTGGTGGGCCGAGGCGCACGGCAGCGTCCTGCGCTGGTATGCCGCCCACGCCCGCCCGCTGCCCTGGCGCGAGCCCGGCACGACCCCCTGGGGGGTGCTGGTCAGCGAGGTCATGGCGCAGCAGACGCCGGTGGCCCGGGTCGAGCCGGTGTGGCGCGAGTGGCTGCACCGCTGGCCCGAGCCGGCCGCGCTGGCGGCTGCAGCGCCCGGCGAGGCGGTCCGGGCCTGGGGCCGCCTCGGCTATCCGCGCCGGGCGCTGCGGCTGCGCGAGGCCGCCCGGGCGATCGTCGAGCGGCACGAGGGCCGGGTGCCGCGGCGCATCGACGACCTGCGGGCGCTGCCCGGGGTGGGCGACTATACGGCGGCGGCGGTGGCCTGCTTCGCGTTCGGCGAGCCGGTCCCGGTGGTCGACACCAATGTGCGCCGGGTGCTCACCCGGCTGCTGCTCGGCCGCGAACACGCCGCGCCGGGCCTGACCGCGGCCGAACGCGACCTGGCCGCGAGCGCCCTGCCCAGCGCACCGGCCGCCGCTGCGGTGTGGAATGTCGCGGTCATGGAGTTGGGCGCCCTGGTCTGTACCGCGCGAGCGCCGCGCTGCCCGCAGTGCCCGGTGCTGGGCCGGTGCGCGTGGGTGGCCGCCGGCCGACCGGCCCACGACGGTCCGCCCCGTCGCGGCCAGCCCTGGCTGGGCACCGACCGGCACTGCCGCGGCACCCTGCTGCAGGTGCTGCGCGAGGCCCCCGACCCGGTCGACCGCTCGCGGTTGGCGGCGGCCTGGCCCGACCACCCCGAACAGGCCGCGCGCTGCCTGGCCGCCCTGGTCGCCGAAGGCCTGGCTCAACCACTCCCCGGCGACCGCTTCGACCTCCCCGGCCACCCCCCAGTGAAAACGGTTGCCTGGAACGTTCCCCGGACCCCACCCCCCAGTGAAAACGGTTGCCTGGAACGTTCGCGGGGTTGGCGGCGGCCCAGTGACGATCGCAGGGCCCGTGTCGAGAGCGGCCCGGCCGACACTCGGGGGCCCGGGGTCGAGGTCGCGCCGGCGGCTACTGGGCGGGGGTGGCGACGAGGGGGTCGATGGCTTGCGCCGCGCGTTCGACGACTTCCTCCGGAGTGCCTGCGTTGGAGATCGACACCCCGGGCTCGTCATCCGCGAGCGGCTCGAGGGTCGCCACCTGGCTGTCCAGCAGGTCCGAGGGCATGAAGTGGTCGACCCGGGCCTGCATCCGGCCGCGGATGACCTCCTGGTCGGCGTTGACGTGCAGGAACACCAGCCGCTCACCGTCGGCACCGGCGGACAGCGCGTCGCGATAGCTTCGCTTGAGCGCCGAGCAGGTCACCACGAGCGACTGACCCGCCCGCAGCCGGTCGGCGATGTGCCGCCCCAGGGTGGCGAGCCACGGACGCCGGTCGTCGTCGTCCAACGGCGTGCCACCGGCCATCTTGGCGACGTTGGCCGGAGGGTGGAAGTCGTCACCCTCGACGAACTCCCATCCGAGCCGGTCGGCCAGCAGCTCGGCCACGGTGGTCTTGCCCGACCCCGACACGCCCATGACGATGACGGCGGCGACGGTGCTCATGAGGGTCAGGCTAGGCCCGGCGCAGCGCCGGACGCACCCCTTTGCCCCGTGTTGCCGCGCGGCGGCCGGCCGGGGCGCGCCAGGTCAGCCGCTGCCCGTCCCGACAGGTCAGCGAACGACGCCGACCGGGCAGGAGACGTCGTGGATCAACCGGTGGCTCACCGAACCGAGCAGCAGGCCGGCGAAGCCGCCGCGACCGCGGCTGCCCAGGACCAGCAGCCCGGCACCGTCGGCGGCCTCACGCAGCACGACGACCGCCGAGCCCTGCACGCACTTGCCCTCGACGGCCAGGCCGGGATGCCGCTCGGTCAACTTCTCCACGGCCAGGTCGACCCACTCCTGCATCTGCTCTTCCTGCTTGTGGCTCAGACCCGTGATACCGACCCGGGCCGCCCACTCGTGGCTGACCGTGCCCAGGGCGCTGACGTCCCACACGCCGATGACCTGCAGTGGCGCCCCGGACCGGTGGGCGATCTCGGCGGCGAAGTTCGCGGCGTGCACACCCGAGCGCGAGCCGTCGATACCGACGACGACCGGGTGCTCGGCGGACATGTCGGTGTGGCCGTCGCCCCGGATGACCACAACCGGGCAGCGCGCGTGCGAGGTCACCGCGTAGGCCACCGAGCCCAGCGCGGCAGAGGCGGCCTCACCGTGGCCGCGGTTGCCGACGACCAGCAGCTCGGCCTCGCGGGACGCCTCGACGATCGCCCCGGTGACACTGCGGTAGCCCTTGAGCGTGTCGACCTGCTTGACGCCCAGACCGCGGGCCCGCTCGGCCGCCTCGGCCAGCAACTGGTCGGCCGCCGCCGTGACCTCCTCGGGCAGTTCCGGCATGTCGCCGACCAGCCCGGTCAGCGCCAGCACATGGATGATCGTCAACGAGTCGTCTGATCGGATGGCCTCACGCGCCGCCCAGTCAAGGGCGCTGAGCGAGTCCGGTCCGTGGTGGGCGACGAGAATCATGTGCTGACCTTTCGTTCGGTAACCCCTCGGGCGACTACTCTGCCGCACCCCGGCTCGATCTGGAAGGACTTCCCAGGCCCGCCTCGCCGAAGTGCGCGGGTCCACGCTATCGTCGCGCACAGCACGAGCACGAGGGTGCCCGGACGAGCGTTCGGTCACCACCGGGGAGGGACGGCCAGATGCGCCGGTATGCCGCCCGCTCACCGGTCGCTTGGCTGGTCACCGTTTGTGCGGTGGCGGCGTGCACCGCATCGCCGCCGGCCCCGCCGAGCACAGCCACCCCTGCCACGATCCCCACCAGCACGACCTCCACCAGCACGAGCCCGACCATGGTCAGCACCCCGGCGTGGCGGGTGACCCGCTCGGGCCCGGACACGGCATACCGGCTCGATCCGGCGCCGCCGGGGGTGTTCGCGGTGCCGGCCGCGCCGCCCGCCGGTGCGACCTGGCGGACCGCCGGGTCCCGGGCCTGGGCGGTGGGACCGGCCGGCGTGCTCGCCGTGCGAGCCCGGCCGGCCACCGTGACCCTGGCCGCCGACCAGTCGGGGCTGCGGGCCGTCGTGCCGGCCGGGTCGGGGCCGGTCACCGTGGAGGTCACCCCACGGCTGGTCGAGTCGGCCGACTGGGTCACCCGCAACGGCGAGCGGGCCCTGCGGGTCGAGCCGACCTGGGCGGCGCGCGGCTGGTTCCTCGGCGGGGCGGCGGTCTGGCAGCAGGTCGTGGCGGCGGCCCCGGCGGCCGACACCCCCGGCATGGCCGACCAACTGGTCTGTCACGTGCAGTTCGCCCCGGACAAGACCGCCTGGTTCCTGGAGCCGCGCCGTCCGGCCGTCGGCTATGCCGCGACCGTCGCCGCCGGCTGCAACCCCGGCCAGGTGCCCGACGCCGGCTGACCGGCTCGCTCGGCTCAGACCCCGAGCCGGACCCCGCCGCCGGCCTCGGCCACGATGAGATAGGAAGGGGTGACCGGCGGCAGTCCCCCGCCGATCTCCCAGGCCTCGCCGTCCGGGTCGGGCGCGACCCGCAGTTCGCGGTCGCCGTCGAAGTCGAGGATCAGCGAGCCGTCCTTGCTGGCGTGCGACCGCACGACGACCGCCCGGTGCAGGCCGAGCACGATGGCCACCGACTCCAGATCCTCGGGGTCGACCTTGTGGGTCAGCCCGGCCACGTGCAGCGTGAACGGGGTGATCAGCCGCACCGTGTCGGTGCCCTCGATGACCAGGGTCACCGAATAGTCGACGCAGATCTGGTCGACCTCGCGACCCACGAGTGGCAGCACGTAATGGGTGCGCTCCTCACGGATCTCGGTCTCGACCGCTGCTCCTGCCACGGACCCACACTAGTTGACGATCCGCGGAATGACCGCCAGGTCCGAGTGCGGCCCGGGCCGGGAACGACGCGGCCCCGGACCTTCTGGGGGTGTCCGGGGCCGGTCGGGCCGAGGCGTCAGTTGCTGGCGGGCGCGTCCTGCGGGCCGTCGGCGACCACGTCGACCGTGGTCAGGTCGGGGATCTCCGGCAGGGTGTCCCGGCGCAGCGACCCGGTGAAGGTGAAGGTCGAGTCCTTCTCCTCGCCGGCCGCGTCGACGAGCACGAACTCGCCGGACTTGAGCTCGCCGTAGAGGATCTTCTCGGACAGCATGTCCTCGATCTCGCGCTGGATGGTGCGACGCAGCGGGCGGGCGCCCAGGACCGGGTCGTACCCCTTCTTGGCCAGCAGGTTCTTGGCCCCGACGGTGAGCTCGATGCCCATGTCCTTGTCCTTGAGCCGCTTGTCCAGCTTGGCGATCTCCAGGTCGACGATCGCGACGATCTCCTCCTGGGTGAGCTGGGGGAAGACGATGATGTCGTCGACCCGGTTGAGGAACTCGGGACGGAAGTGGTTCTTCAGCTCGTCCTGGACCTTGGCCTTCATCCGCTCGTACTCCGAGCGGGAGTCCGGCCCGGCGGAGAAGCCGAGTGAGCCCTTGGTGATGTCCCGAGTGCCGAGGTTGGTCGTCATGATGATGACGGTGTTCTTGAAGTCGACCATGCGACCCTGGCTGTCGGTGAGCCGGCCGTCCTCGAGCACCTGCAGCAGCGAGTTGAAGATGTCGGGGTGGGCCTTCTCGACCTCGTCGAACAGC
>CAZYHR010000053.1:21551-22484 GCA_964647395.1 uncultured Intrasporangiaceae bacterium | reverse complement strand
ATGTAGCCCTGCGAGAAGTAGGTCCGGAACGGTTCCTCACTGGACAGGTGGCCCAGGTCGTGCAGCACCTTGTGCCACATCCGGGCGTACAGCAGGTGCAGCACGGCGTGCTCGACCCCGCCGACGTAGAGGTCGACACCGCCCGGGTCGCGGGCCCCCTCGGGCGCCCCGGCCACCGGCTCGGGCTGCGGGCCGAGCCAGTAGCGCTCGTTGGCCGGGTCGACGAGCGACTGCTCGTTGGCCGGGTCGCAGTAGCGCAGGTAGTACCAGCACGAGCCGGCCCAGTTGGGCATGGTGTTGGTCTCCCGCCGGTAGCGGCGGGTGCCCCGGCCGTCCTGCAGGTCCAACTCGACCTCGACCCATTCGGCGACCCGGGACAGCGGCGGCTCCGGCTCGCTGTCGGCGTCGTCGGGGTCGTAGGTCTTGGGCGAGTAGTCGGGCACGTCGGGCAGCGTCACCGGCAGCATCGAGTCGGGCACCGAGTGCGCGACGCCGTCCTGGTCCCACACGACGGGGAACGGCTCGCCCCAGTAGCGCTGCCGGCTGAACAACCAGTCGCGCAGCCGGTAGTTGACGGTGCCCTCGCCGATGCCCCGCTGCTGCAGGTAGGCCGTGATGGCCGGCTTGGCCTCGGCGGTCACCAGGCCGTCCAGCGAGATGTCGGCGTTGCTGGAGTTGATCGAGACGCCCTCGCCGGTGAAGGCGTGCCCGGCCGCGACGGTGCCCGGCCAGTCGGCCTCGCCGATCGGGGCGACGACGTCCTGGATCGGCAGGTCGAAGGCCCGCGCGTAGTCGTAGTCCCGCTGGTCGCCGGCGGGCTTTATGCCCTCTGGGGTTCGTCGCATGTGTTGCGTATGGAAAAGATCCCGGTGCAGAGCGCGGGTGCCGCCGACCATGGCGAAGCGGGGGGCGATTCGCCGCAAATGTCCGATG
>CAZYHR010000053.1:0-21541 GCA_964647395.1 uncultured Intrasporangiaceae bacterium | reverse complement strand
GTAGTCGGCGATGAAGACCGGGATCGGCAGGCCGCTGACCGGGTTGACCGCGTAGGCGCCGGTGAAGACGCCGGTCTTGTCCCGGTCCTCGACCTGACGGTCGACCTCGCTCTTGCGCGAGGCGGCCAGCCGGTATGCCGCGACCGCGGCCGCCGGCGTCGCCGCGGCCGACGCGTCGGTCCCCCGCCACACCTCGTGGGTGCCCGCCGGCCAGTCGCCCGCGGGGACGATGCGGTCGACCAGCGGATGCTCCGGCGCGAGCACCATGAAGGTCGCGCCGAACAGGGTGTCGGGCCGGGTCGTGAAGACCTCGATGCCCTCCTGGCTGCCGTCGTCGGCGCGCACCGGGAAGGTCACCCGGGCGCCCTCGGACCGGCCGATCCAGTTGCGCTGCATGATCTTGACCTTCTCGGGCCAGTCCACCCGGTCCAGGTCGTCGGCCAGCCGGTCGGCATACGCGGTGATCCGCATCATCCACTGGCGCAGGTTGCGCCGGAAGACCGGGAAGTTGCCGCGCTCGGAGCGGCCCTCGTTGGTGACCTCCTCGTTGGACAGCACCGTGCCCAGCCCGGGGCACCAGTTGACCGGCGCCTCCGACGGGTAGGCCAGCCGGTAGCCCTCCAGCACCCGCGCCTGCTCGGCGGCGGTCAGCTCCCCCCAGGCCCGCCCGGCCAGCTCGGGCAACGAGCGCCGCCCGGCCTCCAGGGCGTGCACGAGCTCGCGGATCGGGCGGGCCGCGCCCAGCCCGCCGTCCGGGCGCACCGCCGCCGGGTCGTACCACGCCTCGCGGATCTGGGTGAAGATCCACTGGGTCCACCGGTAGTAGTCCTCGTCGGTCGTCGCGAACTCGCGCCGCTCGTCGAAGCCCAGCCCCAGCCGGCGCAGTTGCCGGCGCATGATGGCGATGTTGTCCTCGGTCGTCTTGCGCGGGTGCTGGCCGGTCTGCACGGCATACTGCTCGGCGGGCAGGCCGAAGGCGTCGTAGCCGAGGGCGTGCAGGACGTTGCGCCCCTGCATGCGGTGGTAGCGCGAGTAGACGTCGGTCGCGATGTAACCCAGCGGGTGACCGATGTGCAGCCCGGCGCCCGAGGGGTAGGGGAACATGTCCAGCACCAGCAGCTTGGGCCCGCGGGCGGCGACCCCGGACGGGTCGGCCCAGGGACCGGCCGGGTTGTCGGCCTGGAACGCCCCGGCCTGCTCCCAGCGGTCCTGCCAGGCCAGCTCGATCCGGTCGGCCAGTTCGGCGGTGTAGCGGAACGGGGTCTCGTCGCTCATCTGCTCTCGTCCTTAGGTCGTGGCGTGCTGCGGGCAAGGAAAAGCCCCTCGCGCAGGAGGGGCTGCCGCGCTGATCCGGCCCAGCCGGTGTCGCTCAGCGCGGCCGGGTAAGGAGCAGGCACCGTGCCACGAGGTCAGGGTAGCGCAGTGCCCGGTTCACGCGCGCAGCAGCCCGAGCACGAGCAGCAGTTGGGCCAGGTGATAGGTGACCATCGTCGGCACCCGGTCGCCGGGCAGCGAGCCGCCGAAGCGCAGCCAGCCGATGCTCAGGTCGCTGAGCAGGAACAGCGTCGCGCCGACGGCCAGCACGAGGTGGCCGCTGGCCCAGGCCAGGGCGGTCATCGCGACGACGACGACGGCGTACAGCAGCACCGGGGCCTGGCCGAGCCAGTCCGCGCGCAGCCGCGGCCAGAACCACCAGATCGCCAGCACCCCGGCCAGCGTGACCAGCCCGACGCCGGGCCAGATCGGTCCCGGCCCGGGTAACCGCAGGATCGCGACGATGTAGGCGAGGTGCGCCAGCAGGAACGCGACCAGGCCGGCGTGGAACCGGCGCTGCGAGTCGCTCAGCAGCAGCACGTCGCCCAGCAGCGACAGGCCCAGCGCGACGAGCAGGGCCACTCCGTAGGACACCGAGTCGGCGCGCAGCAGCCAGGCCAGCAGCCCGAGCACCGCGATGACGGCCGGCTTGGCCACCGACTCCAGGTCGCGCTGGCCCCGGGCCACCGCCAGCCAGTCGACGACGGCCGTGAGACCGTATGCCGCGAGCAGCACCCAGGCGTAGACGTTCATCGGCTCCAACTCTGCCGGGCCCCGCGCACGCGGTCGCCCCGACACGCGGCTCGGGTGCCGGCTCGGGTCGACAGTTCGGGGACGCTTCCCACGACGGAGGGCCGTAGGGGCTATCCGTCGGGTCAGCGCCTCGTCTAGCATCCGAGCCACCGCACCGCTCGGGTGCCGGCCGGACAACAGCCCCCGCCGACGCCCGCTCTCCCGGCCGCGGGCTGTCGCCCCCGGCCAAGGTGAATCCGGAGGACCCACCGATGTCCAGATCCTTGTTGAGCTCCCGCTGGGCACGCACTGCCGTCGCTGCGGGCGCCCTGGCCGGCCTGGTGGCCACCGCCGCCCCGGCGGCCGCCGGCCCCGAGGCCCGCTCCGGGCCGCCCGGCACCGTGACCATCAAGCGGGACACGTATGGCATCCCGCACGTCTACGCCAATTCCACCTTCGACCTGTTCCGCGGTTACGGCTACGTCGTCGCCGAAGACCGCCTCTTCCAGATGGAGATGTCGCGCCGCGCCACCCAGGGCACCGTGTCCGAGGTGCTCGGCGACGCGTTCGTCGCGCTGGACAAGGACACCCGGACCGGGGCCGACTTCGCCTCGATCCGCACCCAACTCGCCGCGCTGCCGCAGCGGGACCGCGACATCTTCGACGGCTACGCCGCGGGGATGAACGAGTATCTCGACAAGGTCGCCGCCAACCCCGGCCGGCTGATGCCCAAGCAGTTCCTCGACTACGGTTTCAGCCCCTCGCGCTGGACCGGCTTCGACGTCGCCATGGTCTGGGTCGGGACGATGGCCAACCGGTACTCCGACTCGACCGCGGAGATCCCCAACCTGCAGGTGCTCCAGGAGCTGAAGGCTGCGCTGGGACCCGAGGCCGGACAGCAGATGTTCGACCAGTTGCAGTGGCTGGAGGACCCGCTGGCCCCGACCACGGTGCCTCGCACCGGAGCGTTCAGCGGACCGGGCAAGGGCAAGGGCCATGGCAACTCGCTGCGGCCGCTCGCCCCGGGCGTCCGGGACGTCGGGGTCGAGACGATGAAGCGCAACGGCGGCGGCTCCTGGCCCAACGTCCAGCCCGAGTCGTCCAACCTGTGGATCACCGGCAAGGACCGCAGCGTCGGCGCCAAGTCGATCCTGGTCAACGGGCCGCAGTTCCAGTGGTTCAACCCGTCCTATGTCTTCGGCATCGGCCTGCACGGCGCCGGGTGGGACTTCGCCGGCTCGACCCCCTTCGCCTATCCCGCGGTGATCTTCGGGACCAACCGCGAGATCTCGTGGGGCTCGACCGCCGGCCCGATGAACGTCGTCGACATGTACCAGGAGCGGCTCAACCCCGACAACGCCCGGCAGTACTTCTTCAACGGGGCGTGGCGTGACATGACGGTCCGCCAGGAGGTCATCAAGGTCAAGGGCGGCGCCGACATCAACCACGAGGTGCTGCTGACCGTGCACGGGGCGGTGACCTCGGTCGATGCCGCCAACCAGGCGGCATACTCCAAGAAGCGGTCGTGGAGCGGCCTGGAGGTGCAGTCGCTGGTCGCCTGGGTCAAGCTTCCGACAGCCAAGGACTTCAACGAGTTCCGTTCGCTGGCAGCGAAGTTCGCAATCTCGATCAACTGGTACTACGCCGACAAGAAGGGCAACATCGGCTACATCTCGCCCGGGCGGCTGCCCAACCGGCCGGCCAACCAGGACATCCGGATCCCGGCGCTGGGTGACGGCACGATGGAGTGGCAGGGCTATCTGCCGTCCTCGGCCAACCCGATCACCTACAACCCGAAGCAGGGTTACGTCGCCAACTGGAACAACCAGGCCGGGCCGGGCTTCAACAACGACTACGGCAACTGGTCGGTCGTCGACCGGGACCAGGAGATCGTCGCCGCGTTCGAGGCCCAGCGCAAGTGGACCCCGCAGCAGATGTGGGCGCTCAACGAGCGGCTCTCCTTCGCCGACCTCAACCTGCGCTACCTGGCGCCCACGTTGCAGGCCGCCGTCGCCTCCCGGCCGGCGAACGACCCGGTCCGCAGGGACGTCGAACTGCTGACCACGTGGAACGGCGAGACCCGCGACCGGGACGGCAACGGCTCCTACGACGGGCCACAGCCGACGATCATGCGCGCCTGGCTGCCGATCCTCGCGCAGGCGGTGCTGGCCGACGACCTGCCGCCCAGCGTCATGGCCCGCTACGTCGCCGGCATGTACCTCGCCCATCCCATCGAGGTGCGTGGGTCGATCCGACCGGCCCAGGCGACCAAGCTGCTCTACAACGGCATCCTCGGCCAACGGGCCGGCGTGCCGCAGACGGTCGACTTCTTCGACGGCGCCGCACCCGGCGACGTCCTGCTGGCGACCTATCAGCAGGCCCTGGCGAGCCTGCGCGCCACCCGCGGCGCCGACCCGGCCGGCTGGACGACGCCGACCTCGCACATGGCCTACAGCTACCGCAACTTCCTCGGGGTGCCGCAGGCCAACCCCGACGAGCAGCTCGTCGGGCCGGAGTACGCCAACCGCGGCACCGCCAACGACATGGCCGTGCTCGGAGCCGGCTCCGACCGGCTGTGCATCGTCTCCCCGCCCGGCCAGTCCGGCTTCGTCGCCCCGGACGGGACGACCACCGCCAACTACGCCGACCAGCTGCAGCTCTACGCGAGCTTCGGCTGCCGGGACGAGCACCTGACCCGGCGGGCCGTGGACCGGGCAACCGTCTCCACCACGGTGCTGCAACCCGTTCGACCGGGTCGCTGAGCCGCGGCATCCCGGGGTGCGGCTCGGTCACCGGGCACCGAGCCTGATCCCCGTCACCGGCCCGGGTCGCGCAGTCGCGCGGCCCGGGCCGCTGCCGGTCCGGCGCGGCCACCGGGGCGACCTAGAGTGGAGCCATGGCGACCCCCAGCACGGCCACCAGCTTCGAGCACATCGTCACCGAGGCCGACACCGCCGCGGTGCTCGGCAGCGGTGACCTGCCGGTCCTGGCCACGCCCCGGCTGGTCAACTGGCTCGAGCACGTCACCTTCACGGCGTCCCGGGCGCTGCTGGAGCCCGGCCAGACGACGGTCGGCACGCTGGTCCAGATCGAGCACCTCAAGGGCTCGCCGGTCGGCACCCTGATCACCTGCTCCACGTCGACGGCGATGAGCGACGGCCGACGCCTGATCTTCCACGTCAAGGCGGTCGACGAGACGGGCGACGCCGTGGCCACCGGCGAGCTGCACCGCCGGGTCGTCGACGTCGAGCGCTTCCTGCAGCGCTTCGGTGCTCAGCCGCCCGCGCCGGCAACCCCCGACGGGCCCGCCGACCCCGCCTCGTAGTCCAGCAGGGGCGTGTCCAACCGGGCCCAGCCGCCCCGGATCGCGTCGGTGATCCGCCACATGTGGCCGCACTCCACCGGGCCGACGAACCACCTCACCCGGCCGGCCCGAGCCGCGAGGAACTGCCGGGCCGAGGCCGGCAAGCCGTCGGCGCCGGCCGGCGGCCCGGGCAGCGACACCGGCCTCCCGTCCTCGCACACCCGCAACTGCTCGCCGCCGAGGTCGAGCCGCACCCGGGCCACGTCGGCGCCGGTCAGGTCGAGCTCGACCCGCCGCACCCCGGTGCCGACCGCCTTGCCGGTCGTCACCTCGACCGGCACCATCCCGCTCGGCCCGCCCGGCCGATCCGGCCCACCCACCAGGGCCGAGCGCGCCACCTCCAAGCGCACGGACACGAAGGTCTCGGTGGCCCGGCCGGGGCGGACGCCCGGCTCGGCGACATAGTCCGGCGGACCGTCCGGCGCGGGCCCGGCCACGTACCGCCCCCGCACCGAGCGGCCCACCAGGTCGAGGGTGGGGGTCTGGATCGCGGCCAACACCGCCGCGCGCGCCGCCCGGGCCGCCTGCCCGGTCACCCCCGGCCCGGTCCCCGCCAGCACGGTCGCCAGCACCTGCAGCAGGTGGCTCTGCACCATGTCGCGCAGCGCCCCGACCCCGTCGAAGAAGGGCGCCCGCACCCCCAGTCCGGCCGGCTCGTCCCAGCGCACCCGCACCGCGGCCAGGTGCGGCAGCAGCGTGGCCAGGCGGGCGGCATACCGGTCGAGGTCGCGCACCGACCCGTGGTGCAGCATGTGGTCGGCCCGCAGCAGCAGGTCCTGCGGGCGCCACGCGCGGTCCAGCCGGGCCGCCTCGTCACCAGTGCGCCCGTAGGGCTTCTCGACCATGACGGTGCGCGGCTGCCCCGGGGTCGCCGCGACGAGGGCGGCCGCCGGGACCAGCACGTCCGGCGGCAGGGCCAGGTGGACCAGGCCCGGCGCGGGGCCGGGCAGCCGGTCGGCGACCGTGACGTCCAGGCACCGGTAGTCGAGCCGGCGGGCCAGCCGCTCGGCGACCTCGGCCGGCAGTTGCGGACGGACCGCCCGGATGCGCTCGATCGCCGCCACCCGGTACCCGGCCCCGTCGTCCGGCCGGCGGTCGAGAGCGAGGATCTGCAGGTCGGCCAGGGCGTCGCGCTGCTCCAGCAGGGCCAGCGCCGGCAGCAGGTGCCGCAGCACCAGGTCTCCCGCTGCCCCCACGACGACCAGCGGCCCGGACGGCTTCATGAGAAGAGTATGAGGTTCGGGCCGATCCGTCCCAGCGGATGAACAGGACGTGTCAGACTGATGTCGCGTGGTCATCGTGCAGGAGACCGCGTCATGAGGGGGAGACATGATGACTGACGACCATGCGGCCGAGCGGTTCGCCGATGCGATCGTCCTGGCCGCCGGCGTGAGCGAACGCATGGGCGCCGACAAGCTCATGCTGCGCGTCGCCGACCGACCGTTGCTGGCCTGGACCCTGCGGGCCGTCGCCGCCGCGCAGACGGTCCGCCGGATCATCGTCGTCACGCAGGCCAGCCGCATGCAGTGGCTCGCCGAGCAGCCCTGGCTGCAGGACCTCGACGTGACGATCGTCGCCGGCGGCGCGCGCCGGCAGGACTCGGTCGCGCACGGCTTCGAGGCCTCCGACGGCGAGGTCGCGCTGATCCACGACGGCGCCCGCCCGCTGGTCACCCCCTACCTCATCGACCGGGTCGCCCGGTCCGCGCGCGAGCACGGCGCGGCCGTGCCGATCGCCCCGGTGCCCGAGAGCATGCGCCGGGTGGTCGGCGACGAGATCGTCGGCATCCTCGACCGGCCCGGGCTCTATCGCTCGCAGACCCCGCACGGCGCCCGGCACGAGGTGCTCGCCAAGGTCTACAGCATGGTCGACCCGCACGGGTCCGAGACGTTCATCGACGAGACGACGCTGGTGCAGTCGACCGGCTTCCGGGTGGCCACCGTGCCCGGCGAGCAGGAGAACCTCAAGGTCACGCTGCCCGGCGACGAGATGCTCGCGTTCGGCTTGCTGGAGTTCCGGGTCAAGCTGTCCCACGACTACCCGTGGCTGCTGGACAGCAGCCCCACGCGGCGGCCGGTGCAGCCGCTGGCCTAGCGGCCCGGGCCGAACAGCGCCGGCCGACCGTGGCGGCGCTGGTAGTCGTCGAGCCAGTCGAGCAGCCGGTCGGCGGCGCCCCCCGGCCGGGCCGGCCCGATGAGTTCGTATGCCGCGTGCCGGCTCGGGCGCAGCCGCTCGTCACCGCGGGCCACCCCGTCCAGGAAGTCGGTCATCGCCGCCGCCGTCTCGACCCGGGGCCCGGGCAGCAGCGCCTCGGGGTCGGGGACGTTGAATCCGCGGCTGGCCCGCAACTGCTCCAGGTCGGGGACGTAGAAGCCGACCGGCCGGTCCAGCCCGAGGAAGTCGGTCCACACGCTCGACACGTCGCTGATCACCGCCGACGCGCGCCCGAGCAGTTGATAGAGGGTGAGCCCGGCTCGGGTCAGGTCGGCGTCGGTGACGATCGGCAGCCCGGCGCCCTCGAACCGGTCGACGTCGTGCGGATGCGGCTTGATGACGACGTGCAGCCGGTGCCGCGTGGCGGCCTCCCGGGCCGCCGCGACGACCTCGGCGAAGCCGTCGTTGTGGCCCAGGGCGTGCGAGTCGTGCCAGGACAGCCGCCGCGGTCCGGTGCCGGCCCGGAAGGTCGGCAGCCACAGCACCAGACCCCGGGACGGGTCCAGCCCGAGCAGGCCGAGGCGGTGCTCGTCGACCGGTTCGACCATCTGGTCGATGCGCGGGTTGCCGACGATCGCGACATCCTCGGGGCGCAGGTCGAAGCGCTTGGGCCGGGCGGCCCCCCAGAGCCGGGTGCCGGCCACCACGACGGTGGAGCGGAAGCTGCGGTTGTCACTCAGGCCCTTGGGCCCGTCGCCGTGCCAGACGTTGACGACCAGCCGACGCCGCGCCGGCCGGTAGGAGCTGAACAGGCCGTGGGTGAAGAAGGTCGCCTCCGCGGTCATCGCGACCCACCACCCGCGCACCGTCTCCCGGCCGAGCCGGCGGACCGCGCCGAGGTCGGCGGCCACGCTGGGCACGGGGGCGTAGTCACGGTCGTTGAGCAGCCACACGACCTGCCCCGGGTAGCGCCGGGACAGCGCGCGCAGCACCTCGAGGGCGTTGCCCTCGGAGTCCGGCCAGCCGTGCACGACGACGTGCCGGCCGGTGGGGGTCACCCGCTGGGCGGTCCAGGTGAGCAGCCGCACGCAGCCCCGGGCCAGGTCGACGACCCCGCCGTGGGCACGGACCAGCAACGCGGACGGGGGCCGGGCGAACACCGGACCAGCGTAGCCAGCCGGCCCCCGGTCAGCAGCACCGAGCGAGCCGTCCAATGCCCGGGGCCCGTCGGGTGGTCTCGCGCGTCCGCCGAGCAGCGGTGCCCGTTAGGCCGATCCTCGGCCGGCTGGGCACTAGGTTGACTTGTTGGTGAACCACCGGGTGGACGAAAGGGTGGGATGGCGGGCATCTCGACGACGAGCTGGCCCCGACACGCCGACGTCGTCGGTGAGTGGGTCGGCTCGCTCTACGGCTGGACCGCGGCGGCGGTGCGGGGCCTGCGCCGCCCCCGCCACGGCCGCAGCCTGGTCATCGAAGGTCCCCAGGACCGGGCCGTCCTGCGGCTGCACGCCTCCCGGCTGGGCGGGCTCGACACGATCGGCGCCCAACTGCTGACCGGACGTTACGAGCCGACCACGCAACGACTGATGCGCCACCTCATCCGACCGGGCGCGACGGTCGTCGACGTGGGCGCCAACATCGGCTTCTTCACCGTGCTGGGCGCGGTGCTCACCGGGCCGCGGGGCCGGGTGCTGGCCTTCGAGCCCGAGCCCCGCAACCACGGTCAGCTGGCCCGCAACGTCCTCGCCAACGGACTGCGGCAGGTCGAGGTACACGCGCGGGCCTGCTCCGACCGCCCCGGCCGGCACTTCCTGGACGTCAACCACGCCGAGTCCGGGTGGCACCGCCTGGCCCCCGCGGGAGCCACCGGAGCGGGACGTCGGCGGGTGCCGGTCGAACTCGTCACGCTCGACTCGGTGGTCGGGTCGGCCCGCGTCGACCTGGTCAAGATCGACGTCGAGGGCCACGAGGGCAGCGTGGTCGCCGGCATGATGGCCACGGTCCGGGCCAACCCCGACCTGGTGGTCGTCCTGGAGCACTCCCCCAGCCAGGCCCGGCTGGCCGGGCTGGACCCGATGGCCCCGCTGCACGCGCTGGTCGGTGCGGGACTGACCTGCGTGCACGTGGTCCGCGAGAGCGAGGGCCGCTTGGACCGGGTCGACCTGGCCTCGCTGGGCTCCCGGGACGTGCTCGGCGGTGCCCGGTCGGTCAACCTCGTGCTCAGCGCCCGGCCGCCGCAGACCCCGCTCGTGCGGGCGACGATCGCCGACCGGTGAGTTTCGACGTCGCCGCGCTGCGGGCCCGGTTGCCGGCCCTGCGCTCGGGCTGGGCCCATTTCGACGGCCCCGGCGGCACCCAGACCCCGGCCGAGGTGGGCCGGGCGATCGCCGACTGCCTGACCGGGCCGCTGTCCAACCGCGGCCGGTCGGCACCCTCGCAGCAGCGGGCCGACGACGCGGTGCTCGCCTTCCGGGCGGCATACGCCGATCTGCTGGGCGTCGATCCGGCCGGTGTGGTGCACGGACGCAGCGCCACCGCCCTGCTCTACGACCTGTCCCGGGTGCTGGCCAAGGACTGGCGCGCCGGGGACGAGGTCGTCGTGTCGCGGCTCGACCACGACGCCAACGTCCGACCCTGGCTGCAGGCGGCGGCCCGGACCGGGGCCATCGCCAGGTGGCTCGACTTCGATCCCGCCACCGCCGAGATGGACTGGGACAGCGTCGCGTCCGCGATCACCGACCGCACCCGGGTGGTGGCGCTGACCGGCGCGTCCAACGTGCTGGGCACCATGCCGGACGTGCCGCGGGTCGCGGCCGCCGCGCACGAGGTCGGCGCTCTGGTGGTCGTCGACGCCGTCCACCTGGCCGCCCACCAACTGCCCGACCGGCGCCGGCTCGGGGCCGATGTGCTGGTCTGCTCGCCGTACAAGCTGCTCGGCCCGCACTGCGGCGTGCTGGGCGCCGACCCGGCGCTGCTGCAGGGGCTGCACCCGGACAAGCTGCGCCCGTCGAGCGACGTCGTGCCCGAGCGGTTCGAGCTCGGGACGCTGCCCTACGAACTGCTGGCCGGAGCCACGGCGGCGGTGGACGTGCTGGCCGCTCTGGTGCCCGGGTCGGGTCCGCGGCGTGAGCGGCTGATGGCCTCGTATGCCGCGTTGCACCACCACGAGTCGCGGCTGCGGGAGCGCATCGAGTCGACTCGGGCGGCCCACGGCGACCGCGTGGTGGTCCACTCCCGGGCGGCCCGCCGGACCCCGACGTTGCTGCTGACCTTCCCCGGCCGGCGCTGCGCCGACGCGGCGGCGTACCTCGCCGACCGGCAGGTGCTGGCCCCGGCCGGCCAGTTCTATGCCGACGAGCCGTTCCGCCGGCTCGCCCTCGACGACGACGTGGCGCTGCGGATCGGCCTGGCCCCGTACACCGACGACTCCGACGTCGATCGGCTGCTCAAGGCGCTCGGGGCCTGGTTGACCCACCCGCCCGGCACCGATTGAGGCCGCCTGCGGGCGGGCTCAGGGGGCTCAGGGTCGGGCCGGGGTCCGGTCAGGGGGACGCCTGACTGACGGCCGCGCCCACCCCCCACCAGGGTGGGAGTCATGTCAACCACCCTGCTCTGCGCGCCCTCCCCCGCCACCGCCGGCGACCGACCCACCTCGCCCGAATCACGACTGGCCCGCTGGTGCATGCGCCACCGGTGGCTGGTCCTGGCCCTGAGCACCCTGGCCCTGGTCCTGGGGGTGCTGACCATGGGCGCCCTCGGCATCCGGACGACCCCCGCCGCCGAGCAGTTGGTCGGCGACTCGGCTCGCGCCGTGGCGATCCAGCAGGCGGCCGGTTTCGACCGGCGGCCCACCGAGATGATCGTCGTCACCGCGGCGCAGCACCTCGACGCCGAGCAGGTGAGCGGGCTCGGCGGGCAACTGCGGGCGGCATACACGGGGGTGAGCTCGGTCGCTGCCGTGGGCACTCCCTTCCCCGGTCAGGACGGTCGCAGCGTGGTGCTGCCCGTCGTGCTCGACGCCGCAGCCCCGGACGACCCGACGAGCGGCCGGCCGGCCGCCATGGACGCGGTCGCCCCGGTGCTCGACGCGACCGCCCGGTTCGCCGCGGCGCACCCCGGCTTGACCGTCGGCCAGGTCGGGGACGGCTCGGTCGACCGCGAGGTGGACCGCATCCTCGGCACCGACTTCCAGCGCGCCGAGCTGTTCAGCGTGCCGGTGACCCTGCTCGTGCTGCTCATCGCGTTCGGCGCGGTCGTCGCGGCGGGTGTGCCGATCCTGCTCGGCCTGGGCAGCGTGGCGATGGCGTTCGGGCTCACCGCAGCGGCCTCGCAGGGGCTGGTCTCGGTCGACCCCAACGCGCAGAGCCTGGTGCTGCTCATCGGCCTGGCGGTCGGTGTCGACTACGCCCTGTTCGTCATCCAGCGCTCCCGGGAGGAGCGGGCGGCCGGAGCCGACCGGCGGACCGCGATCGCCGTCGCGTGCGGCACGGCCGGACGGGCCGTCGTCATCTCGGGCATCACCGTCGTCGTGGCGATGTCCGGCATGCTCGTGGCCGGCGGCCTGTTCACCAGTCTGGCGCTGGGCGCCGTGCTGGTCGTCCTCGTCGCGGTCGTCGCATCCGCCACGACGTTGCCGGCGCTGCTGGCCGTGCTCGGCGACCGGATCGAGGCCCTGCGGCTGCCGTTCACCGCGCGCCGGATCGCCCGGGCGGGCACGGCGCGCTCGATGTGGGGCCGGCTGGCCGGCCGGGTGACCCGTCGGCCGGTCGCGTGGGGACTGACCGCCGCCGCCCTGCTGGCCGGCCTGGCGGTCCCGGCGTTGGGCATGCGGACCTCGCTCGGCGGCATGGACACCCTGCCGGCCGACCTGCCGATCGTGCGGGCCTATCACCAGCTCGAGACCGCGGTGCCGAGCGACGGCACGGCGGCGCAGATCGTCGTGCGGGCCCCGGCGTCCGCAGCCGCTGCGGTCCACGAGGCGCTCGGTCCGCAGGGTGTCGTGGGGACGGCCCGGTCCCTGGCCCACGTCACGGCCATCGCGCCGGAGCCGCAGGTCAACCCCGCCGGCACGGTGACCACCGTCGACATCGGCATCGGGCTCACCGCCTCCGACGAGCGGCTCGAGGCCACCATCGCCCAGATCCGGGCCACCGTCGTGCCCGCCATCGAGAGCTCGCTCAGCGCGGCCGGCGTCCAGGGCGCCGAGGTGCACGTCGGCGGCGCCGCGGCCACGACCGACCTAGCCCGCTGGATGCACGATCGGCTGCCCTGGGTGGTGGCCTTCGTGCTGGTGCTCACCCTGCTGGTCATGGCGGTGTCGTTCGGGTCGATCCCGTTGGCCCTGGTCACCGTCGGGCTCAACCTGCTGTCGGTCGGCGCGGCCTATGGCATCGTCACGGCGGTCTTCCAGGGCACCTGGGCGCAGGGTCCGCTGGACTTCACCTCGACCGGGACGATCATCGCCTGGCTGCCGATGCTCATGTTCGTCATCCTCTTCGGCCTGTCGATGGACTACCACGTGTTCGTCACCAGCCGGGTCCGTGAGGCGTATGCCGCGGGGCTCGCCGCGCCGGAGGCCGTCCGGATCGGGGTGGCCCGCTCCGCCGGCGTCGTGTCGAGCGCGGCAGCCGTCATGGTCGCGGTGTTCGCGATCTTCGCCACCCTGTCGATCCTGGAGATGAAGCAGCTCGGCGTCGGTCTGGCGACCGCGGTGCTGCTGGACGCCACCGTCGTGCGCGGGGTGCTGCTGCCGGCGACGCTGACGCTGCTGGGGGACCGGGCCCATCGCGGTCCGCGCTGGCTGCCGACCCTGCACCATTGAGCGCGGCGACGCCCCGGGCGGCGGGAACTGGTGGACCTCCGTAGAGAGTTTGAGAACCCCTGCCCACACCTGAAAACCCTGTCTTTGCGCAGGTCACGGGGCTTCTACAACCACGACCAGCGCTCCTCCGAGCCTACCGTTTCCGACTCCAGGGGGCGAGTGGTGCGATCACTTGGGATGGCTCAAACCCTCCTTCGCCCGGAGCAGGTCGACGATCTGGTGGCGCAGTACCGCGAGGGCGCGACGCCCGTCGAGCTGGCGTCCCATCTTCGGAGTGAACCGCCGCACGGTGGCCACACACCTCACCCGCCGGGAGGTCACCATCCGCCGTGGACGGTTCGACTCTGCCCGCATCCATGAAGCAGCCGGCCGCTACCTCAGCGGACTATGCCGCGCCAGTGCAGCGACTGCGACGACCGTCGCAGCGGCCACGGCCGCCCCCGCACCCACCACCGGGGAGGACGGCGCGCCGGCCAAGCGGCCGGCAGCGATCCAGCCCAGCCCCCAGGCCATCGCGGCCGCCACGCCCCAGGGCGCCCGCAGGACCCGGGCGAACACGACCCCGAGCAGGGTTGCCACGACCAGCACTGCGACCGCAGCGGCCTGGTTCCCGGTCGCGCCCAGGTCGACGCCCTGCGCCACCGCGGCGGCGGTGATGTTCGCGCACGTCGCCACGGCAACCCAGCCGAGGTAGAGCCCGAACGTCCCATCGAGCATGATCGCCTCAGCGGGGCCGGACGCCGCCCGCCCGGCGAGCCGCTTCATCACCAGGCCCAGGACGACGGCGAGGAGGGCGATGTCGAGCACGCTCAGCCACAACCAGCCCGCCTGCGTGATGCCCAGCCAGGCGCCGTTGAGCAAGATGGACGCCGCGGGCAGCCACCCCAGCGAGCGTGCCCGCTCGGACGCCCCGCCGGCCGGCGTCCACAACCACACGACGTATGCCACCAGCAGCAGGTAGATCACCGACCAGATCGAGAAGGCGGGGGTGGCGGGGGCGAGCAGGGTCGCGTCGGCGGAAAAGGCGCCGCCCGCGGTCTGTTCGACGGGGTGCCCAGCAACCCGAATCCCCAGAGCGTGCCTAGACCCATGAGCAGGAGCGCGGCGGTGTCGAGGAGTCGCCTCATCCAGGTGTTCATGCGTTCGCCTTCCTTTCGATTCCTGGTGTCAGGGTGTGCCGCGGACGGGCGAGCGCGAGGGCCGACAGCGCGCCGGCCACGGCGACGGAAGCGAGCGCGGCGCCGACCAGGGCGGACCGTCGTCCCCACCGCTTCGGATCCGCGCCCGCGAGTGCGCGACGGACGGCCTCGTCGTACCCGAGCAGGCCGCCGGCGGGGTCGCCGAGCAGGGCGGCGGCGTCCGTCTCGCGCCGGACGGCGTCGTGGATCAGGCTCCCCACCAAGGGTTTGGCGATCGCGGCGGGCACGGGGGTGATCAGGCCGACCCAGTGGGAAGCCAGCCACGGCGTGAGCACCGGCACCGTCGCCACCAGGCGGGGCCGCAGGCCCGTGACCCGTGCGTAACGCCGCATCATGTCCGCGTAGGTGAGCACCTCGTCCATCCCGATGTCGATCGTGCGGTTCACCTCCGGTGGCAGGTCGGCTGCGCCCACGAGGTAGTGGACGACGTCGGCCAACGCGATCGGCTGACTGCGGTTGGTCAGCCACCGGGGCCCGATCATGACTGGGAGACGCTCGGTGAGGTGGCGCAGCATCGCGAACGACGCCGATCCCTCCCCCAGCACCACGCCCGCCTGCAGCACCGCGGTCGGGACGCCGGACGCCAGCAGGATGTCCCCCACCTCTACGCGGGAGGCCAAGTGCGGGGACAGGTCGCCGTCGGGGTGCAGCCCGCTGAGGTACACGATGCGCCTCGTTCCCGCCTCACCGGCCGCGTCGGCGAACCCCGTGGCCAGCGCCCGGTCACGCGCAACGAAGTCGCCTTCGTCGTCCATGGAGTGCAGGAGGTAGTACGCCACGTCGGCCCCGTGCAGCGCACGGCCCAGGACGGCGGCGTCGGCGGCATCCCCCTCGGCCACTTGGACGCGGTCGACCCAGGCGCGGTCCAGTGAGTCCGGGTGGCGGGTCAGCACGCGCACCTCCCAGCCGGCGTCGAGCAGGGCGGGCACCAAGGCTCCGCCGATGGTGCCGGTGGCGCCGGTCACGAGTGCTGTTCTGGCCATGATCAACCTCCCAGGGTGAGGACGGGGCCGAGCAGGAAGAGCATCCCGAGCGACCAGGTGAGGTGGGCGGCGATGGGTCCAGCGACGCCGCCGGTCACGCGGCGCTGCGCCGCGGTGAGCAGGCCAAGGCACGCCGCCGCGAACGTCAGCAGCGGCACCCCAGAGAACAGCGTGGACGCTGTGTAGAGCGCCGTGGAGCCCACCAGATCCCACCGCGGCCCGAACGCGGCGTAGACGGCGCCCCGGAAGAACAGCTCCTCGGCGATGCCGTTGACCACGGTGATCACGGCGACGACCCACACCGACCCCAACCGCGCGTGGTCCAGGATTTCGTCGACCGGAGCCCGCAGGACCGGGATCCGCGCGATGACGAACGCGCCCGCGAGGAACAGCGTCAACAGCATCGCGCCCAGGATCAACCCCTGTAGGACGCCCCGGCTCGCGGCTCCCGAACGGGTGCGCCCCCGACCCAGCCGCAGGGGTCCGGACGCCAGCGCCCCGGCCCCCCACAGCCCGGCGACGCCCGCGGCGGCCCCGTAGAACAGGGGGTCGCCCGGACGGATGGCCAGCGCCCCGCCCAGGGCGAGCGCCCCGACCAGGACAGTGAGGGCGACCACGACACGCCGGCGCAAACGCTGCCCGCAGGGCTCCGGCAAGGGAGAGCCCACCGGGCTGAGCAGGGACGCGCGGAAGAAGGCCCGCAGTTCGGCCACCGGACCGCGTCGGCCCACCGGCGCATCCGTCAGGTCAGGCACGCGACCCCACCGCCCCTCGCACCTCGGCGTAACGAGCCAGCGCCTCGCGGCGTTCGGCGCCGTGATCGACGATGCGCTCGGGGTAGCCGTGTGCGTAGCCCTCTTCAACCGCCCAGGGCTCGTGGGCGGTCGCCCCCGACAGGTGCGCCAACTCGGGGACCCAACGGCGGACGTAGTGACCATCAGGGTCGAAGCGCAGCCCCTGCAGGACGGGGTTGAACACCCGAAAATAGGGGGCGGCATCGGTGCCGGTGCCGGCGATCCACTGCCAGCCGTGGGTGTTCGAGGCGAGGTCGCCGTCGATGAGGTGGTCGAGGAACCACCGCGCACCGGCCGGCCACCACACGTGGAGGTCCTTGGTCAGGAAGCTGGCCGCGACCATGCGCACTCGGTTGTGCATCCAGCCGGTCGCCAGCAGCTGGCGCATGCCGGCGTCGACGAGCGGGAAGCCCGTGCGACCCTGCTGCCACGCCTCCACCAGGTCGGCGGAGTCCTCGTACCGGATGCCCGCCAGTGCGGGGCGCAGGTCGGCCTCCAGGCTCTCGGGGTGATGGTGCAGAACGTCGGCGTAGAACTCACGCCAGGCCAGTTCGGTGACGAAGCGCTCGGCGTCCGGCCCTCCGGACGCCTCGAGGTCGGCCAGCAGCGAGCGTGGGTGCAGGACGCCGAACTTGAGGTACGGGGAGAGCCGGGAGGTGGCGTCGAGGTCGGGGCGCTCGCGACGGGTCGCGTACCCCGCCAGACCGTCCGCGAGGAAGGCGCGCCACCGGTCTAGCGCCGCCCCCTCCCCTGCCGGGGGCAGGTCCGGGACGCCGGGGGCGTCCAACGCAGCCTCGAGGCGGGACCACGACTCGCCCGCAGGAGCGGCGGGAGCGAGGACGAGGCTGGGGGGCTCCTGTGCCGGGGCCCGCCAGCCGTGCTCGCGCCACGCCCTGGCGAACGGGGTGAAGACCTCGAACGGCTTGCCCTCCCGGGTGCGGACCCGTCCGGGCGTGACCATGTACGGACTGCCCGTCTCGACCCAGGCGACGCCGACCTCGGCGAGCGCGTCCCGGACGCGTGCGTCCCGGGCTGCGCCGGCGGGCTCTGTCTCGGTGGAGACATGGACCGACCCCGCCCCGCGCGCCCGGGCGAGAGCAGGCAGCACCTCGGCCGGCTCTCCCTGGAGCAGCGTGAGGTGTCCGTCATAGGCCTCCCGCAGCGCGAGCAGGGTCGCCGCCAGCCACGCTCGGCGGGCGGCCCCCGCAGTGTCGAAGAAGGCGGGGTCGAGGACGAAGCAGACCGTGACCTCGCCCCCGGCGGCGCGCTCGTGGGCTGCTGCCAGGGTGGGGAGATCAGCCCGACGCAGGTCGCGCCGGAGCCAGACGATCGCGCCCATGCAGCCAGCCTAGGGATTGGACAAACATTGCACAAGTGACCGATGCGCAAGCTAGGGTCGTGCTTGATTCACCGCGAAGGAGCCCCTGTGACCACGCCTGCACCCCGTCGCCGCTCGTCGCGGGCCGGCGAGCGCGAGGTCCCGCGGGTGGCCTTGGAGGACGGCCTATGGCGCATCCGATCTCTCCCGGTGGCCCGGCAGGTCTTGCGGGCGCGCCGGGAGACGACCCAGGCGGGGTTCACGGCCGAGTGGATCCCCAAGGGGTGGTTGCGGCACCACCCGATCCTGATCTCGGACGGCCCGCTGCATGATGCCCAACGCGTCAAGGTGGGCCGGTTCCTGGCCCCCGCGGTTGTCGCCGACCGTTACCTCAACTTGATGGAGCGCGGGGCTGACGCGCTGCTGAACGGCCAAGGCCGCGACGAGTTCGCCCTCGACGACCTCGCGCTGCTGTACTCGGTCGAGGTCACCGCTCACGTCGTGGGCCTGACCGAGTCACGGGTGCCGGCGATGGCCCGCCGGCTGGTCTCGTTCTTTCGGCAGCCACCGTTCGACCTGGCCAAGCCGCGCCTGGGTCGGACGCCCCGGCAGTGGGCCACGGCCGCGGCCAACGGGCTGTGGCCCCTCGTTCGGTTCCACCTGGCCGACGTGCGCCCGGCCATCCGGAAGCGGCGTCGGCTTCCGGCTGACGACATCATCAGCCACCTCATCGCCGAGGGCTACACCGACGCCGACATCCTCGTCGAGTGCCTCACCTACGGCACCGCGGGAATGGTGACCACCCGCGAGTTCATCACGATGGCTGCCTGGCACCTCCTGGACGACCAGGACCTGGCCGATCGCTACCGGGCGGCGCAACGCCCGGAGCGGTTGGCGATCTTCAACGAGATACTGCGCCTGGAGCCGGTGGTTGGCCACCTCTACCGGCGTGCCACGGCTCCCTTTACCCTGACCGAGGGTGACCGGACGTGGGCGGTGGCGTCCGGGGACCTGATCGACGTCGCCGTCCGCCAGGCCAACGCCGACCCGGACGCCGTGGGTGCCGACGCGCTCACCCTGTGCCCCGGCCGCCGGCTTCCGGCCGGGGTCAACCAGGCGGGGCTGAGCTTCGGCGACGGGGCGCACCGCTGCCCGGGCCAGCCGCTGGCCATCCTGGAGGCCGACGTGCTGCTCACCCGTCTCCTGGCGCGCGAACCGGTCGTGCTCGGCGAGCCGGCGCTGGGTTGGGACGACCTCATCGCCGGCTACACACTGCGCGGCCTCCGCCTCCGGCTTGAAGCACCGGCCACCACGGCGGGGAGACAGCCCTGATGGACGATCGCTACCAGTACCTGGCCCTAATGGCCGCCTGCGTGCTGGTCACCCTTCCCTTGGAGTTCCTGCTCCGGGCCCGGGTGTACCGGCGCCCGGTGCGTCTGGCCCTGGCGATGCTGCCGACGCTGGTCGTCTTCGTGGCCTGGGACATGCTCGGCATCGCGCGCGACCACTGGTCCTACAGTCCTCGGTTCACCACGGGCATCATGCTGGGCCCCATGCCCCTGGAGGAGCTGGTGTTCTTCCTCGTGATTCCGGTGTGCGGCCTGCTCACGTACGAGGCTGTCGGCAGCGTGCTCCGGCGCGTCCGCGGCGGGGAGGAGGACGCGCATGCCTGAGTACACCGTCCTCACGCTGGCGGCCATCCCCGCCGTCGCCGCGATGGAACTCCTGTGGCTCCGAACCGGCCTATTCCGCCGGGGACAGTACTGGCTCGCCATCGCGATCGTCTTCTTCTTTCAGGTCTGGGTGGACGGCTGGCTGACCAAGCTGAGCGACCCCATCGTCCTGTACAACCCCGCGCACCACAGCGGCGTCCGATTCCCCTGGGACATCCCGGTCGAGGACTTCGGGTTCGGTTGGGTGATGGTCACCCTTACCATCCTGGTGTGGGAGCACCTCGGTCGTCGCACGAGCACCCCGGAGGCATCATGAACCAGCCCGGCTCTCCACGCACCCTCCCCGGCCGCGACCGGCGAGCGGTGCGCCACCCCGCGCCGGGTGGAACCGCACGCACCGGCCACCCCCGGCACGTCCTCGTCGCCGGCGGCGGCATCGCAGGGCTGGCGGCAGCCACGGTCCTGGCCGAACGCGGCGTCCGGGTCACCCTGGCCGAGGCGTCCGATCGGCTCGGCGGGCGGGTTGCCGCGTGGCCGCTGGCCGACGGGCGGACGATGAGCCGGGGCTTCCACGCCTTCTTCCGGCAGTACTACAACCTGCGCGCCCTGCTACGTCGCGTCGACCCGGAACTGGCCGTCCTCACCCCCGTGGAGGACTACCCGCTCCAACGCCCCGACGGCCTGCGCGACTCTTTCACCGGCCTGCCCACCACCCCGCCGTGGTCGATGCTGGAGTTCGTGCGGCGCAGCCCCTCCTTCACCCTCGCGACGCTGGCCCGGGTCAACGTGCCCGCGGCCCTCGAGCTACTCAGGACCCGTTTTCCCGGCACCCACGCCGCCTACGACGGCGAGTCCGCGGCGGCGTTCCTGGATCGGTTGCGCTTCCCCCCTGAGGCGCGCGCCCTGGCATTGGAGGTGTTCGCCCGCTCCTTCTTCGCCGACCCGCGGGAGTTCGGCGCCGGCGAACTCGTGGCGATGTTCCACACCTACTTCCTCGGGTCCGCCGAGGGCCTGCTCTTCGACGTGCCGGAGGACGACTACGACACCGCCCTGTGGGCGCCCCTCGGACGCCACCTGGCGGGTCTCGGTGTCACGGTGCGCGTGGGCGCCCCCGTCACCGACCTTGCGATCGGGGCGGACCGGGTGACCGCGCTGGTTTCCGGCTACCCGATCGAGGCGGACGCCTGCGTCCTCGCGGCCGACCCGCGCTCCGCCCGGGAGCTGATCGCGGCGCTGCCGGACGCCGACCCGGCCTGGCGGGACGCCGTCGCCGCGACGCGCAACTCGCCCCCGTTCGTGGTCGTCCGGCTCTGGCTCGAGCGCTCCGTGGACGCCGACCGCCTCGCCTTCCTCGGCACGACCGGCTACGGGCCCCTCGACAACGTGTCGGTGCTGGAGCGCTTTGAGGCCGGCGCCGCCACTTGGGCGCGGGACACTGGTGGCTCGGTGGTCGAGCTGCACGCCTACGCCTGCGCCCCAGCGGTGGCGTCCGACCGGTCCGCGGCGGACCAGGTGGCCGCCGCGCTCGAGGAAGAGCTGCACCGGGTGTTCCCCGAGACGCGCGGGATCGCCGTTCGCCACCGGGAGGTCCTGGTCCGCGACGACTGCGTCCTCATCACCCCGGAGCCGTGGGAGGCACGCCCCGGCGTCCAGACTCCCTCGCCCCGCCTGGTGCTGGCGGGCGACTGGGTGCGGTGCGACCACCCCGTCGCGCTGATGGAGCGTGCCGCGACGACGGGCTTCCTTGCCGCCAACGAGCTGCTCCGCGGCTGGGGCGTCCGGGGCGAGGACCTGTGGACCGTGCCCTTGCGGGGCCTCCTGGCCCTTCCCACTCGCTGAGGCGGTCGGTCAGCCGCCGGCACGCCGGGGGTCTCGTCGGCGTCCTGGTCGGCAACCGGAGGCTCGGGCGGGGCCGCCTGCCCGGTGTCGGGCGGCGTGAGGGGCAACAGGTGACAGTCCGCGGACAGCGCGGCGGTGCCCAGGTTCCTGCGTGCGCTGTGGGTGAGGTCGTCCAGACCGATCGCCCTCCAGAAGTCCCGGTGCTGTTCACAGTCCAGGACGGCGGTGTCCTGGCCGCACGGCGGGGCCCGGTTGCGCCCCGCGGTGACGTGCAGGTAGCGATGGCCGGAATCCCTTGGTTCTGACAGCCTGAGTTGGCCCCACCATGACGGCTTGGGGTGGCCCCACCT
>CAZYHR010000052.1:0-22677 GCA_964647395.1 uncultured Intrasporangiaceae bacterium | reverse complement strand
CCAGACAGACCACCGCAGCGGCCCGCAGCGTCGGCGCGGTCCGGGAGGCCATCCGGGCGCCGGCGCGGCGCCGGGCAACGAGAAGGGGGCGGAGCACCGCGGCGAGCGGGCCCGCGGGCCGGCCCCGGCGGCAGACCTGCCGGATCGCCGGCACCCAGGCCGCGTCGAGCGCCGGCGGGCGGGCGGCCACCCGGCCGCCGGCGACCAGCCAGGGTTGCTCGACCAGGGCCACCGCCCAGCCGTCGGCCAGCGCCGCCTCTCGGGCCGCCACCAGGTCGACCGTGGTCAGGCTCGGCCCGGCGCCGTGCCCCAGCGCGAGCACCCCCAAGGCTCCCCGGGGCCGCCACAGATGCACCCGAGCCGGCCCGGCGGGCGTCGGCACCTCGTGCGGATCACCTTGCGCCGCAGGTGGACTCATCCGTCGAGGACTTCGCCAGTCATCGGGTCCACGACACCGACGAGACTGCCCTCCGGTGCCGGGTCCAGCAGTTGGGGGCCGTTGCCGGACGAGGCGTTGACGGCGGTCGAGACCGGGTAGGCGGCGAAGCGGCCCGGCTGGGGAAGCGCGAGCAACGGGGCCACCAGGGCCGGGTCGGTGATCATCGGGTCGAGCCAGCGGGCCCAGTCGTCGGGCTCGAGGACCAGCGGCTGCCGGTCGTGGATGCGGTCCAGCCCCGGCTCGGCCGACGTCGTGACGATGGTGAACGAGGTCAGCCAGGCCTCGGGGTCGTCCGGGTCGGTGACCGCCGGGTCGCGCCAGAACTCGTAGAGGCCGGCGAAGGCGCACGACCGGCCGTCGGTGCGGTGGATGAAGAACGGTTGCTTGCGCGGCTTGCCCTTGCGGTCCAGGGCGGTCGGCGATGCCTGCCACTCGTACCAGCCGTCCGCGGGGACCAGGCAGCGCCGCGCCGCCGCGGCGCGGGCGAACGCCCCCTTGTCGAACACCGACTCGGCCCGGGCGTTGATCATCCGCAGCCCGACCTTCGGGTCCTTGGCCCAACTGGGCACCAGCCCCCAGGTGAGCAGCCGCAGCTGCCGGGTCGCAGCCGCCCCGCGATCGTCCCGGGGCGGCCGGCTCAGCACGACCCGCGCCTGCTTGCTCGGGGCGAGGTTGTAGTCCGGTGTCCCGGCGGGCGGCTGCTGCGGGTTGACCAGCACGGTGCGACCGGGCGCGTCGGTCGCCACCTGCTCGACCTCGAACTCCAGGACGAGGTCGGCCTGGTCCTTGGTCGCGGCATACCTCCCACACATGCGGCCATCGTAGGCAGGTGGGCGGCGGCCACCGGTTGCCCGCTCGGCACCCCGTGTCCGGGTCCCGGGGACTACCGTTGGCCTGAGCCACCGACCACCGGAGGGATCATGATCCGCAAGCTCGCCCGACCCATGCTCGCCGCACTGTTCGTCGTCAGCGGCCTGGACACCATCAAGCAACCGTCCGGGCGGGTCAAGGCGGCCGGCCCCCTGCTCGACTGGATGATCCCGACGTTCGGGCTGCCCGACGACAAGATCATGCTGGTGCGCGCCAACGGCGTGGCCATGCTCGTCGGCGGGACCCTGCTGGCCACCGGGCGGATCCCGCGGCTGGCCTCGCTGCTGCTGGTCGGTTCGTTGGTGCCGACGACCCTGGCCGGGCACGCCTACTGGGACAAGAGCGACCCGGGCGATCGGCAGCGCGACAAGGTGCAGTTCCTCAAGAACCTCGGGCTGATCGGCGGCCTGCTGCTGGCCAGTGTCGACACCGAGGGCAACCCGAGCGTCGCGTGGCGGGCCCGGCAACTGCGCCACGACGCCGCCGCGCGGATCGCCGAGGTGCGCGAGGCGCGCGGGTGACCGACGGGCCGCATCCGGGCACCGCCGCGGCGGGAACCGCCGCTGACGGCACCGGCGCCGCCGGCGACCCCGGTGCCGCGGCCGATTGGCCGGCCCCGCTGGCGCCGGGGCCGTTGGACGCCGTGGTCCGGCTGCCCGGCAGCAAGTCGCTGACCAACCGCTACCTCGTGCTGGCCGCCCTGGCCGAGGACCGCTCCCGGCTGCGCGCCCCGCTGCGCTCGCGTGACACGCTGCTCATGGCCCGGGCGCTGCGCTCGCTCGGCGCGCAGATCCAGGACCTGCCCGGCGACGACCCCGCCGCGCCGGACTGGCTGATCACGCCGGCGCCGCTGCGCGGTGGGACCCGGGTCGACTGCGGGCTGGCCGGCACGGTCATGCGGTTCCTCCCGCCGGTCGCGGCGCTGGCTGACGGCCCGGTCGACTTCGACGGCGACCCGTCGGCGCGGGCGCGGCCGATGGGGCCGGTGCTGGGCGCGTTGCAGGTGCTGGGCGTCGAGGTCGACGACGCGGGTCGCGGCACCCTGCCGTTCACGGTCCGCGGTGCCGCGGCGGTGCGCGGCGGCTCGGTCACCCTGGACGCCTCGCAGTCCTCGCAGTTCGTCTCCGCGCTGCTGCTGGCCGGCGCCCGCTACGACGAGGGCTTGACCGTGCACCACGACGGCGAGCCGGTCCCGAGCGAGCCGCACATCGCGATGACGGTCGAGACGCTGCGGGACTCCGGGGTCGTCGTCGACGACTCCGAGCCGAACTCCTGGCGGGTCGAGCCCGGCGAGATCGGCGCGCTCGACGTGCAGGTGGAGCCCGACCTGTCCAACGCCGGACCGTTCCTCGCGGCCGCGCTCGTCGCCGGCGGGTCGGTGCGGGTCCCCGGCTGGCCGCTGCACACGACCCAGGCCGGGGACGCGATGCGCGACATCCTCGACGCCATGGGGGCCGACGTCCGCCTGGACCGGCACGGGCTCACCGTCGCCTCCGACGGCAGCATCGAGGGCATCGACGTCGACCTGCACGACGCGAGCGAGCTCACCCCCACGGTCGCGGCGCTCGCCGCGCTGGCCCGGTCGCCGTCCTGGATCCGGGGGGTGGCGCACATCCGCGGTCACGAGACCGACCGGCTGGCGGCCCTGGCGACCCAGCTCGGCGCCCTCGGCGCCCGCGTCACGGAGACCGACGACGGGCTGCGGATCGCGCCGGCGCCGTTGCGCGGCATTCGGTTTCGCACCTATCACGACCACCGCATGGCGACCGCGGGGGCCATCGTCGGACTGCGCGTGCCGGGCCTGGTCGTCGAGGACATCGCGACCACGGGCAAGACCCTGCCGGACTTCACCGGGCTGTGGTCGCAGTTGCTGGCCTCGCGCGCGGTCGCGGAGGGCGAGTGAGCTGGCGCGACCTCGACGAGAGTGACGTCAGGGTGCGGCCCGGCAAGGGCTCCCGGCCGCGCACCAAGGACCGGCCCCGGCACGCCGACGCCGCGGTCGGGCATGTGCTCGGCGTCGACCGGGGGCGCTATCAGGTGCTGCTGCCGGCCGGGGCCGCAGGCGCGCCCGAGCGGGTGGTCACCGCGATGAAGGCTCGCGAACTCGGTCGCAGCGGCATCGTCGTCGGCGACGAGGTGGCGGTCGTCGGCGACACCTCGGGATCGCCGGACACCCTGGCCCGGATCGTGCGGGTCCACGACCGGCGCACGGTGCTGCGCCGCAGCGCCGACGACACCGACCCGGTCGAGCGGGTCGTCGTCGCCAACGCCGACCAACTCGTGCTCGTCGCGTCGCTGGCCAACCCAGAGCCGCGGCCGCGGCTGGTCGACCGCTGCCTGGTGGCCGCCTATGACGGTGGCCTGGAGCCGCTCGTCGTGCTGACCAAGGGCGACCTGGCACCGGCGGCGGACTTCCTCGCGCAGTATGCCGCCCTCGACGTCCCGCACGTCGTCACCGCCCGGCGGGACGGCCTCATCGACGGGCTGGACGCCGTGCGCGACCGGCTGCACGACCGGATCTCGGTGCTGCTCGGCCACTCCGGGGTCGGCAAGTCGACGCTGGTCAACGCGCTCGTGCCGGGCGCCGACCGCGCCACCGGCGACGTCAACGACGTCACCGGGCGCGGGCGGCATACCTCCACGTCCGTGGTCGCGCTGCGGCTGCCCGAGGACACCGGGTGGGTGATCGACACTCCCGGGGTGCGGTCGTTCGGGCTGGCCCACGTCGACCTCGATCGGATCGTTGGGCACTTCCCCGAACTCGCTGCCGGCACCGACGGGTGTCCGCGCGGCTGCACCCACGACGAGCCCGAGTGCGCGCTCGACGAGTGGGTCGCCTCCGGTTCGGCCGGTCCCGCCGGGGCCGCCCGGCTGGACTCGCTGCGCCGGCTGCTGCGGGCCCGGGCCGGCGAGAGCGACTGAGGCGGCGCGGGCGCTCACGGTTGCGGTGGGTGCCCTCGGGTGCTGTGCCGCGCGCGCGCTCGGGTGCTGCGGTGCCCAGCCGGATCGCTTAGATTGACCCTTCAACAAGCCCGTCGCGCGACGCGCGGCGCCGTCGCTGGAGGTCCGCCATGTTCGACACGCTGCTGGGTCTGCCGATCCACCCCCTCGTGGTCCACGGTGTCGTCGTGCTGCTGCCGCTCATGGCGCTGGTCACCGTGCTCGTCGCCGTCCGCAAGAGTTCGCGGGAGCGCCTGGCCTGGCCGGTCGTGGCCGCCAACCTGGTCGTCGCCGGCCTGGCCTTCGTGGCCAAGGAGAGCGGCGAGCGCCTGCAGCGTCGGCTGCCGGGTCTGGACATCAGCGCCCACGAGTCGTGGGGCTCCCGGCTCCCGCTGCTGGCGCTCGGCCTGCTGGCCGCCTCGGTGCTCGTCGCGCTGGCCCGGCGCAACCAGCGGCTCGGCCCGGTGGCGGTGATCCTGTCGATCGTCGCGGCGGCGGTGGCCGTGTTCTGGACCGTTCGCACCGGGCACACCGGCGCCGAGGCCGTCTGGGGGCACCTGGCCGGGTGATCGGCCCGGCGGGGTCCGATAGCGTCGGGTGGTGAGTTTCGACGACGACCTGCGGCTGGCCCACGTGCTCGCCGACGCGGTGGAGCGGGTGACGATGGGCCGCTTCCGAGCCGACGACCTGGTCGTCGACACCAAGCCCGACCTCAGCCCAGTCACCGATGCCGACCGCACCGCCGAAGAGGTCGTGCGCGCCCAGTTGGCCCGGACCCGGCCGCGCGACGCGGTGGTCGGCGAGGAGTTCGGCACGACCGGCCACGGCCCCCGCCGCTGGATCGTCGACCCGATCGACGGGACCAAGAACTTCGTCCGCGGGGTGCCGGTGTGGGCGACCCTCATCGCCCTGCTGGACGGCGACGAGCCGGTGGTCGGCATGGTGGCCGCCCCTGCGCTGCAACGCCGTTGGTGGGCGGCGGCGGGCACGGGTGCGTATGCCGGCCGGTCCCTGTCGTCAGCCCGGCGGCTGCAGGTGTCCCGGGTGGGGCGCCTGGAGGACGCCTCGATCTCCTACGCCTCACTCGGCGGCTGGTCCGAACTGGGCCGGCGGGAGGCCTTCCTCGGGCTGCTCGACTCGTGCTGGCGCACCCGGGCCTACGGCGACTTCTGGTCGTACATGCTGCTGGCCGAGGGGGCCGTCGACATCGCCGTCGAGCCCGAACTCGCCGTCTACGACATGGCCGCGCTGGTGCCCATCGTCCGCGAGGCCGGCGGGCGCTTCACCGGCCTCGACGGCCGCGAGGGGTGCTGGAGCGGCAACGCCGTGGCCACCAACACCCTGCTGCACGACGCGGTGCTCGAGCGGGTCGGCGACCCCAGGTAGGTCGGGCCGGATCACGGTGCGGCCCCGGCCCGGGCGGGGCGCTCGAGCGGGCTGCGGGAGCTAGTTGGGCACCACGCTGACCTCGCCCAGGTCGAGCGAGCGCAGACCGGGGACGAAGCTCGAGGCGTCGCCGACCAGCACGACCGTCCACCGGCCGTCGACGACCGACCGGTAGGCCGCGTCGAGCCGCTGCGGGGTCATGACGGCGATCTGCTCGAGGGTCTGGGTGGTGAACTCGGTCGTCAGGCCGTCCAGGCACAACCCGGCGGCCTCGTCGGCGATGGCGTCGGCGGTGGCATACCGCGACGGGGCGGTGCGCACGAGGAACTGCAGGCCGGCCTCGGTCTCGGCCTCGGTGAATCCATCGCCCGCCCCGTCGAGCACCCCGAGCAGGTCGGCGACCGCTTCGACGGTGACCTCGGAGCGCACGCTGCCGGAGGTGACGAACAGCCCGTCGCGCCGGCGCGGGCGGAACGCCGTGCGCATCCCGTAGGTGTACCCCTTGTCCTCGCGCAGCAGCGCGTCGATCCGGGCCGTCGGCGAACCGCCGAGCACGAAGCCCAGCACCGGATAGGGAGCCCACCCGGCGGCCGCGTGCCGGTCGGGGCCGGGGCAGCCCACGAGGATCTCGGTCTGCACCGACCCGGGCCGGTCGACGACGACCACGCGGGCCCGGTCGTCGGCGAGCGCCATCGTCTGCCAGGGGCCGGGCGCGGCATACGTGCTCGGGGTGGTCCAGCCGCCGAGCGTGGCGTCGATCTGGGCGACCGGGTCGATGCCGGCCAGGTCGCCGGCGAGGACGATCGTCGCCTGCTGCGGCGCCACCCGCTCGGCGTGGAAGGCGCGCACGTCCTCGGGCGTGATCGCCGACACGGTCGCAACGGTCCCGCCGGTCGGCCGCGCCGCGCGGGACCGCGGCGCGAAGAAGGTCGCCGCGAACTCGGTCGCGGCCCGGTGGGCCGGGACCGACCGCTCCTGCTCGATCTCGGCCAACCGCACGGTGACGTGTCGCTCGACCTCGGCGCGCGGGAAGCTCGGCTCGACCAGGCACTGGCGCAGGATGTCGAGGGCGTAGTCGAGGTTGCGCTTGGCGACATCGACGTCGACGAGCAGCGCCGAGTCGCCGACGCCGGCCCCGAGGGCGACGCCGCGCCGCTCGAGCAGCCGGGCCAACTCGGCAGCGGTATGCCGCGCGGTCCCCTCGTCGAGGGTGCGCGCCATGAGCGTCGCGACCCCCTCACGGTCGGTCGGCTCGACCCGCAACGGCAGCGGCACCACGAGCCGCACCGAGTGCACGTACTGTCCGGGCAGGTCGTAGGCCAGCACCGACAGCCCGGTGTCGAGCCGGGCGCGCTGCGGGGTCGGCACGGCATAGGGGTCGGGCGCGGTCACCGCCGGGCGGGGCAACGCGTCCGGGACGCTCGACGCCAGGTCGGTCACGCCGCACCCTCCTCGGTGTCGTCCTCCGCGTTGGCGGCCAGATAGGCCACGACACAGCGGGATTCGGGCTGCAGCCAGTGCGCGGCAGCGGCCCGGACCTGCTCGGGGGTCACGGCGAAGACCCGGTCGAGGAAGGTGTTGACGTAGTGCGGGTCGTCGAACAGCGTCGCGTAGTGGCAGATGGTGTCGGCCCGGGTGTCCTGCGCGGCGAGCGCCGCGAGCCAGCCGCGCTCGGTCTCGGCGTGAGCGGCCTCGAGTTCGTCGGCGGTCGGCCCCTGCGCGGCGAACCGCGCGAACTCCTCGCAGATCACCGCCTCCACCTGGGCCGGGTCGACGCCGGCCGTGACGTCGGCGGAGACCAGCCCGACCGACACCCCCCCGGCCAGGCCCATGGAGTGCCCGGACAGCCCGGTGGAGGTCTGCTCGTCGCGGACCAACCGTTGCACCAGCCGGGACGAGGACAGCCCGGCCAGGCAGTCGATCGCCAGCGCCGCGGCGTGGAAGTCGTCGCCGCCGTCGGGCGGCAGCCGGAAGGCCAGGTAGAGCCGGTCGTTGGGGACCTGCTCGACCCGCTCCAGCCGCACCGGGTCGGGCAACGGCGCCAACGGCGCGATGGTGCCCTCCTCGCGTCGCTGCGCGGTCGGCGGCAGCGGGCCGAAATGCTTGTCCACCAAGGCGAATCCCTCGTCGGGCAGCACGTCACCGACCAGGGTCAGCACGGTGTTGTTGGGCCCGTAGTGTCGGGTGAAGAAGCGGTGCACGTCTTCGACGGTCGCGGCGCCCAGGTCCTCCATCGAGCCGATCGTCGGGTGCTGATAGGGGTGGCCGGCCGGGAACAGCGTGGCGTAGACGTCGCGCAGCGCGTTGCCGTAGGGCGCGTTGTCGTAGCGCTGGCGCTTCTCCTCCTTGACGACGTCGCGCTGGTTGTCGAGGTTGGTCTGGGTGACCGCGTCGAGCAGCCGGCCGTGCCGGTCGGCCTCCAGCCACAGGGCCAACTCGAGCGCCCCCTTGGGGACCGTCTCGAAATAGTTGGTCCGGTCGAACCAGGTCGTCGCGTTGAGCCGCCCGCCGGCCGCCATAAGCGCCGAGAAGTGCTCCCCCGACGCGACGTTGCGCGAGCCCTGGAACATCAAGTGCTCGAACAGGTGGGCGAACCCGGTGCGGCCCGGGTCCTCGTCCCGGGAGCCGACCCGCACCCACAGGCAGACGCTCACCGTGGGTGTCGTGTGGTCCTCGGAGACGATGACGCGCAGCCCGTTGGCAAGGGTGTGTTCGGCGATGGGATACGCGATATCGGACACGCGGCGCACCTTAGGCGAATCAGTCACGGAACGCCAGGGACGGTCCGAGGTATGCCGCGAGCCGCTCGCGGGTGCGCTCGCCCGGCTCGGTCGGGGCACCGGCGGCGACGTCGACGAAGACGATCGTCGTCTCCACCTGAGCGCCCACCGGCTCGCCGGGGGCCTGGCGGACCTCGGTGGCGAGGGTCGCCGAGGTGCGGCCGAGGCGGCATACCCAGGTGGTGGTCTCCAGCGGCCGGCCCGGCACGTGGTTGAGTTCGCGGGCGAACGCGACCCGGTAGCCGACGACGAACGGGGCCGTTTCGGCCGGCAGGTCCACCTCACCGGCCAACGACTCCAGCCCGAGCGACAGCAGCCCGAGGAACGCCGACCGGGCCTCGTCGGCGGCCCGCAGGATGCGCAGGTTGTCCAGGTGCCGGCCGTAGTTGAGGTCCTCGGCCCGGGTCGCGTAGGGCATGACGAAACGGTCCGGCGAGCTGGGCGGCATACCGGCGAGACTAGCGCGGGCGGGGCCGTCGGCCCGGCAGGCCGCCCGGGTCGACTCACCCGGTGCGCCCACCCTCGGTCGGCGGCGGGTCGATCGACTCGATGACCTCGTGCAGTTCGGCCAGCACGACCCGGCCGGTCGTCTGCCGCTCGGTGATGGAGCGCTCGGCCCGGCCGCGGCCGAAGAAGCTGATCGCCCAGTGCAGCAGCGTGGTGACCCGGTGCTTGAAGCCGATGATGTAGACGAGGTGGACGACCAGCCACAGCACCCAGGCCGGGAAGCCGGACACCCGCAGGCGGCCGATGCTGGCGACCGCCGAGAACCGCGAGATCGTCGCCATCGACCCCTTGTCGCGATAGCGGAAGCGCTCCGGGGTCGGCCGGCCGGCGAGGCGGGCGCGCAGGTGGGTCGCGGCGAACCGCGCGCCCTGGATGGCGACCTGCGCCACCCCGGGCAGGCGGTCCAGCGCCATGAGGTCGCCGACGACGTAGACCTCTGGGTGGCCGGGCAGGGTGAGGTCGGGCCGCACCAGGACCCGGCCGGCCCGGTCGACCTGCGCCCCGGCCTGGTCGGCGACCAGCCGGCCCAGCGGGTTGCCCGCCACCCCGGCCGCCCAGACCTTGGTCGCGGCCGGCACGGCGATCCGCTGGCCGTCCAACTCGTAGACGACGCCGGCGTCGGTGACCTCGACGACGGTGGCGCCCAGCACCACCTCGACGCCCATGCCCTCCAAGGTGCGCCGGGCGAAGGTGCCCAGCCGGTTGCCGAAGGTCGGCAGCACCTGCGGGGCGGCGTCGAGCAGCACGATGCGGGAGGTGCGCGGATCGATCTGCCGGAAGTCGCCGGTCAAGGTGCGGTGGGCCAGTTCGGCGATCTGCCCGGCCATCTCGACCCCGGTCGGCCCGGCGCCGACGACGACGAAGGTCAGCAGCCGGGCGACCTCGTCGGGCGCGTCGCCGACCGCGGCCGCCTCGGCGACCTCGAAGGCACCGAGGATCCGGCCGCGCAGCTCGAGCGCGTCGTCGATGTCCTTCATGCCGGGGGCGTGCTGGGCGAACTGGTCGTTGCCGAAGTAGGACTGCCCGGCCCCGGCGGCCAGCACCAGCGAGTCGTAGGGCAGTTCGAGGTCGCCGGCGTGGCTGGTGGCCCGGACCACCCGCGCCGCGAGGTCGATGTCGGTCACCTCGGCCAGCACGACGGTGGCGTTGCGCTGCCGTTTGAGGATCTCGCGGGTGGCCGGGGCGATCTCGCCGGAGGACAGGATGCCGGTGGCCACCTGGTAGAGCAGCGGCTGGAACAGGTGCGAGGTCGTGCGGGCCACCAGGGTGACCTCGACCGGGTCGCGGCGCAGCGCCTGGGTGGCGAACAGCCCGCCGAAGCCGGACCCGACGACGACGACGCGGTGCCGGCCGGCGTCGGCGGTCGGCGGCGGGGTGGCAGCCATCTGGCCAGCGTAACCCCGCCGATAGCCTGCTCTCATGACCGGCGACCCGTCCCACGGCCGGCTGCGCGAGGTGCGGTCGATCGTCCTCGCGCTGGTCACCGTCGCGCTGACCACGGGGGCGCACGCCGTCGGCGGGGGCGGGGTGCCGACCGGCTCGGGGCTGGCGGCGCTGGCCCTGGTCGCGTGCGCCGGTTCGTTGCTGCTCACCGGCCGACGGGTGGGCTGGCTGCGGGCGCTGTGCTGGCTCGGTGCCGTCCAGGGTGCCGGTCACGTGGTGTTGGGCGGCCTGGTCGCCGCCGCCCCCGGGCCGGTCCACGGACCGGTCCACGCGCTGGTTCACGCGCCGGCCGGTGGGCCGCCGGACGCGTCCCCGGGCACCGGCCTGCTGCTCGCGCACGGGCTGGCCACGGTGCTGACGGCGGTCGCCGTCGGGCTCGGCGACCGCTGCTGGTATGCCGTGTGCGGGCTGCTGCGACCGCGCCCCGTCAACGGGCCGGTCGCCGTCGCGCCGGTGCGTCACCGCATCGCGGTGGTGCCTGCCGGCGCGGCGCCCGGGAGGGCGGCATACCGGGTGCCGTGGCGCAGGGGGCCGCCGCGGCGGGGCTGACCCGACCCACCGCCAACCCCCCGTTCAGACAAGGAAACCCACCCGATGCGCCACGTCGTCCTGACGTGCGCTGCGGCAGCCGCCCTGCTCGGCGGCTGCGCCGGCGCGCCCACCACCAGCACCACCGACAACAGAAGCAACAGCGACACCAGCAGCACCACGGACACCAGAAGCACCACCAACAGCACCACCGACAACAGAAGCACCGCCACCGACCCCGGCCAGTGCGGTGGTCTCACCATGACCGATGCGTGGGTCAAGGCCGCGGACAGCGGCCGGACCGGCGGGTTCGGCACGCTGGCCAACGCCGGGCCGGCGGCGGTCACCGTCGTGTCGGTCAGCAGCCCGGCCAGCCCGACGATGGAGTTGCACGAAACCGTGCTGAGCGCCACCGGCGCAATGCAGATGCAGCGCCGGGAGGGTGGCTTCAGCATCGCTGCCGGCGCCACCCTCGAGTTGCGACCCGGCGGCAGTCACGTGATGTTCCTCGCGCTGTCCGCGCCGCTGCGGTCGGGCACGACGACGCCGATGACGCTGGCCTGCGCGGACGGCTCGACGCTGCGGGTGACGGCCGCGGTGCGGACCTACGCCGGCGCGCAGGAGACCTACGCCCCCGGGGCGACGACCGGTTCGCACGGCCTGCCGGCGACCAGCCCGGCTCCGGCCCCGACCAGCCATGGCTGAGCACACCCGGCGCACCGCGCTCGGCACCGGCGCCGCCCTCGTCGGCGGCGCCGGGTTCGGGCTGGTCGGCTACGGTCTGGGTCGGACCGGCTCGCCGGCCGGGACGGGCGCGGCGGCACCCGGCGCGACCGGCGCGGCCTGGGCGGATCGGGTCGAGCCGTTCCACGGGGCGCACCAGGCGGGCGTGACGACCGAGCCGCAGGCCCACGCGACCTTCCTCGCCGTCGACCTGGTGCCCGGGCAGCGGGCCCACGGGTTGCGCCGGCTGCTGCGGCAGTGGAGCGACGATGCGAGCCGGTTGCACCGCGGCTTACCGACCCTGGCCGACCCGCAGCCCGACCTGGCCGCTCCCCCGGCCCGGCTCACCGTGACGGTGGGGCTGGGCCGCTCGGCGCTCGCCGCGGCCGGGCTCGAGGCGCAGGCACCCGGGTGGCTGCGCGACCTGCCGCCGTTCGCCGTCGACCGGCTCGAGGCCCGCTGGTCCGGCGGGGACGTGCTGGCCCAGGTCTGCGGCGACGACCCGATCACCGTCGCGCACGCGGTCCGGGCGCTGCTCGTCGACGCGACCGGCATCGCCCGGATCCGTTGGCAGCAGCGGGGTTTCCGGCGTCCGGCGACCTCGGCGGCGACGATGCGCAACCTCATGGGACAGGTCGACGGGACCGTGCAGCCCGGCCCGGACAGCCACGCCGAGCTGGTCTGGGCCGGGACCGAGGTGCCCGAGTGGCTGCGCGGAGGCACGTCGCTGGTGCTGCGCCGCATCGCGATGCACCTGGACACCTGGGACGAACTCGACCCGTCGGCCAAGGAACAGGTCATCGGGCGTCGGCTCGACACGGGGGCGCCGCTGACCGGCGCGCGCGAGCAGGACGCCGCCGACCTGCACGCCACGACGGCTGGGTTGCCGGTCATCCCGGCCTTCGCGCACATCCGGCACGCGGCCCCGGTCGAGGTCCGGGAGCGGATCCTGCGCCGGCCGTACAACTACGACGAGACGCCGAAGGGGTCCGGCACCGCCGACGCGGGGCTGCTGTTCGCGGCCTTCCAGCGCGACCCGGTGACGCAGTTCGTGCCGATCCAGCGGCGGCTGGACAGCGCCGACCTGCTCAACGTCTGGACCACACCGGTCGGCTCGGCGGTCTTCGCGGTGCTGCCCGGGGTGGCCGAGGGCGGGTGGCTCGGGCAGGCGCTGCTCGACGGTTGAGCGGTCGGCCGCCGGTCACAGGGCACCGATCTGCGGGAGCAGGGCGGTGACCACGGCCGCGCTGAGGAAGGACAGCACGGTGGTGACGGTGACGGTGTGGGCGACGAGTTCGACGTCGCCGTCGTACTCGGTGGCCAGCAGATAGGCGTTGACCGCGGTCGGCATGGCGTTGGCCAGCACGAGCGTCTGCAGCGGCAGGCCGCGCAGGCCCAGGCCGTAGCCGACGGCCAGGCCGAGCAACGGCATGGCGCCGACGCGGCATACCGAGGCCGCGAGCACCGGGCGGGTGAGCCGCACCCGGCCGGTGTGCCCGAGTTGGATGCCCAGGGCGAGCAGCACCATCGGCAGGGTCGCGGCCGCGAGCAGGTCCACGCCGCGCAGCACTCCGACCGGCAGGACCAACCCGGACCAGCGCACCAGGGCGCCCCCGGCCATGGCCCAGGTGACCGGCATCCGCAGCACCGCGAGCAGGGCGGTCTGCGGCCCCTGGTGCGCCCCGTAGACGAGTGGAGCCACGACGAAGATCAGCACGATCGAGGCGAGGAAGACGAGCACGGCCTGGTCCAGGCCCGGTTGACCCAGGGCGAACAGCGCGATCGGCAGCCCCATGTTGCCGTTGTTGCCGATCGAGACCGCGACGGCCGCCGAGCGGCGGGTGCGCGAACTGCCGCCGGGGGTGACCAGCCAGCCCAGACCCAGGCCGAGGCCGCTCACCGCGACGAAGCCGAGCACGAGCAGCAGGCCGACCCGGCCGGACACCTGGGTGTTGAGGATGGTCTGCAGCGCCAGGGCCGGGGTCAGCCCGTTGAGCGAGATCTTCGTCACGGTGTCCCGGTCGATCCGGAACCGGCGGGCCAGCAGGACCCCGACCCCGGCGACGAGCACGACCGGCAGGGTGACGTCGAGCAGGGCCTGCAGCAGGAGCACGGAGGGTGAGCGTAGTGACCCGGCGGCCCGCCGCGGCGCTCAGTGGGTGGATCGGCCCAGACCGGCGCCACGTAGCACGAAGTCGACCGTCCAGCGGATCGTGTGCTCGGGTTCGGCGCCGTGCCGCACGGCGGTGACCGCCGCGTTGACCAGGCCGCTGACCAGCATCGCCGAGGTGCTGGGGTCCGCGACGCCACCGTCGGCCAGGGCCTCGCGCAGCGGCTCGAGCAGTTCGTCGTGCAGGTCCCGGACGGCGACGCGGCAGACGTCGGGCATCTCGAGGCTGGCGAGGTCGGGCAGGCTGGTGTGGCCCTCGGTGGCGTCGGTCACCGCGGCGCGGACATAGGCGGCGACCCGGTCGGCCGGGGTCGTGGCGCCCGCCACGGCTGCGACCATGCGGTCCCGGCTGCTCTCCAGCAGGTGGGCGACGGCGGCGCCGAGCAGGGCCTCGGTCGACGGGTAGTACTGATACATGCTGCTGCGGGCCAGGCCGGCCCGGGCCGCCACGGCGGCCGGCGTGAAGCCGGTGACCCCCCGCTCGGCCAGCACCGCCCCCGCGGCCCCGACGACCTGGCGCCGACGCATCGCGTTGTGCTCGGCGACGGTCGGGGCCTCGATGCGCGGCATACCGGCCAGTGTAGGCCGAGTTGCTTTATCGACATATCTGTCGATAAACTGCCGACATGTCGCGCCGCTGGCTGTCCCTCGCCACCATCGCCCTGGGCACCGCCCTCATCGTCATGGACGCGACGATCGTCAACGTCGCGCTGCCGGTCGTCATCCGCGACCTCGGGCTGACGGCGGCGCAGGCCGAGTGGCTCAACGCGGGCTACGCGCTGGTGTTCGCGGCCCTGCTGCTCACCGTGGGGCGGTTCGGCGACGCGCGCGGGCGGCGGCTGGTCTTCGCCGTCGGCATGACGGTCTTCCTCGCCGCATCGCTGGCCGCCGGCGCCGCGCAGAACGCCGACCTGCTCATCGCCGCTCGGCTGGCCCAAGGGGTCGGCGCCGCGATGATCATGCCGGCCAGCCTGTCGAGCATGAACGCGATCTTCACCGGGCGCGACCGGGGTATCGCGTTCGCGGTCTACGGCTCGACGATCGGCGGCATGGCGGCCGTCGGGCCGCTGCTCGGCGGCTGGCTCGCGACCGACCACTCGTGGCGCTGGGCCTTCTGGCTCAACCTGCCGGTCGGTCTGCTCGTGCTGGCCGGCATCGCGCTGACCATCCCCGAGACCCGCGACCCGTCGCTCGACCGCCGGCTCGACCCGCTGGGCGCGGTGCTCACCGCGGTGGCCATGGGCGGCGCGGTGTTCGCCCTCATCGAGGGCCAGACCTACGGCTGGTGGGCACAGCCGGACGGCTCGATCTCGCCGGTGCCGGTCGTCGCCGCGGTCGCGGGGCTCGCCCTCGTGGTCTTCGTGCTGCGCTGGCGCCGGGGCCGGACCCTGGGACGCGCCGCGCTCATCGACCTCGACCTGCTGCGCATCCCTTCCGTGCGCTACGGCATGATCGCCGCCGGCATCGTGTCCTTCGGCGAGCTCGGGCTGATGTTCACCCTGCCGCTGCTGCTGCAGGGCACCCTCGGCTACTCGGCGCTGGGCGCCGGCTGGCTGCTGGTCAGCCTGGCCCTGGGCGCGTTCCTCGTCTCGGGCGCGACCCACGTGCTGACCCAGCGGCTGGGCCAGCGCACCGTCGTGCAACTCGGCCTGGCGCTGGAGACCGGCGCGGTGACGGGCCTGGCCCTGACCCTGAGCCTCGGGGTGGGCGGCTGGACGCTCGCGGCCTGGTTGTTCGTCTACGGCGTCGGGGTGGGCCTGGCGACCGCCCAGCTCAGCTCGCTCATCCTCTCGGACGTGCCGCGCGCCCAGGGGGGTCAGGCCTCCGGGCTGCAGAGCACCGTGCGCCAACTCGGCTCGGCCCTCGGGGTCGCCGTGCTCGGCACCCTGCTGATCACCACCCTCGGCCACGGCACCGACGCCCGGCTGGCCGACGCCGGTATGCCGCCCGCGGCCCGGGAGCCCGTCGTTGCCCTGGTGCAGGGCTCGGCCGGGGCGGCCATCCCGGCGCTCGACCGGCAGCCGCAGACGGCGGCGGCGGCCCCGGCCGCCCGCGAGGCGATGATCGAGGCCAGCCGCCGCACGACCGGCGCCGCCGCCGTCGGCCTGCTGCTCGGCCTGCTCGCCACGCTGGCGATCCCCGCCCGCCGGCCCGAGGAGCACGACGCGGCCGGCGCCGGGGCAGGTGGGCCGGGCCGGGCGCCCGGCGCCGAGACCGCGCCGGTGTAGCAGCGCCGAGACCGCGCCGGTGTAGCAGCGCCGCGTACCGCGCCAGGGCGTACCGAGTCATAATCTGGAGTTATTCTCCTGCGGCGCAATCAAACCCAGGCCTATACTTCGGTGATGGCCCGTCGCCCGCCCACCGCCGCGGAGCACCCGCTGCTGCGCACCATCCGCGAGTCCGTCATCGGCGACGACCAGGTGCTGCCCGGACCCTACGGGCCGCGCCGGGTCACCTACGCGGACTACACGGCCTCGGGCCGGGCCCTGTCGTTCATCGAGGACTTCATCCGCGACGAGGTGCTGCCCCGCTACGCCAACACCCACACCGAGTCCTCGGGCACCGGCCTGCAGACGACCCGGCTGCGCGAGGACGCCCGCGCCCTGATCAACGCGGCGGTGGGCGGGGACGACCGGACCGTCGTCATCTTCACCGGCTCGGGGTGCACCGGCGCCATCGACAAGCTCATCGGCATCCTCGGCCTGCGGATCCCCAGCAACCTCGAGGACGCCCACCGCCTGGCCCGGCACATCCCGGCCGACCAGCGCCCGGTCGTCTTCATCGGGCCCTACGAGCACCACTCCAACGAGATCAGCTGGCGGGAGTCGATCGCCGACGTCGTCGTCATCCCCCAGGACCTGGACGGACAGATCAGCCTCAGCGTCCTACGAGATCGCCTGCAGGAGTATGCCGCTCGGCCGCTGAAGATCGGATCCTTCAGTGCCGCAAGCAATGTCACCGGCATTCTCAGCGACACCGCGGCCATCGCGAGCCTGCTGCACGAGCACGGCGCCCTGTCCTTCTGGGATTTCGCCGCGGCTGGGCCCTACGTCGAGATCGAGATGTACCGCCCGGACGGGGCGGGTCGCACCGGAGCCGAGTCCACGGCATACAAGGATGCGGTGTTCCTCTCGCCGCACAAGTTCATCGGGGGACCTGCGACGCCGGGCGTGCTGGTGGTGCGAAAATCGTTGCTCACCAACCTATTCCCGGTGGTGCCCGGCGGCGGCACGGTCGCCTACGTCAACCCGGACCACCACCGCTACCTCGCCGACCCGGCGCACCGCGAGGAGGGTGGCACCCCGGCGATCATCGAGTCGATCCGGGCCGGCCTGGTCTTCCAGCTCAAGCAGGCGGTGGGTGTCGAGACGATCCGCGAGCAGGAGGAGCGGCTGCTGCATCGAGCCGTGACGGCCTGGCAGCAGGAGCCCGCGATCGAGATCCTCGGCAACCTCCAGGCGCGCCGGCTGTCCATCGTGTCGTTCGTCGTGCGCGCACCGAGTGGGCGCTATCTGCACCACAACTTCGTCGTCGCGCTGCTCAACGACCTGTTCGGCATCCAGTCCCGGGGCGGCTGCTCGTGCGCCGGTCCCTACGGGCACGCGCTGCTGGGCATCGACCTGGATCGGTCGCACGAGTTCGAGGCGGAGATCGCGCACGGGTGCGAGGGCATCAAGCCCGGCTGGGTGCGGGTCAACTTCAACTACTTCGTCAGCGACGCGGTGGCCGACTACCTCGTCGAGGCGGTCCGGTTGGTCGCCCGCGACGGGTGGCGGCTGCTGCCCGACTACCGGTTCGACAACCGCACCGGGCGGTGGCGGCACCGCGACGGCGCGGTCGAGCCGCCGCTGCGCCTGCACCAGGTCGGGTATGCCGCGGACGGCCGGCTCAGCTACCCGCCGACCACCGAACGGGCCCCCGAATCAGCCCTGGCCGACCACCTCGAGCAGGGCGCGCAGATCCTCGCGGCCGGTGCTGCGGGGGTCGACGCCGAGGGCAGCGTCTCGGCGGGGTTCGACGCCCTGCGGTGGTTCGAACTGCCCCAGGAGTGCCTCACGGGGTGACCTCAGACCCCCTTTGGACAGACCATGAACACGGTAGGCTACTGGCAAGTAGCAAAGGGGGTGCCGATGGCCAGACCGGTCGACAGCGTGTCTCGCGACGACATCGACCATGTGCGTTTCGACGATCTCTCGTTCGAGGGCAGTCACGGCCGGGTCGGCGTCACCCTCTTCCTGCCCTCGATGCGCCAGGTGGGAATGCACGGCGAGCCGGAGATCATCTGCCCCTACTCGGCCGGCTGGGGCGAGGGCCTCGGCGCGGCTCGCAACGCCTGCGAGGCCCTCGCGCGCACCGGCAATGTCATGGCCGCGACGATCGAGTACCCGCGCAAGCGAGTCCAGGTCGCCGAGATCCTGCCCTTCCGCACCGAGGTGCTGGGCGAGGTCATCCAGCACCTGCGGCGGCATACCATCTATGACACGAGCACGACCGTGGTCGTCGGCTACTCGCGCGGCACCGCGCCCGCCCGGGCGGCCACCGTCGAGCACGCCGAGGTCATCACCGGCGTCGCGCTCATCGCGCCGACCTGGTTCAGCCATGAGGTCAACCCCCGCGAACTCGCCCAGCGCGGCCTGGCCGAGAGTGCCCGGGGCATGCTCAACTCCGGCTGGATGGACCGCATCAACCTTATCGGCGCGAGCGCCCGGCTGGCCCAGGAGATGCTGACCCACCCGTTCGAGCTGCGCAACGACGTGGCCGCGATCTCCCAGGAGGGCGCCGCCGATCTCGAGCAGGTCGTCGCCAGTGGCGTGCGGGTCGGGGTCGTCGGCGGCCGCCAGGACGAGTTGTGCGAGATCGTCGGCATCCGCTCGGTCATCGAGCGGCTGGCCGACCACTCGGTCGTCGACTACCGCGAGGTCGACTCCGACCATTTCTCCTACTTCCTGTCCCCCAAGCCGCTGCGCACGGTCGCCCAACTGGTCAACCACCTCGGCGGCGTGACCATGCCGGCCTGACCCACCCGCAGTGAAAACGGTTGCCTGGAACCTTTGCGGAGCCCCCCCAGTGAAAACGGTTGCCTGGAACCTTTGCGGAGCCCCCTCCCCCAGTGAAAACGGTTGCCTGGGACCTTTGCGGAGCCCCCTCCCCCAGTGAAAACGGTTGCCTGGGACCTTTGCCGGACCGTATGCCGCGTGCGGCCGGCCGTCGTGCGGGCGGCCGATGGTCGGGCCCCTCCCGGAAACGTTCCAGGCAACCGCTTTCACCGGGAGGCCAGGTCCCGGAAACGTTCCAGGCAACCGCTTTCACCGGGAGGCGGGGGTCCCTGGCCTGCTCCGGCGGGCCCTGGCATGCTCGGGCACATGAGCTATTGGGTCCTCGAATACCGCTACACCGACCAGGAGGCGCGGGCGGCGGCCCGGCCGGACCACCTGGCCTACATGGGTCGGCTGCACGAGGCGGGCACGGTCGTGCTGGGCGGGCCGATCGGGGACGGCGGGGCCATGGTCCTGCTGCGCGCGGACTCCGAGCAGGACGTGCGGGCCGTCATCGCGGACGACCCCTACACCCACGCCGGAGCCGCCGGTGGGCACGTCGTGCGTCCGTGGAACGTCGTCATCGGCGGCGACTGAGCAACCACGCCGTCGCGGCGTCACTCGTGGTCGAGTGACACCCGCATGGCCCGGAACAGCGACTGGGCCCGCTCGTGCGTGGCCAGGTCCTCGACGAGCACGACCTGCCCATCGGTCCCGGCCAACGGGATCTTCCAGTTGGGGTATTCCTTGTCGGTGCCCGGCTGGTTCTGGATCCGGCGTTCGCCTACCGCGTCGACGAGCGCGACGCCCGGCATGGGCGATGGCTCGGCCGCGAGCAGCCGATAGAGCGACTCGACCGTCTCCTGTTCGGTGGCTTCCTCGCCGAGCAACCACCGGTCGCGGCACATCGACAGCACCCGGTCCTGCTCTTCGCGGTCGGCGGCCAGTTCGTCGGCGACCGGCCGGGCCAGCAGCCCGAGCCGGTCGCGCAGGCGCACGTGCTCACCGACCAGATAGCCCGCCGTCGGCGGCAGGTCGTGAGTGTTGACCGACGCGAGGCACCCGCGCCGATAGTGCTCGGGCGGCAGCGGCGACTTGTCATCGGCATACTCGAACCACAGGATCGAGGTGCCCAGCAGCCCTCTGCCGGCGAGGTATTCGCGCACCCAGGGCTCGAACGTGCCCAGGTCCTCGCCGATGACGACCGCCTTGGCGCGCTGCGCCTCCAGGCAGAGGATGCCGATCATCGCCTCGTGGTCGTAGTAGACATAGGCGCCCTGGTCGGCGGGCAGGCCCTTGGGCACCCACCACAGCCGGAACAGCCCGAGGATGTGGTCGACCCGGATCCCTCCGGCGTGCCGCAGGATCGTGCGGATCATGTCGCGGAACGGCGCGTAGCCGGCCTCGGCCAACCGCTGCGGGTGCCATGGCGGCTGCGACCAGTTCTGGCCCTGCTGGTTGTACATGTCCGGGGGCGCGCCGACCTCGGCGTCGCGCACCAGCACGTCGGACAGCACCCACGAGTCCGCCCCGGCCGGGTGCACGCCCACCGCGAGATCATGGACGATGCCGATGCCCATGCCGGCCTGCCGAGCCGTCTCCTGGGCGGCGGCCAGTTGCTCGTCGAGCACCCACTGGGTCCAGCAGTGGAACTCGATCCGGTCGTGCAGCCGCTCACGGACGGTGTCGGCGCGCGGCGAGTGCGGCGACAGATCGTCCCAGATCGCCGCGTCCTGCTCGGCGTGCTCGCGCACCGCGCACCACAGCGCGAAGTCCGCCAGCCCCTGCCCGTGCCACTCGCGGAACGCGCGGAAGCGCCGGGCCCGGCTCGGGCTGAGCGGCACCTCGTGCACGAGGGTGAGCGCAGCGAGCTTGGCCGCGTATGCCGCGTCGCGCGGCACCTCGCCCGCGTCCAGGTTGGTGGCCCGGGCGATCTTGCCGAGCTGGGCCACCTGCCGACGCGCCTCCTTGCCCAGCAACGCCGCTTCGGGGATCGCCTCGATCCGGATGTAGAGCGGGCTGAAGAACCGCCGGGTCGCCGGTAGATAGGGCGAGGCCTCCATCGGGGGGCGCGGCTCGGCGGCGTGCAGGGGGTTGACGAGCACCCAGTCAGCGCCGGCGTCGCCGGCGATCGCGGTGAGGTCGGCCAGGTCCTCGACGTCACCGACGCCCCACGACCGCCGGCTGCACACCGAGTAGAGCTGGCACATCAGCCCCCAGGTGCGGTCCTTCCCGGTGCGCTCCGGCAGGTCGTCGCCGGTGGTCAGCCGCACCGGCACGACGACCAGCGTCGCCTCGGCCTGCCGGCCGTTGGTGACGCAGTGAATGGTGTGCCAGCCCTGCTCCAGCCCCGGATCGGTCCAGAACGTCGCCCGACCGATCCGCACCCCGTCGACCTCGCGCGGGTCGGTCCATTCCGAGCCCTGGTGCGCCGGTCGGCGGTGCCCCCACTCGTCGATGACCCAGACCTCGACCGGGTCGCCGTCGAAGACGTGCACCGGGAAGCTCACCGACGCGCCCTCCCGCATGACGACCGTCGGCGGCAGGATGCGCCGCCACTGGTCGTCGTCCCGCTGGGCCAGCGCTTCATCGCAGGCGGTCCCGGTGGTCGCGTCGACGCCGAGGGCGCCGAGCACCCGGGTCAGGGTGTCGGCCGAGACCTGTTCGAGGGCGCCGTAGAACCCCCAGAAGTCGGTGCCGACCCCGTAGGCGCGGGCCACGGTCTGCAGGTGCTCGAGGGTGGGGGCGTCGGACATCGGTTTCCTGACTGCTCGCGGGCCGCTCGGACCTGCCCGATTGTGTCATCCCCCAGGGAGGTTGCGGGGGCGCCGCCGGGCGCGGGCCGCCCGACTCGCGGCCCAACGCACCCGGTCAGCTCGGCGGGGTGAACCGGCCGTCGGCGGCGGTCCAGCCGCCGTCGACGAACAGCACGGTGCCGGTGACGTAGCTCGCCGCGTCGGAGGCGAGGTAGACGAACGCCCCGGCCAGCTCCTCGGGCCGCCCCCACCGGCCGAGGATGCTCTTGGCGCCGTAGGCGGCATACCAGTCCTCGTTAGCCTTGATCGGCGCGGTGAGCGGGGTGTCGACGACCCCGGGGGCCACGGCGTTGACCCGCACGCCGCTCGGGCCGAGCTCGGCGGCCAGGGTGCGCAGCAGCATGACCAGCCCGGCCTTGGTCATCGAGTAGACGCCCTGGCCCGGCTCGGTGGTCAGTGACCGGATCGAGCTGCAGCCGATGATCGAGCCGCGGCCGCGCGCCGCCATGCCGCGCCCGAAGGCCCGGGTCAGCTCGAAGGCGGCCTTGAGGTTGAGGTCGACGACCCTGTCGAACTCCTCGCCGGTGTAGTCGAGCAGCCGCTTGCGGACGTTGACCGCCGGGGTGATGACGAGCACGTCGACCTCGCCGAGTTCCTCGGCCGCCCGGGCGACCGCCTCGGGGTCGAGCACGTCGAGCTGGTATGCCGCGAGGCCGCCGTCCAGCCCCTCCCCCTGCGCCGCGGTAGCCTGCGCCGCGTCGAGCCGGCGGTCGGCGCAGACGACCCGGGCGCCGTGGGCGGCCAGGGCCAGGGCGGCGGCCTGGCCGATGCCGCTGCCCGCGCCGACGACGACGGCGGTGCGTCCGTCGAGGCGGAAGAGGCGGGCCAGGTCGACGGCCGGGGACGGGCGCGCGGTGTCGGTCATGGCGCCGATCGTAGAAGGGGCGGGCGCGTCGTTGTGTGTCGGGGCCCGGCGCCGCCTCACCGGGGGGTCCCGGGGCCGACTGAACGGATGATGGTGTGACGAGTTGACGATCTCCTAAAGTGGCTCTTCGCACCTGCGGTGGGGGCTGGGGGTGTGAGCGACACGCGGTGATGG
>CAZYHR010000051.1:0-22855 GCA_964647395.1 uncultured Intrasporangiaceae bacterium | reverse complement strand
CTCAGCGGCTGGCCCAGCATCGCCGCCTCGGCCTCGATGCCGCCCACTCCCCAGCCGAGCACGCCGAGCCCGTTGACCATCGTGGTGTGCGAGTCGGTGCCGACCAGGGTGTCCGGATAGGCCTGCGCGGCAACCCGGCCCGAGGCCGGGTCGGGGTCGCGGGTGAAGATGACCCGGGACAGGTACTCGAGGTTGACCTGATGGCAGATGCCGGTGTCCGGAGGCACGACGGCGAAGTCGCCGAAGGCGTGCTGGCCCCAGCGCAGCAGCCGGTAGCGCTCCTGGTTGCGCTCGAACTCCAGCTCGGCGTTGCGGGCGAAGGCGTCGCGGCGGCCGAAGACGTCGGCGATGACCGAGTGGTCGATGACCAGTTCGACCGGGACCTGCGGGTTGATCTTTTCCGGGTCGCCGCCCAGCGCCTTGATGCCGTCGCGCAGCGCGGCCAGGTCCACGGCGCGCGGCACGCCGGTGAAGGCCTGCAGCAGCACGCGGGCGGGGGTGAGCTGGACCTCCGCACCGTGGTCGGCTGCGGGGTCCCACTCGGACAGGGCGCGGATCTGCTCGGTCGTGACCAGGTGGCCGTCCTCGTTGCGGATGAGGTTCTCCAACAACACCTTGAGGCAGTAGGGCAGTCGGTCGACCCCGGGGATCCGGTCCAGCCGGAAGATCTCGTAGGCCTGGTCCCCGACCTGCAGAGTGCTGCGGGACTGGTGGCTGTCGAGCTGTGTGGTCATCTGACTCACCTCGCGAGCGTGGTCTGCGGCATCGTCCGACGTCGCATCTGCCGCTGGCCCCGGCCCGCTCCTCACCGGGAGGCGGACACGGCTCGGTTCCAACCACCGTACCTCGGAACCCGACCGGGTGGCGTCGGCGGCGACGTCGAATCCGCTGCCCCGCAGCGCCTTACCTCGCCGGACGGTGGTCAGCCGACCGCGGTGGCCGCGGCCCGACGGGGGTCGGCCGCGGCGGTCAACCCGCCCCGCGGGTCGAGGCCGGCAGCGGCGACCCCGCCGAAATACATCGACAGCGGCGGGTGCACGACCACCTCGAGCCCGGTCCGGGCGGCGGTGCGCGCCAGATCGTCGTCCTGCTCGTGCTCCACCCGGCAGACGAACTGCTCCGGGTCCGCTCCGGCGGCCTCGACCCGCAGGTGCAGCCGGGGCCGCTCGATCGCCTCGGCCAGCGGCACACCCATGAGGCAGTGCCGGGCAAGCACCTGCATGAGCGCGGTGGTGATGCGGTCGGCTCCGGGCGAACCGATGGCCAGGGTGCGGCCGTCGTCGCTGCGCCCGACGGTCGGAGCCATGTTGGACGCCAGCCGGGTGCCGGAGGGCAGCGCGTGCACGCCGCGCCGGTTGAGCTCCGGCTCACCGAGGCTATTGTTGAGCATCAAGCCGGTGCCGGGAACCGTTGCGCCGGAACCATATCCGCTGGAGAGCGTGATGGCGCAGGCGAGGCCGCCGGCGTCGACGACCGACACGTGCGCGGTCGACGGCGCGGTCGGCAGCGGCAGCGCGCCCAGCCCCTGGCTGGCCACCCGGTCCAGCAGGGTGAACCCGTCCTCCTCGAGGTCCTCCGAGTAGTCGTGCACCTGCCGCCGATAGGTCAGCACGCGCTGCTGGATCTCGACGACGTCAGCCCAGGAGCGCCCGTCGCGGGCGGCGAGCTCTTGGAGCATGACCGTCAGCAGCGGGCCACCGATCGCCGGCGGTGGATTGGTGCCCAGCCGCCACCCGTCGAGGTCCAGCCGCAGCGCCGGTCGCACGACCGCCTGATAGGCGGCGAGGTCGGCCGCGGTCACCAGCCCCTCGCGGTCGAGCATGTCCTGGGCCACCACGCGGGCCAGGTCACCCGAGTAGAGGTCGCGCCAGCCGGCGCGGGCCAGGTGCTCCAGGGTGGCCGCCTGGTCGGGCTCGCGCAGCACGGTGCCCGCGATCCTCGCGTGGCCCTCGTCGTCGAGCAGCAGGGCCGCGGTCTGCGGGTCCCAGCCGAACAGCTCAGTGCTGATCTCCAGATAGGTGGCCGCCGCCCGCCCGAGCGGGTAGCCGTTGCGGCATACCGCGACAGCCGGGGCGAGCACGTCGCGCCAGGGCAGCCGGCCGTGCCGCTCGTGCGCCGTGCCGAGCGCGGCCAGGGACCCCGGCGTCGCCACCGAGCCGTGCCCAGCCTGCAGGACCAGGCCCCCGCCGTAGGTCGAGCGGATCTCCCGCAGGCCGGTGCCGAGCCGCTCGATCGGCAGGCCCCGGCCGGGCATCTCGACGTTGCCGTCGACGACCTCGGGCTGCCCGTCGACCGGCCAGACCGCGACGAACCCGCCGCCGAGCAGGCTGACGATCCCCGGCTCGGTGGCCGTCGCCACGACGGTGGCCGCGATCGCGGCGTCGACCGCGTTGCCGCCCAGGCGCGAGACCTCCAGGGCGGCGTCGGTGCACGCGGGGTTCGGGGCGGCGACGGCAACAGGCACGTCAGTGAGTATGCCGCCCGCTGGCCGCCCGCCGCGCGTCCACCGACCCTGCCGCTGGCCACCGCGAGCTGGTCCCCGCTCCCGGCGCGGCGCTGCGGCTGCTCGCCGGCGCCGGGCTGGCAGGTCGGCGCGGATGCCGGGTGGGCGAGGGAGCGGCATACTCGATGCTCATGAGCGATCTGCACTGTCCGGCCCGCCTGTTGGTCGTGCGGCACGGCGAGGCGGACTACGCGGCGGGCACCGACGTGCTCAACGCCGACGGCGGCTGGCTCACCGACCGCGGCCGGGAGCAGGCCCGGACCCTAGCCGAGACCCTGCGCGGGGAGCGGGTCGCCGTGGTCTACGCCAGCGCGCTGCAGCGGGCCACCGAGACCGGGCAGTTGATCGCCGACGCGCTGGGGGTGCCGTTGCGTCCGCGGCCGGCGCTGGTCGAGCTCGCCATCGGCGACCTGGCCGGGCAGGCGCCGGCGACCGTGGACGAGTACCTCGAGCGCTGGCGCCGGGGCGAGCTCGACCTGAGGATCCCGGGCGGCGAGAGCGGGCAGCAGGTGCTCGACCGGGTTGCGGCGGGGCTCGACGAGATCGCCGACCTGCACCGCGGCGAGACGGTCGTCGTCGTCACTCACGGCGGCGTCATGGGCCTGTGCCTGCCGCGGCTCGTCGTCAACCCCGGGCGGCTGCGCGAGGAGCCGATCCCGCTGGCCAACTGCGCGCTCGTCGCGCTCGAGCAGGACGCCGACGGCTGGCGGCTGATCCGCCCCTGGCCCGAGGGGTGAACAGTCGGGGAGGTCCGCGATCGAGCAGACGCCGGGTGGGCCGCGGCCCGGCTCGGCGCCGTCGTCCACGGTCACCGGCGGTCCTGGGGCGGTGCCGGACCGGCCAGCGCGGGCAGCACCTCGGCGGCGACCAGCTCGAGGTGGTCCAGGTCGGCCAGGTCGAGGACCTGCAGGTAGACCCGGTCCACCCCGGCGTCGGCGTAGCGGCCCAGCGCCTCGACGCACTCGGCCGGCGTGCCCGCCACGCCGTTGGCCCGCAGCTCGTCGACCTGCCGGCCGATCGCCGCGGCGCGTCGGGCCACCTCCTGCTCGTCCCGCCCGCAGCACAGCACGAGCGCCGCCGACCAGGTCATCGCCTCCGGGCCGCGGCCCACCCGCGCCATCGCCGACCGCACCCGCTCGACGGCGGCGCGAACCTCGTCCACCGGCGAGAAGGCGACGTTGAACTCGTCGGCGTAGCGCGCCGCCAGCTCGGGCGTGCGGCGAGGCCCCTTGCCGCCCAGGATGATCGGCGGCCCCAGCGGGTCGACGGGCTTGGGCAGCGCCGGTGAGTCGACGACGTGGTAGTGCCGGCCGGCATACGAGAAACGTTGTCCCGCAGGGGTCCTCCACAAACCGGTGACGATGGCCAGCTGCTCCTCGAGCCGGTCGAAGCGCTCGCCGACCCGGGGGAAGGGCACCCCGTATGCCGCGTGCTCGGCCTCGAACCAGCCGGCCCCCAGCCCCAGCTCGACCCGCCCGCCGGACATCTGGTCCACCTGGGCCACCGACACGGCGAGCATCCCCGGCTGCCGGAAGGTCGCCGACGACACCAGCGTCCCCAAGCGGATCGTCGAGGTCTCCCGCGCCAGCCCGGCCAACGTCACCCACGAGTCGGTCGGCCCGGGCAGCCCGGCACCGCCCATCGCCAGGAAGTGGTCGGAGCGGAAGAACGCCGAGTAGCCGCAGTCCTCGGCGGTGCGGGCGACGGCGAGTTGGTCGGCGTACGACGCGCCCTGCTGGGGCTCGACGAAGATGCGCAGGTCCATGCCCCGACGCTACGCGACTCAGAACAGCCGCGACTCGGCGTCATCGATGCCGCGCAGCGCGTCGTAGTCGAGGGTGACGCACCGGATGCCGCGGTCCTGGGCGAGGGTGCGCGCCTGCGGCTTGATCTCCTGAGCGGCGAACACCCCGCTGACCGGCGCGAGCCGCGGGTCACGGTTGAGCAACTCGAGATAGCGGGTCAGCTGCTCCACGCCGTCGATCTCGCCGCGCCGCTTGATCTCGACCGCGACGTGCTGCCGGTCGGCGTCGCGGGCCAGGATGTCGACCGGCCCGATCGCCGTCATGTGCTCGCGTCGCACCAACGTCCAGCCCTCGCCGAGAGTATGGATGTGCTCGGCGAGCAGCGCCTGCAGGTGCGCCTCGACGCCCTCCTTGACCAGGCCCGGGTCGACGCCGAGTTCGTGGCTGGTGTCGTGCAGCACCTCGTGGACCCGGATCCGCAACGCGTCCCCGGACTTGGTGTGCCGCACGACCCACACCGCGGCGACGCCGTCGGCCACCTCGGCCTCGGTGGGGGACAGCTCCGCGAGCGAGCACGGTGGGGACATCCAGTTGAGCGGCTTGTAGGACCCGCCGTCGCTGTGCACGAGCACCGATCCGTCGGCCTTGACGAGCAGCAGCCGGACGGCCGTCGGGAGGTGGGCCTGCAGCCGACCCTCGTAGTCGACCGAACAGCGGGCGATGACCAGACGCACCCGGCCAGCCTCGCACACCCGCGGGCCGGCGGCCCGGCAGGTGCCGGGCGGTCCGACGGAGCCGCCCGGAATATGGGTTAGCGTCGGGTATGCCGCCCACTCGCCGCCGCCCGATCGCCCACCCACGCGCCCGCCGGCTCGGGCCCGCGGTCGTCGCGCTGGGCGTGCTGGCCGCGGGGTGCTCGTCCGTCCCGACGCCGCTGACCCCGGGCACCGCCGGGCCGCCGTCCGGTCCGGCGACGAGCCAGCCGAGCGCGCCGTCGCCGGCGACCACCGGGGCGGGGGGCGGGACGACGCCGGGCGCGGGCGGCGTGCCGACCGGTGCGACCGGGCGCACCGGACCGGACGGACGACCCTTCGTGGTGACCGAGGTGGCGCGCTTCGACGAGCCGTGGGCGATGACCTTCCTCCCCGACGGCAACCTGCTGGTCACCGAGCGCGGGGGGCGAATGCTGCTGCGCGACATGGCATCCGGGGCGGTGACCCAGGTGGCCGGGACGCCGCAGGTGCTCGCTGCGGGGCAGGGCGGGCTCGGCGACATCGCGCTCGGGCCGACGTTCGAACGGGACGGCACGGTCTATCTCACCTGGGCCGAGGCGGGCGAGGCCGGCACCGCGGGGGCGGCGCTGGGGCGGGCCCGGCTGGTCACCGACGGCTCGCCGCGGCTGGACGGGCTGCAGGTCATCTGGCGCCAGGAGCCCAAGGTCACCGGGCGCGGGCACTACGGGCACCGGATCGCCGTCAGCCCGGACGGGCAGCACCTGTTCCTCAGCTCCGGCGACCGGCAGAAGTTCGACCCGGCGCAGGACCTGTCCGGCAACCTCGGCAAGATCCTGCGGCTGACCCCCGACGGGGCCGCGGCGCCGGGCAACCCGATCGCCGACCGCGGAGGGGTGGCCGCGCAGATCTGGAGCTACGGCCACCGCAACCCGCTCGGGCTGGCCTTCGACGCCGCCGGCAACCTGTGGAGCTCCGAGATGGGCCCGCAGGGCGGTGACGAGATCAACCTCGTGCTCCCCGGGCGCAACTACGGGTGGCCGCCGGCGTCCAACGGGTCGCACTACGGCGGCGGCGAGATCCCCGACCACCGACCCGGCGACGGCTTCGAGGCGCCCCAGGTGTGGTGGAACCCGTCGATCTCGCCCGGCTGCCTGCTGGTCTACACCGGCACGCTGTTCCCGCAGTTCACCGGGGACGGGTTCGTGTGCGCCCTGTCCGGTCAGGCGCTCATCCGCATCGACCTCGACGGCACGACCGCCAAGCCCGCCGACCAGTGGCCGATGGGCACCCGGATCCGGGCCGCCGAGCAGGGGCCGGACGGGTCGATCTGGCTGCTCACCGACGGCACCGGCGGACGGCTGCTGCGGCTGACGCCGCCGTGAGGCCGCGGTGACCCTGCGGGACGCCGCGTGCCGCCGGCGACGCCGGGTGACAGCGCCTCACCGCGGCCCGCTCAGATCCCCCGAGCCCCGGGGTGTGGAGCGTCACGCCCCCCGGGGCTGGGGGCGGCATACCCGACCTGGGAGGATCGCCCTATGGCACACGAGTTCACCAAGGTCGGGGTTGTCGGGCTGGGCACCATGGGCGCCGGCATCGCGGAAGTGCTTGCTCGCAACGGGATCGACGTGGTCGCCATCGAGGTCGACGCCGAGGCGCTGGAGCGCGGCAAACGGGTGGTCGTCAAGTCCACCGCCCGGGCCGTCGAGCGCGGCAAGCTCACCGCCGAGGACGCCGACGCCCTCAACGGACGAATCAGCTACGCCACCGAGTTGTCCGCGCTGGCCGACTGCCAGTTGGTCATCGAGGCCGTCCCGGAGAGCCTGGAGCTGAAGAAGCAGGTGTTCGCCGCGCTGGACGGCATCCTGGCCGAGGACGCGGTGCTGGCCACCAACACGTCGTCGCTGCCGGTCACCGAGCTGGCGGTCGCGACCAAGCGACCCTCGCGGGTCGTCGGCATGCACTTCTTCAACCCCGCGACGGTGCAGCAGTTCGTCGAGGTCATCCGCACCGTGGTCACCCACTCGGACGTCTCCGACAGCGTGCGGGCGCTGGCGCAGCGGCTGGGCAAGGAGCCGGTCGTCGTCGGCGACAAGGCCGGCTTCATCGCCAACGGGCTGCTGTTCGGCTACCTCAACCACGCCGTCTCGATGTACGAGAGCCGCTACGCGACACGTGAGGACATCGACGCCGCAATGCGATTCGGCTGCGGGCTGCCGATGGGGCCGTTGGCGCTGATGGACCTCATCGGGCTCGACACGGCATACGAGATCCTCGACACGATGTATCACCAGGGCCGCGACCGGCTGCACGCGCCGACCCCGGTCATCAAGCAGATGGTCAGCGCGGGCCTCAAGGGCCGCAAGAGCGGACGTGGCTTCTACACGTATGCCGCCCCCGGCAGCTCCGAGGTCGTGCCGGACGCGCTGACCCCCGAGGACACCGCCGCAGCGGACGACCCGGGACTGGCCAGGATCAGCACGGTCGGTGTCGTGGGGTCCGGCACGATGGCCACCGGCATCATCGAGGTGTTCGCCAAGGCCGGCTATGACGTCGTCTACGTCGCCCGCGGGCAGGACAAGCTCGACGGCGTGCTCGCCTCGATCAAGCGTGGCCAGGCCAAGATGATCGAGCGCGGCAAGCTCACCCAGGAGGCCGCCGACCAGGTGCTGGGCCGGCTCACCGGCGCGACGTCGCGGGAGGCGCTGGCCGACGTCGACATCGTCGTCGAGGCGATCGCCGAGGACCTGGAGATCAAGCAGGAGTTGTTCCGCGACCTGGACAAGATCTGCAAGCCGGGCGCGATCCTGGCCACGACGACCTCGTCGCTGCCGATCATCGAGTGCGCGAACGTCACCAGCCGGCCCGAGTCGGTCATCGGTATGCACTTCTTCAACCCGGCCCAGATCATGAAGCTCGTCGAGGTCGTGCACACCGTCGCCACCGACCCGGCGATCGTCCAGACCGTGGTCGCGCTGTCCCGCAAGGTGGGCAAGGTGCCGGTGCAGTGCGGCGACCGGGCCGGGTTCATCGTCAACGCGCTGCTGTTCCCCTATCTCAACGACGCGGTGAAGATGCTCAACGCGCACTACGCGACCGCTGAGGAGATCGACCTGGCGATGAAGGCCGGGTGCGGCTACCCGATGGGGCCGTTCGAGCTGCTCGATGTCGTCGGGCTCGACGTGTCGTTGGCGATCCAGCGCGAGCTCTACCTGGAGTTCCGACACTCCGGCTTCGCCCCCGCGCCGATGCTGGAGCACCTGGTCACCGCGGGGTATCTGGGCCGCAAGACCAAGCGGGGGTTCCGCACCTACTGAGGCGTGCCGCGTCCTGGTCGGTGACGGCCTCAGGAGGCGAGGCGCCTGAGGGTCACCGGAGCTCGGGCGCTGAGTTCGGCGACTTGGCCGAGGTAGAGCTCGGCGCAGGCCAGGGCGTCCTGCAGGGCGTCGTGCGCGGGATAGCTCGGCAGGCCGAAGCGTTCCCGAGCGGTCCACAGCCGCAGGCCGATCCGCATCGGCGCCGCACCCCGCCCGACGATGAGCCGGCGCTGCAGTTCGAGGGTGTCGACCCGGGCCACCGGCAGCGGCGCGCCGTAGCGCTCGCGGCAGGCCCGCGACAGGAACTGCTCCTCGATGTCGGTGAAATGCGCGAGCAGGACCCGACCGCGCAGCGCGGCGAGCAGCCGGGGGAGCACCTCGTCGAGCGGCATACCCGCGGCGACCTCGTCGTCGGTGAGGCGGTGCACGGTGGCGCTCTGGCCGACCTCGACGCCGGCGCGCACGACGAACCGCCGCGCCCCCGACAGGTCGATCGACCGACCGTCGACGGGCACCCAGCCGACCGACAGCACCTGGTCGCAGCGCGGATCCAGGCCGGTCGTCTCGAGGTCCACGGCCAGCAGCCGCAACTCGTCGGCGGGGGTGGCCGGATCCGGCGGCGGAACGTCGAGATAGTCCCGCAGCGGCCCCGGCGCAGCGGAGCGGAGTGCCTTGCTGCGCAGGGCCGCCGGACTGTTCCTGCCGAAGCCGAGCATCAGGAGACGAAGCTCGCCGAGAAGCGGTGGGCCAGCGCCGGTTGCGCCGAGCGGACGATCGCGAAGGCCTCCCGCAGATTGCGCTTCTCGAAGCTGGACAGGGCCGCCGGGGCGACGAAGTTGTCCGGCGCGCGCCCGGCCCGGACCTGCTGGGTCTGCTGCCGCAGCCGCACATAGGAGATGAACTCGAAGGCGTCGCGCAGGTCCTGCGCCCGCTCCGCGGACAGCACCCCCGCCGCGGCGGCATCGGCGAGCCGCTCGTGGGTGCTGACCGAGCGGGTGCCCAGCGAGAGGGCATAGACCCGGGCGATGTCGACCACCGAGCCGATGCCGCCCCGCTTGATGTCCAGGGCGCGGGCGTGCTCACCGGCCTTCTCCACGACGAAGCCGCGGAAGAAGCCGATCGGCGGCTCGTTGTCGGCGGCCCGCTTGGCCAGGTGGGCCAGGAACCGCCGCGCGTCCGGGGTCAGCCGGCGGATGTGCCGACGCAGCTTGATGAACAGCCGCGGCTCGCCGTAGACCGGGCGCATGTCGAAGAAGATGCTGGCTCGCAGGACCGCGTCGGGCACCGGCTCGGTGATCCACGTCGTGAACTCGGACTGCCACTGCGACAACGGGACCCGCCACCTCGGGTTGGTCGCCATGATCTCGCCCGGGCACCGGTGATAGCCGCACTCGGCCAGCCCGGCGACGACCTCGCGCGCCAGGGTCGAGAAGTATGCCGCGTGCCGCGGCGTCGCGTCGTCGGCCAGGATGATCGCGTTGTCCTGGTCGGCGGCCAGCGCCTGCTCGTGCCGGGCCCGGGAGCCCAGCACGATCCAGCAATAGGGCACCGGCGGCGGCCCGAGCCGCTGTTCGACCAGCCCGATGACCCGCCGGTCGACCGCGTCGCCGACCGCGGTGACCACCCGGGCGATGTCCTCGGCCGATGCGTCCTGGGCGACCAGGCCCTCGACGATCGACGGCAGGCGCCGAGCCACGGTCGCCACCGTCGCGACGTCCCGCGCCTTGCCGACGTCGCCGACGAGATAGACCGGGTTGTGCTGCTCCAGGCGCGTGAGATCGGTGGTCGTCACCACCCCGATCGGCTCGCCGTCCCGCACGACGGGCAGGTGGTGGATGTTGCGCGAGGTCATCTCCATGAGGACCTCGAAGGCCAGGGCGTTGGCCGAGGCGGTGACCGGGCCCGGGGTCATGATCGTCGACACCGGCTGGCCCGGGTCGGTCCCCGCGGCGACCACCCGGGTGCGCAGGTCGCGGTCGGTGACGATGCCGGCCAGCCGCGGGCCGTCCAGCAGCAGCAGCGAGGACACCGCGGAGTCGGCCATGATCCGGGCCGCCTCGCGGATCGTCGCGGTGACCTGGGCGGTGATCGGCGGGCGGCTGACGAGGTCGGTCACCGTCGTCTTGAGGATGGCCCCGCCACTCTGAGCCACCTGCAGCGACGCCACGGCCCCGCGCATCCGGCTGGTGCTCTGCACGTCGAAGAAGTCGGCGAACGGCGGGTGCTCGCCGGCCAGGTCGTGGAACACCGCCGGCGGCACCACCAGGCACAGGGTGTCCTCGATGGCCTCGGCGGTGACCCGGGCCAACCCGCGCTCGATCAGCGCGAGCGACCCGAACGACGTGCCCACCTCGCACCGGTCGACGAAGCCGCCGTCGCGGTCGGTCAGTTCCACCGCGCCCGAGCGGACCACGAGCAGCCCGTGGGTCGGCTCGCCGGCGGTGAAGATGCGGGTGCCGCGCCGGAAGTACTCGATCCGCAGCCGACCCGGCAGCCGGTCCAGCAGCGCGTCGGGCAACTCGGCGTAGGGGTCGTGCTGGGCCAGGAAGCCCCGGATCTCGGTCAGCTCGACGTCCTGGGCCATGCCGGCATCCTCGCAGCCCCGGGGGACGGGAGGCGAACTCGACGCGGCGGGTGGCGTCGCGGCATACCGGATCTGAGCCCAGCGGTCACCAGGAGGTGTGCAGCGGTCGCCCCTCGGCGAAGCCGGCCAGGCTCTGGATGCCGACGACCGCCCGGTCCGCGAACTCGGCGAGGTCGGCGGCGCCGGCGTAGGTGCAGGCCGAGCGGACCCCGGCGACGATCGAGTCGAGCAGGTCCTCGACACCGGGGCGGCTCGGGTCGAGGAACATCCGCGAGGTCGAGATGCCCTCCTCGAACAGGCCCTTGCGGGCCCGCTCGTAGGCCGACTCGCCAGCGGTGCGGTTGCGGACCGCGCGGGCCGAGGCCATGCCGAAGGACTCCTTGTAGGCGCGCCCGTCCGGGGCGATCTTGAGATCGCCCGGCGATTCGAAGGTGCCCGCGAACCACGAGCCGATCATGACGTTGGACGCCCCGGCGGCCAGCGCCAGGGCCACGTCGCGAGGGTGCCGCACCCCTCCGTCCGCCCAGACGTGAGCACCGAGCTCCTTTGCGGCAGTGGCGCACTCGAGCACGGAGGAGAACTGCGGTCGACCCACACCGGTCATCATCCGGGTCGTGCACATGGCGCCCGGACCGACCCCCACCTTGACGATGTCCGCCCCCGCGTCGACCAGGTCGCGCACCCCGGCCGCAGACACGACGTTGCCGGCCACGAGGGTGGCTTCGATGCCCGCGGCGCGCACCGCGCGCAGCGCCTCGAGCATGCGCTCCTGATGGCCGTGGGCGGTGTCGAGCACGAGGATGTCGGCCGACGCCTCGACCAGGCGCTCGGCCCGGGCGGCGACGTCGCCGTTGACCCCGAGCGCGGCGGCGACCCGCAACCGGCCGGCCTCGTCCACGGCGGGACAGTAGAGCGTGGCCCGCAGCGCCCCGCGACGGGTCAGCAGGCCGACCAGCCGCCCGGTGTCGGCGATGATCGGCGCGAGCCGGTGGTGCAGCTCGCCGAGCCGGTCGAACGCGGCCTGCGGGTCGATGCCGTCGGGCAGGGTGACGACGTCGCGGGTCATGACCTGGGCCACCTGGGTGAAGCGGTCGACCCCGTCGAGGTCGGCCTCGGTGACGATGCCCACCGGGTGGGCGCGGCCGTCGAGCACGACGACGGCGCCGTGCGCGCGCTTGGTCAGCAGGGCGAGCGCGTCGCCGACGGTCGAGTGCTCCTGGACGGTGACCGGCGTGTCATAGACCAGGTGCTTGCTCTTGACGTCGGCGATGACGTCCGCCACGACGTCGAGCGGAATGTCCTGGGGGATCACCGCGACCGCTCCGCGCCGGGCGACCGTCTCGGCCATCCGCCGACCGCTCACCGCCGTCATGTTGGCCACGACGACCGGGATCGTCGTGCCGGTGCCGTCGGCGGTCGCCAGGTCGACGTCCATCCTCGAGGCGATCGCGGTGCGTCCCGGCACCATGAAGACGTCGTCGTAGGACAGGTCGAAGGTCGGCCGCAGGCCGTCGAGGAAGCGCACCTTGGCAGGCTAGTCGGGCCCGCCGCCCGGCAGCGCTCAGAGGTGCCGTCGGCGGTGCCGGCGGTGCTTCCAGCCGGTGATGCCGTCGACCGAGAAGGGACCCTCGCCGGCGGGCGCGGACGTGCGGTAGACGCGGACCTCGCTCATCACGGCGTAGCCCAGGACGCGGATCGTCGGCGCGCCGGGCTGTGGCGGGCCGACCTCGCCGGCGTCGCGCAGTTCGAACTCGCCGAGCACGACCGAGCCCTCGCACTCGACGTGGTAGCTGTCCGGCACGATGATGCGGGCCTGGCCGAACATGCCGCGGATCTCGATGGTCGTCACCGGGTCCGACAGGATCGCGTCGCGCAGGTCCAGGCGCACCTCGCCGAGGCCGATGTTGTGCACCGAGTGGGCCGGCACCACCCACTGGCCCGAGCGCTTGAACTCGCCGAGGACGGTGAGTTTGTGGTCCTGGTCGGCGGCCGGGCGGCCGGCGGAGGTGGGTGCGGGGACCGGGGTTGCGGGGGTGCCGGGGGCGGTGACCATGGTGCCGGGCACGGGCGCGTCCTGGGGTGGGGTCGGCCAGGGGCTGGCGGCGTCCTGTGGGCTCGTCATGGGCTAAGCCTGCCGTGGATCGGCGCCCCGCGCATCCGGATCGACCCCGATAGCCACCCTGATCGGGCCGGACCTTTCCGGTGAAAGCGGTTGCCTGGAACGTTCGCCGGAGCCGCGCTCCCGGTGAAAGCGGTTGCCTGGAACGTTCGCCGGAGCGCCGCTCATTCCGTCAGGTAGCTGCCCCGCACCGGGAAGTGCGTCCGCCAGGCCGGTGAGCGCACCCGAACGTCGAGCCCGGCCCGGCCGAGCAGGTCGACGACCCGCTCGAGGGTGCGGTCCGGCGTCCGGAAGATGTCCGGGCTGCGCAGCACCTCGATGCGCCACCCGTCGTCGGTCAGCTCGGCCAGCCGCCGCTGGTCGGCCTCGCGCTGGAGTGGGTCGTCATGGTGCTCGCCGTCGTATTCCAGGGCCGCCTTGACCTCGATCCACGGCAGGTCGAGCCGGTAGAACCCGCCCGCTGAGCAGAGCACCGGCAGATTGGTCTGCGGCTCGGGCAGGCCGGCGAGCACGACGAGCAGCCGGCTGCGGGTCTCCTGCGCGGACTCCACCCGGTCCCGCACGTATGCCGCGGCGCGCCGCGCCGCGCGCACGTGGTTGCCCCGGGTGGTCGCCAGGGCAGCGCGCAGGTCGTCGGCGGTGGTCGCCCCGGCCTGACTCAGACTGTCGCCGAGCGTCACGAGGTCGACGAGGGTGAGTTCGCCGGCCAGGTCGGCGAAGGTCTGCGCCGCGTCGGTGCACAGCACGCCGTCGCGGAGCACCAGAGCCGGCCGGGCGGCATACCGGCGGACGCGGATCTCCGAGCGGCGACTCTTGGCGCCGGAGTCCAGCCCGATCGTCACGTGCGGGAGGTGCGGCACGATGCCGCCGAGCAGCCGGGCCGCGGTGTGGCCGGCCGCGAAGGCGTCCGGATGGTGTTGCTGCGCCGCCTGGACCATGAGGGCAGGGGTGAGCGGCACGGCGGTCGCGACGTAGACGCCGCGCAAGAGGCGGCGCAGTCGCCGGTCCTGCAGATCCTCGGCGGGCAGTCCCGCCGCGAGCCAGCGGGCGGTCGTGAAGGGCCGGCCGGCATCGAGGTCGTCGTCGGTGTTCATGGTCGGAGACTGACAGGTCCGGCCGATCCGTGCGTTGCGTTATCCACAGGCCCGGGGCGGGCGGCGGACCAGGTGCGCCGCCGGAGCCACCGGCGAACGTTCCAGGCAACCGTTTTCACTGGGATTTCGGGGGCGGCGAACGTTCCAGGCAACCGTTTTCACTGGGGTTCGGGGGCGGCGAACGTTCCAGGCAACCGCCTTTACTCCTGGGGTGGGGTCAGCGACGCGCCTGGTGCGGGACGAGGACCTCGTCGTAGAGCAGTAGCAGGCCGGCGGCGGTGGGGATGGCCAGCAGGGCACCGAGGACGCCGGCGACGGTGCCGCCGGCCAGGGCGGCGACGATGGTCACCCCGGCGGGCACCGAGACGGTCCGGGCCATGATCCGCGGCAGGATGACGTAGTTCTCGAACTGCTGGTAGACCAGGAAGTAGACCAGCATGATGATCGCCTTGCTCGGGTCGCTGACCAGCGCGACGAGCGCGACGATGACGGCGCCGGCGGTCGCGCCGACCAGCGGGATGAGCCCGAGGAAGCCGACGACGACCGCGAGCACCGCGGCGTACGGGACGTCGACGATCTTCATGACGACGAACGAGCAGCAGGCGTTGATCGTCGCGACCAGGAGCTGGCCGATCGCGTAGTTGCCGACCCGCGACATGATCCGCTCGGCGAGGTCGGTGACCCGCTCGCGGCGCGAGGCCGGGACCATCGCATAGGTGGCTCGCTTGACCCGCGGCAGGGCCACCAGGAAGTACAGGGTCAGCACGAGCACCGTCACCCCGGACAGCACGCCGGAGAAGATCGCCCGCCCGGCCCCGACCACCCCGCCGGCGACCTGGCCCATGAACCCGCCGTCGGAGATGCGCCGGGCCAGCTCCTCGCGGATCCGGGAGACGACGTGGTGGGTCTGCTCCAGATCGGCCAACCAGGGCGTGCCGAGCAGCCGGTCGAGATAGTGCGGCCCGTTGCGGGACAGCTCGCCGGCCTGCTCGACGACCGGCGGCACGACGACCAGCCCGATGAGGGTGAAGACGAGCAGCACCCCGGCGAAGACCACGGCGGTGGCCCGCCCCCGGCTCAGGCCCCGGCCCAGCAGCCACTCGACGACCGGGTTGAGCGCCAGGCACAGCACGGCCGACACGATGATCAGCGTGAGCACGGTGTCCAAGGCCACGACGGCCCAGCCGACGCTCGCCGCCAGCAGCAGCCCGATGCCGCCGAGGAAGCCGATGGCCAGCGGCGAGCGGGACGACAACGGACGACTCACGGGGCGAGCCTAGGGCTTGGGGCTGACGCTCGCGCGGCCCGGCTCAGACGTCGCGGAAGCGGTTGATCTGCGGCAGCAGGGCGGCGCGCTTGTCCGGGTCGGTGACGCCCATGCCCTCCTCGGGGGCCAGGCACAGCACGCCGACCTTGCCCTGGTGCAGGTTGTGGTGGACGTCGGTGGCGGCCTGCCCGACCTGGTCGAGCGGATAGGTCTTGGACAGCGTCGGGTGGGTCAGGCCGCGGTTGATCAGGTCGTTGGCCTCCCACGCCTCGCGGTAGTTGGCGAAGTGGCTGGACACGATGCGCTTGAGGTTCATCCACAGATAGCGGTTGTCGTACTCGTGCAGGTAGCCCGAGGTCGACGCGCAGGTCGTGATCGTGCCGCCCTTGCGGGTGACGAAGACGCTCGCGCCGAAGGTCTCGCGGCCCGGGTGCTCGAAGACGATGTCGACGTCGTGGCCGCCGGTGAGCTTGCGGATGTCGGCGCCGAAGCGGCGCCACTCCTTGGGGTCCTGGGTGGTCTCGTCCTTCCAGAACCGGTAGCCCCCGGCCCGCCGGTCGATGATGAGCTCGGCGCCCATCCGGCGGCAGATCTCGGCCTTCTCCTCGCTGGAGACGACGCAGACCGGCTGGCCGCCGCCGGCCAGGGCCATCTGGGTGGCGTACGAGCCCAGGCCACCGGAGGCGCCCCAGATGAGCACCCGGTCGCCGAGCTTCATCCCGGCGCCGTTCTTGGAGATCAGCTGCCGGTAGGCGGTCGAGTTGACCAGGCCGGGGCAGGCGGCCTCCTCCCAGGACAGGTGGGCCGGCTTGGGCATGAGCTGGTTGGCCTTGACGATAGCCAGCTCGGCCAGGCCGCCGAAGTTGGTCTCGAAGCCCCAGATCCGCTGCTCGGGGTCCATCATCGTGTCGTTGTGTCCGTCGTGGTGTTCGAGCTCGACGGACAGGCAGTGCGCGACAACCTCCTGGCCCGGCTTCCAGATGTGCACGCCGGGGCCGGTGCGCAGCACGACGCCGGCCAGGTCGGAGCCGACGATGTGATAGGGCAGGTCGTGCCGCTTGGCTGCGGGGCTGAGCTTGCCGTAGCGCTCCAGGAAGCCGAAGGTCGGCAGCGGCTCGAAGATCGAGGTCCACACCGTGTTGTAGTTGATCGCGCTGGCCATGACCGCGACGAGGGCCTCGCCGGGGGCCAGCTCGGGGATCGGCACGTCGTCCAGGTGCAGCGATCGCTTGGGGTCCTTGTCGCGGCTGGCCAGGCCGGCGAACATGTCGGTCTCGTCCTTGTGGACGGTCACCGCCCGGTAGGACTCGGGGACCTCCAGCGCGGCATACGTTGCCTCGGTGCGGTCGCCGGAGAGGATGGCGTCGCGGATGGCCTGCATCGGAAACCTCACTTCGTCGTGGCGGCTGCGGGGCCGCGGGCAGGTGTCGGTATGCCGCGTGGCGGCCTCGGTGCCGACGCTACCGGTGGGTCACATCGGGCCGCAGCGGGGGTCGGCATGACGTTGCTCACCCGCGACGATCCAGCCTGCTGGGGGGCCGCGTCGTCAGTGCTGGTCGCCCGCGGCCGGCTCGACCAGTTCGACCAGCACGCCCCCGGCGCTCTTGGGGTGCACGAAGTTGACCCGGCTGTTGCTCGTGCCCCGCTTGGGGGTGTCGTAGAGCAGCCGCACCCCACGCTCGCGCAGGGCCGCGCACACGGCGTCGATGTCGCTGACCCGGTAGGCCATCTGCTGGATGCCCGGACCGCTGCGGTCCAGGAACCTGCCGATCGGCGAGTCCGCGGACAGCGGGGCGAGCAACTGGATGCAGGACGTGGAGTCGCCGACCGCCATCATCGCCTCGCGCACCCCCTGCTCCTCGTTGACCTCCTCGTGCACCACCTGCATGCCGAAGGAGTCGCGGTAGAAGGCGATGGCCTGGTCGAGGTCGGGCACGGCGATGCCGACGTGGTCGATGTGGGTGAAGAGCGGCTGCGGGCTGGTCATGAGCCGAGCCTACGGTCCCCCGGGCGGTGCCGCGCCGGGCGCAGCGGGCGACTCCGCTCACACCGGCGGGGGCTGAGGGGTCGGGGTTCCGGGTGCCGGACCAGGGCTGGGAAACCGGACCCGGATGAGCCAGGCTGAAGCATGGACGACTTCGTCGTGAACGAGCGGGCGATGGTCCACGCCTACGAACTCATCGACCACCGGCGCTTCGTCGTCGGCACCGACTGGCCGCACTGCCATCCGACCCCGGCCCAGCAGCAGGCCTTCGTCGACGGGCACTCCTGGGACGCCCACGGGCTATGGCACCTGGTCATCGCGCAGGACTGCCCCGAGGGCACGCTGGCCCGCCACCGGTTCGCCTACGGCGACTTCGTGCGGGTGCACCGCAGCGCCCTGACCAACTGCCTGGAGCGGGCCCGACAGGGCGGCCTGCGGCCGCTGCAGGACGCGGCCCTGGAACTGCTGCGCCGCCTGGACGCCAAGGCCGGCATCCCGGGCGACCCCGACTGACCGCGGCGCGCCGCCTCACCCGGCGTCGGCACACAGCCGGCACGGGGCGACGCTGACGCCGACCTCGCCGGCCCAGTCGATCGAGGTGACCAGGTCGCGCAACGGGTGGGCCGCCACGACGTCATGGGCGTGCCGGATCGCGCCCTGCTGCAGCCGGGCGGTCGCGCTGTCCAGGGTGGCCACCAGCTCGGCGCGCGGCCAGGGCCCGGTGAGCTGCTCGGGCAGCTCCGGGTCCGGCAGTCGGGCGACCATCGCCCTGGCCGCGCACTCCTGCAGCGCCCGGAAGCAGTCCCGCGGGGTGTCGCGCAGCGCGGCCCGCCGGGCCCGCTCGCGGATGGCGGCGGTCGCTGCGGCATACCCCCGGCGCACGTCGTCGAGCGCCCAGGCGACCCGGGCCGCCTCGGCCGCCGCGGCCGGGTCCAGGGCCAGCCGGCCGGCATACCCGAGGCTGCCGGGGGGCAGCGGGTGCGCGGCGAGGACCTCGGCGGCCGGGGTCGCCAGCCCGATGAGCACCCCGGGACGCATCGGGGCGTAGCCGGCGGCCGCGGCCGCCGCACGCAGCCGGTCGCGGGCGGCCCGCGCGGTCTCGGGGACGTCGTAGACGAGGGTCTCGAACGCCCCCGTCCAGGGCGTTGGCGGCTGGATCGGCGCGCCGGTGGCCATCCCGACGAAGCGCTGCCAGACCACGCCCTCGAGCCGGTAGAGCGCGACCCGGCCGACCCGTCGGGCGCTCAGACCGGACAGCGCGCGCAGCCGGTGCAGGGCGGTGCGGGCCGCCGCCGCGTCGACGTCGAGGTCGGCCAGCAGGGCCAGCAGCAGCGGGCCGGGCAGTTCGCGGGCATGGGTGCAGCCGAAGACGTAGGGGATCCGGCGCGCGATCGACCCGGATCCCGGGGCTGCCCGGTTCACGGACCCAGTCTGGCGTGTCCCGCCGGGACGGTGTAGAACACTGTTCACGTGTTCCACGAAACGTGATCCACAAGAAACACGAATCTGCACGCGACGCCAGGAGGACCGGACATGACCAGCACGGGGCAGGCATCGGCCGGAGCGCAGGACCCGGCCGCGGGCGGGAGCACCGGGGCGGGGGCGGGCGCCGGACTGGCCCGCGCGACCCGGCGCGGGGTGGTGTCGGCCCTCGGCCTCACCGCGCTCGGCACCGCGGTCGGGGCGGCGCCCGCCTGGGCCGGCGGCACCGACCGCCGCTCCGACCAGGGCCGGCACCGCGGGCCCGGCTGCATCGACGACTCGCTGCTGCTGGCGCCGCCGTCGCCCGCGGTGGCCGAGCAGGTCCGGCGGCTCGACGTGCTCGACTACTGGGTCGGCTGCTGGCGCGGCTCCGGCTGGGTCATGACCGAGACCGGCCGGGTCGACTACGAGCAGGTCGAGCGGGTGCGCCGCACGCTCAGCGGCGAGGTCTACGTCGTCGACGGGCGCGGGTCCCGGCCCGGCAGCCGCGGGCGAGCCCTGATCTTCAGTGCGTTCGCGACGCTGCAGATCGGGGCCGGCGGTCAGCCGACCTGGCGGGCCAACAGCCAGGGCGGCACGATCGAGGTCCCCTTCGAGATCCGGCCGGACGGTTGGGCCTGGGAACTGCCGGTGGGCGGCCCGGCCCGGGCGCGCTACGAGGCGCACTTCTCGGGCAACCGCTGGCACGAGACCGGGCGATTCACCCCCGACGGGGTGACCTGGGTGCCGTCCCTGGAGCTCACCGTGCGGCGGGAGCGTCACTGACCTCGGCGGGGCCCCGGGGCCCGGGCGCCGCCGAAGAGGGGGCGGCCCCCGCTGTGTCGCGGGCCACAGGGGGTCCGGCGGCACACGGGGGCCGCGGCTAGAGTGAGCAGCGAACCCTGTGGCCGCGCGACCGGCGCGGTCGAGCACTCCTGGAGGCACGCTATGAGCACCACCTCGGTCATCGTCGCCGGCGCCCGCACCGGTATGGGTCGCCTGCTCGGCTCGCTCAAGGACTTCTCCGCCACCGACCTCGGCGGCATCGCCATCAAGGGCGCGCTCGACAAGGCCGGCATCTCGGGCGACCAGGTCGACTACGTCATCATGGGCCACGTCCTGCAGGCCGGCTGCGGCCAGCTCACCGCCCGGCAGGCCGCGGTCAAGGGCGGCATCCCCATGGAGGTGCCGGCCATCACGGTGAACAAGGTGTGCCTGTCCGGCATCAACGCCATCGCCAGCGCCGACCAGCTGATCCGGGCCGGCGAGTGCGAGATCGTCGTCGCCGGCGGCATGGAGTCGATGACCAACGCGCCGCACCTGCTGGAGAAGAGCCGCGAGGGCTACAAGTACGGCACCGTCAAGCTGCGCGACCACATGGACTACGACGCCCTGTGGGACGTCTACACCGACCAGGGCATGGGTCTGCTCACCGATTCGGCCAACCGCGGCGAGCGCGAGTTCACCCGCGAGGAGCAGGACGCCTTCTCGGCGCGCAGCCATGAGCTGTCGGCCAAGGCCTGGAAGGACGGCCTGTTCGACGACGAGGTCGTGCCGGTGCTCATCCCGCAGCGCAAGGGCGACCCGATCGAGTTCCGCGCCGACGAGGGCATCCGGGCCAACACCACGGCCGAGAGCCTGGCCGGCCTGCGCCCGGCCTTCAGCAAGGAGGGCACCATCACGGCGGGCTCGGCCAGCCAGATCTCCGACGGCGCCTGCGCGGTGGTCGTCATGAGCAAGGCCAAGGCGCAGCAGCTCGGGCTGTCCTGGCTCGCCGAGATCGGCGCCGCCGGCTGGGTCGCCGGCCCCGACTCCACCCTGCAGAGCCAGCCCGCCGAGGCGGTCAAGAAGGCCTGCGCCAAGGAGGGCATCGACCCCGCGGACCTCGACCTGCTCGAGCTCAACGAGGCCTTCGCCGCGGTCGGCCTGGCCTCGACCAAGGAGCTGGGCGTCGACCCGGACAAGGTCAACGTCAACGGCGGGGCCATCGCCATGGGCCACCCGGTCGGCATGTCCGGCGCGCGCATCGTGCTGCACCTCGCGCACGAGCTCAAGCGGCGTGGCGGCGGGGTCGGCGCGGCCGCCCTGTGCGGCGGCGGCGGCCAGGGCGACGCCCTGATCATCCGCGTCCCGCAGGCCTGAACGGCCTAGTCTCCCAGCACGATCCGGTCCGACCACGAACCGGTATGCCGCCCGGCCGGCTCGGCCACGCGGCATACCGGGGCAGGTCCAGCAGAGAGGCAGCGATGGCGCGCCCCGTCGACGTCCCCGCTCTCGTCGCGTCGGCCCGCCAGGGCTCGCCGCGCGCGGTTGCCCGGCTCATCTCGCTCGTCGAGGACGCCCACCCGGCGCTGCGCGAGGTCATGGCGGCGCTCGCGCCGCTGACCGGCACCGCCCACGTCATCGGGCTGACCGGCTCGCCCGGGGTCGGCAAGTCGACCTCGACCAATGCCGTCGTCGGCGCGCTGCGGGCCCGGGGCAAGCGGGTCGGCATCCTGGCCGTCGACCCGTCCAGCCCCTTCTCCGGGGGCGCGCTGCTCGGCGACCGGGTGCGGATGCAGGACCACGCGCTCGATCCCGAGGTGTACATCCGCTCGATGGCCTCACGCGGGCACCTGGGTGGGCTGTCCTGGACGACGCCGCAGGCGATCCGCGTGCTCGACGCGGCCGGCTGCGAGGTGGTGCTCGTCGAGACCGTCGGGGTCGGCCAGAGCGAGGTCGAGATCGCCGGACTGGCCGACACGACGATCGTCCTGCTCGCCCCGGGCATGGGCGACGGCATTCAGGCGGCCAAGGCCGGCATCCTGGAGATCGGCGACATCTTCGTCGTCAACAAGGCCGACCGCGACGGCGCCGACGCGACCGTGCGCGACCTGCGGCACATGATCTCGCTCGGCGACCGCACCGAGCCGGGGCTGTGGCGCCCCCCGGTCGTCAAGACCGTCGCCCCCCGCGGCGAGGGCGTCGCCGAGGTCATGGAGGCCATCGACAAGCACGTCGACTGGCTCGAGCGCACCGGCACGCTGCGCCGGCGCCGGCTGCGCCGGGCGGCCGACGAGATCGAGGCGCTGGCGGTCACCGCGCTGCGCGAACGGATGGGTGACCTGCGCTCCGGCCACGGCATCGCCGAGCACGCCGAGGCCGTCGTCGCCGGGCGCATCGACCCCTACGCCGCCGCCGACGACGTCGTCGCGTCCCTGGCCTGAACCTCCGGGCGGCACGCTGCGCGACCCGGCCGACCCTCGGCCTGACCTGCGGCTTTACTGACCGGACGGTCGGAACTGGCAAGATGGCAGGGTTGCGCCCTCGCCGCCGCCGCTGAGGGTCCTGTGAAGCGGCCGGACGGCCGCTCCCGACCTGAAGAGTTGAACGTTGCTGCAGATCTGGCCCGGCCACCCGTATCCGCTCGGAGCGACCTATGACGGCTCCGGGGTGAACTTCGCGTTGTTCTCGGAGGTCGCCGAGCGGGTCGAGTTGTGCCTCGTCGACGACGACGGCGTGGAGACCCGGGTGCCGATGCCCGAGCACGACGCCTACGTCTGGCACGTCTACCTGCCGACGATCCAGCCCGACCAGCGTTACGGCTACCGGGTGCACGGGCCCTACGACCCGGCCCGGGGGCTGCGCTGCAACCCGGCGCAACTGCTGCTCGACCCCTACGCCAAGGCCATCGACGGCGAGATGAAGGGGCACCCGGCGCTGTTCTCCTATGCGCTGGGCGACCCGCTGGGCGGGCTGTCACCCGACCCCGACCCGGCCGACAGCCTCGGGCACACCATGCTCTCGGTCGTCATCAACCCGTTCTTCGACTGGGGGCAGGACCGCAGCCCGCGGCACACCTACTCCCGCTCGGTCGTCTACGAGGCGCACGTCAAGGGCCTGACCATGCGTCACGCCGCGATCCCCGAGGAGATCCGGGGCACGTATGCCGCGGTCGGCCACCCCGCGACCATCGATCACCTCAAGAACCTCGGGGTCACGGCCCTGGAGCTCATGCCGGTCCACCAGTTCGTCCAGGACTTCACCCTGCTGGACAAGGGCCTGCGCAAC
>CAZYHR010000050.1:0-22984 GCA_964647395.1 uncultured Intrasporangiaceae bacterium | reverse complement strand
CTTGCCGACCTTGTCGAAGGCCTGCGCGATGGTCTCGCCGATCTGGTTGTCCTGGGCCGAGAGCGCGGCGACCTGGCCGATCTCCTCGGTGCCCTCGACCTCGCGGGCGTCGGCGAGCAGCCGGTCGTTGACCGCCTCGACGGCCTTGTCCATGCCGCGCTTGAGCGCGGCCGGAGCGGCACCGGCGGCGACGTTGCGCAGGCCCTCCTTGACCATGGCCTGGGCCAGCACCGTGGCGGTCGTCGTGCCGTCGCCGGCGATGTCGTTGGTCTTGGTGGCGACCTCCTTGGCGAGCTGGGCGCCGAGGTTCTCGTAGGAGTCCTCGAGCTCCACCTCGCGGGCGATGGTCACCCCGTCGTTCGTGATCGTCGGGGCGCCCCACTTCTTGTCGATGACGACGTTGCGGCCCTTGGGGCCCAGGGTCACCTTGACGGCGTTGGCGAGGGCGTCGACGCCCCGCTCCAGCGCCTTGCGTGCGGAGTCGTCGAACTCCAGCGTCTTAGCCATGAGGATTCCTTCTCAGGTATGCCGCGAGCGGACTCAGCCGACGACGGCCAGGACGTCGCGGGCCGACAGGATGAGGTACTCCTGCCCGCCGTGTATGTCCCGGTTGTCGCCGTACTATTTAAAAATGACCCGGTCGCCGACTGCGACATCGACCGGCACGCGGTTGCCCTTGTCGTCGATGCGACCGGGGCCGACCGCCAGGACCTCGCCCTCCTGCGGCTTCTCCTTGGCGGTGTCCGGGATGACCAGGCCCGAGGCGGTCTTGGTCTCGGCCTCGAGGGACTTGACGAGGATGCGGTCCTCGAGCGGCTTGATGGAGACCGACATGTCGGTGTCCTTCCCTTTCGTCGTGGTGGCGGGGCACACCCGGTGCCCGCCCGATGTCTGGTGTCCAGGCCGACCTCGCCGTCGCGGGGGTCGACGCCGACCTGGCTGTCTGTCACTCTCGGGGGGAGAGTGCTAATGCCAAATCTAGGAGCGCGTTAGCACTCGGTCAAGTTGAGTGCCAACGCACGGGGGGCTCCACCCCCCGTGGACCCCCCAACCCCCACCACGCACCGGGGGGCTCCGCCCCCCGCGGACCCCCCAACCCCCACCACGCACCGGCGGCTCCGCCCCCCGTGGACCCCCCAACCCCCACCACGCACCGGGGGGCTCCGCCCCCCGTGGACCCCCGACCCAGCTCGCAGCTCAACGAAAGGCGGCCAGCCCGGTCAGCGCCTGGCCGATGACCAACTGGTGCATCTCACTGGTGCCCTCGTAGGTCAGCACCGACTCGAGGTTGGCCATGTGCCGGATCACCGGGTAGTCGAGCGAGATGCCGTTGGCGGCCAGGATGGTCCGCGCGGACCGGCAGATCTCCAGCGACCGGCGCACGTTGTTGAGCTTGCCGACGCTCACCTGCTCGGGGCGCAGCGTGCCGGCGTCCTTGCGGCGGGACAGGTGCACGGCCAGCAGCACCCCGGTCGTGTAGTCGACCAGCATGTCGGCCAGCTTGGCCTGGGTCAGCTGGAAGGCACCGATGGGACGGCCGAACTGCTCGCGCTGCACCGCATAGCCGATCGCCGTCTCGAGGCAGGACCGGGCCGAGCCCATCGACCCCCAGACGATGCCCAGCCGGGCCTCGGCCAGGCAGGCCAGCGGCCCCTTGAGGCCGCGCACCTCGGGGAACACCGCCGCATCGGGCAGCCGCACGCCCACCAGGGCCAGTTCCGCGGTCGAGGAGGCCCGGAAGGACAGCTTGTGGTGCACCGGGCGGGCCGAGAAGCCGGGGGCGTCGGTCGGCACCAGGAAGCCCGCGATGCCCTCGTCGGTCTGCGCCCAGATCACCGCGACGTCGGCGATGGTGCCGTTGCTGATCCACAGCTTCGTCCCGTCGAGCACCCAGTCCGGGCCGTCCCGCCGGGCCCGGGTGCGCAGGCTCGCCGGGTCGCTGCCCGCATCGGGTTCGGTGAGCCCGAAGCAGCCGATCGCCTCCCCCGCGGCCATCCGCGGCAGCCACTGCTGCTTGTGCGCCTCGCTGCCCCACCGGTGGATCGCCGTCATCGCCAGGCTGCCCTGCACCGACACCAGCGACCGCAGGCCGCTGTCGGAGGCCTCCAGTTCCTGGCAGGCCAGGCCGTAGTCGACCGACGACATGCCCGCGCAGCCGTAGCCGGTCAGACCCATGCCGAGCAGCCCGTGCTCGCCGAAGACCCGCATCAGCCCGCGCGGGTCGTCGATCTCGCCACGCTCGAACAAGTCGGCGACGTAGGGGTCGAGGTGCCGCTCGCACAGCGCCCGCACCGAGTCGCGCACCGCCCGCTCGTCGGCGGTCAGCAGGTCGTCGAGGCCGGCCAGGTCGGTGCCCTCGCGAGGCGTGCGCTGCATCATGGGTCCCAGCCTGCCACCCGCGCAGCAGTGGCAGGATGCGGGCGTGGACCCCGAGCTCGTGCCCCGCCTGGCCGGACCCGAGGGGCGGGCGCTGTTCGAGCGGATCGGCCGGTATGCCGAGGACTCGGCTCTCGCGGTCAGCACCCGGCTGCGGGCCGAGGGGCACGACCCGGCGCTGGTCAGCGCGGCGCTGGCCCAGGCCCGGCTGCGGGCCCGTGCTCAGGCCAAGCTCGGGCCGCTGGCCGACCTGCTGCTGCTCACCGGCGACGGGCTGGAGCAGGCGACCCGACCGCAGCTCGCCGCGGACCACGCCCACCGGTTCCGCTGGGCCGGTGGCGACGGGTCGGGGGCTGTGGGCCCGATCGAGCAGGTCTTCGACCTCGGCTGCGGCGTCGGGCTCGACGCGCTGCACCTGCTCGTGGCCGGGCTGGCCGTGCACGCCGTGGACGCCGATCGGGGCACCGCCGAGATCGCCCGCGTCAACCTCGCCGCCGTCGCGCGCGCCCAGGGTATCGAGCCGGGCCGGGCCGAGGTCGCGTGCCGGCCGGCGGAGCAAGTGCGGCTGCCGCAGGGGGCCGCGACGCGGCATACCGGGGTGTGGGTGGACCCGGCGCGGCGCACCAGCGGGATCGCCGACGCGCAGGGGCGCACCCGGCGACTGTGGCGGCTCGCGGACCTCTCGCCGAGCTGGGCGCAGGTGCAGCACTGGGCCGGGCAGGTGCCGGCGACCGGGTGCAAGCTCACGCCGGCCTTCCCGCACGCGGCGCTGCCGGCCGGGTGCGAGGCGCAGTGGAGCTCGTGGCGCGGCGAGGTGCTCGAGTGCGCGGTGTGGTGGGGGCCGCTGGTGCGCACGCCCGGCCGCACCGCGCGGGTGGCGCCGACGACGGCGGGGGCGAGCACGGTGACCGAGGCCGACGCCGCGGACCCGCCACCGCCGGTCGGCTCGCTGGCCGGCGTGGGGCCGTGGCTCTACGAGGCCGACCGGGCGGTCGTGCGAGCCGGGCTGACCGGCGCGCTGGCGCGGGCCGTCGAGGGTGGCGAGCTGGCCGGCGGCTACGTCGGGTCGGCTCGCGAGGTCGTCGTGCCGTGGGCCCGGCGGTGGCGGGTCGTCGAGGCGATGCCGTTGCGGGTCAAACCGATCCGCGCCTGGCTGCGTCAGCGCGGGATCGGCTCGGTGACCGTCAAGAAGCGCGGCTCCTCGGCCGACGCGGTGCGGCTGGCCGCCGACCTGCGCGGCACGGGGCCGGGAGCCGCCACCGTCGTCGTCACGACCGTCGGCGGCACCGGCGCCGCCGTGGTCGTCGAGCCGGGGTGACGCCTCAGCGGGAGAGGCGGAGGGTCACCGGGTAGACGTAGGAATAGGACCACACCCCGAAGGTGTCGCCGACCGGGCCGGTGCCGTTCTCGGTCCAGCAGCCGCGCGGGTACTCCCCGGCGACCCCCGTCGAGCAGGCGGTCCAGCCACCCGGCGCCGGCAGGTTGGCCTGGTAGTAGCCCCTGCTGTCCGCGACGACGCGGACGCTGCCCGGGTATTGCGTCGAGTAGGGGTAGAGGGTGCTGGTCAGGGTGACCACCGCCCCGGGCAGGCTGCTGCCGTTGGCCTGCAGCACGTGCCCGGTGACCACCGGGTCCGACTGCATGACAAAGCCGACGACGTCGACCAGCACCTGCACCCGGCCGGCGGCGTTGTAGATCGTCGTGGTGCCGTCGGCGGCCAACGGGACGACGGCGGAACTCGCCCGGATCGCCCCGGCCGGCGCGTTGAGGTTCGACATGGTGGGCCGGGCCGAGCCGGGATAGACGGCGACGAAGGTGCCCACGGTCGGGCTGACGGCGGTCAGGGAGATGACGGCGGCCCGGGCCCCCGCAGGCACCTGCGAGGTCCCGCCGATCTTCACGGTGCGGGTCGCGCCCGGCCCGAGTGCGCCGCCGGACGAGCGGGTGTCGAGATAGCGGGCCGGGCCGTCCAGCGCGACGATGTTGGCCTCGCCGTCGACGACCCCGGCCAGGTCGACGATGACGTGGGTGCTGCCCGCCTCGTTGTAGACCAGCACGGTCCCGTCGCTGCCCACCCTGGCGAACACGAGGTTGGGGATGATGCTGCCCTGCGGGAGGTTGACGTTGGAGACATCCCCCCGGGTCGTCCGGCCGGGGTAGACGGTGAGGAAGGTGCCGGCGGTCGGCTGGACGCCCGTGACGTTGAGGACCACGACATCACCGGGCTGCACGCTCAGGCCCCGCGTGGACAGGCCGGGGCGGGAGAGGTTGACCGCGCGGGTGGCCTTGGGGCCGATCGCGCCCGCGCCGGTCTGCTGCCCGTCGAAGGTCGGCTCACCCGCCCGGGTGTCCATGAGCCGCAACGGGGTCGCTCCGGAGAAGTCGGACACGGCGGCGGTCCGGAAGTAGCCGACGACATCCAGGGCCACGTCGGTGGAGCCGGCCGCGTTGTAGACCCGGATGGACGCCTGGTGGCCGGTCGGCACGACGGCGAGGTTGGCCGCCACCTCGCCGCCGGCCAGGTTGAGGTTGCTCGCCGCGCTGCCCGCCGTGCCCAGCGGCACGGCCGACAGGAAGGTGCCGGACGAGGGCATGATGCCGGTGATGTTGACGACGACGGCGGCGATGTCGGCGGCGGCCGGCAGGCCGGCTCGGCCGGCGACGGCGACCTCGCGGTAACCGCCCGGCCCGAGCTTGCCGCCGCCGAGGTAGCGGCCGTCGACCGTCTTCTCACCCGGGCGGGTGTCGAGCAGCCGCGCCGGGGTCACCGGCAGATAGCCCCACTGGTGACGCGGGGAGACCGCCTGGGTGACCGGCTGGTCGGCGGCCGAGGTCAACGGGCCGGCGGGGCCGGTCGACGGACCCGTGGGGCTGGTCGGGCCGCTCATCGCGACCGGGGTCGACGCGGGGCGGGTGGGACCTGGCTCGGCGGAGGCCGAGCCGGAGCCCAGCAGCGAGAAGGCCGTCAGGAGAGCAACGCTGAGGAGAGCGCGAAGGGCCATGATGGATGATCTTTCGGATGCAGGCGATGGACGACTGATCCCCGATGAGCTCCCCCGAGCTCTTGGCGCGATGCGCCGATCATGCACCTGCAGTGTACGCGATGATTCGCCAGCGGCGCCGTCGTCACAGGACCGGATCGGGCTGCGCACCGGGCCGGCGCACCGCGTCAGCGCCGGCCCGCCCGGCCAGGACGAGCGCACGACGGCGGTCGGCGCCCCGCGCCAGGGCGGCGGCCAACGCCCCGCAGAAGGCGTCGCCGGCCCCCGTCGTGTCGACCACCTCGGCGCTGGGCACCGGCACGCCGGCCACCCGCTCGCCGTCCCAGACGGCTCCCGCGGCACCGAAGGTCACCAGCAGCGACCGGGCCACCAGACCCGAGTCGGCCAGCAGGGCCGCCTCGTGCTCGTTGACGACGAGCGGGTCGGCGAGCGCGAGCACGTCGGGCGGCAGGGCGGCATACGGTGCGGCGTTGATGACGACCCGGGCGCCCGCTGCGGCGGCGGCGCGAGCGGCGGCGGCGACGGTCTCCACCGGCACCTCGAGTTGGCAGAGCAGGACATCTGCGCTGGCCAGCCGGGGCAGGCTCGCCGGGTCGAGGCGATGGTTGGCACCGGGCACGACGACGATGGCGTTCTCGCCGTCGGCGCTGACCGTGATGTAGGCGGTGCCCGTGGCCACGTCGTCGGCGACCCGCAGCGCGGCGTCGATGCCGCGGGCGGTCAGGCGGGCGGCATACGCCCGGCCCGGCTCGTCGGCGCCGACGGCCCCGACCATGACCACGGCGGCACCGGCCGCGGCTGCCGCGACCGCCTGGTTGCCGCCCTTGCCACCGGCGTAGCGGGCCACCGGGCCGGTGGCGAGCAGGGTCTCGCCCGGTCCGGGGATGCGCGCGACCGGCACGACGACGTCGACGTTGAGCGAGCCGAGCACGACGACGCGGCCGGTCACGGTGCCTCCTGGGGCATCCGGTCCGGCGCCGAGACGGTATGCCGCCACAGGGCGGCATACCGTGGCCCGTCCACGGCCAGCGCGACCCGGACCGACAGGGGGGCCGGCCCGTGCGGATCGTGCACGAGGTCGCCGGTCCAGTCGCGCCGGTCGAGGATGGTGCGCCCGCGCGACCAGCTGCCGGCCAGCTCGACCCGGATCGGCAGTCGCTCGGTGACCAGCCCCGCCGGATCGGCGACCGCGCACACCGCGCCAGCGTCGCCGATGGTCGCCGAATCGGCTGCGAAGCGGTCGCACTGGAAGGTGATGAGGCGGCCGGCGAGCTCGGCCGGGCCGCGGTGGCCGATGGCGGTCAGCGCGGCGGCCTCGGTGCGGGTGACGACCGGGTCGTAGAAGACGTCCAAGCCGTACATCGTCACCGGGACCGCGAGGTCGGCCGCGGCCTCGAGGGTGATCGCGGCCGCCTCAGGGTCGTGGAAGACGTTGAACTCGGCCGACGCCGTGGCGTTGCCCGCCTGGGCGGCACCGCCCATGAAGACGATCTCGCGCAGCCCCGCGGCGGCCTCGGGATAGGTGCGCAGCAGCAGCGCGACGTTGGTGAGCGGGGCGAGCGGGACGAGGGTGATCCGCTGATCCGGATCGGCCGTCGCGGCGGCGGCCACGAGCAGGTCGCGCAGCAGTTCGACGGCGTGCCGGGGGTCTGCGCGCAGGGCCGGTGCGGGCCAGCCCAGGTCGCCCATGCCGTCGTCGCCGTGCACGTGCCGGGCGTGCCGGGCCGGCTCGAGCAGGGGCCGGTCGGCGCCCCGGCCGACCGGCACGTCGGCCCGGGCGCAGGTCTGCAGGACGGTGAGGGTGTTGCGCACGACGTCGTCGACCGGGGCGTTGCCGCCGGCGCAGGTCACGGCCCGCAGATCCAGGGCCGGGTGCCGCGCCGCGAGCAGGATCGCGCAGGCGTCATCGACGCCGGTGTCGACGTCGAGGATCACCGGGCGCACCCGGCCAGTATGCCGCTGCGCCGGCGTCGTGGGTCGCCGCGCGGCGGGCGCCGTGGTGGGCGGGGCGGACGGTTACCGTGGGAGCGATGAGGACCGCACGCTCCCGTTGGGCGCCGCTCGCCGCCGGCCTGGCCCTCGGCGTGCTCGCCGCCGGGTGCACGATCACCCCGGCCGGGTCGGAGCCGACGACCGCCGCCTCGGGCAGCGGCACCGGCGGGACCGGCTCGTCCGGCCCGTCGGCCACCGGCGGCGGTCCGGGCGGCACCACCGTCCCGGGCCCGTCGGGCGCCACCGGGGGCACCACCGGCAGTGGTGAGCCGACGACGGCTGGCGGCGGGGCGGCATACCCGGGGGTGGGGTCGGCGTGCGTGACCTCGACCTTCGAGGGCTTGTCGCGCGACGAGCGGCTGGGGCAGCTGTTCATGGTGGGGATGCAGCCGGGTCAGGCACCAGCGGGGCTCGACGACGTGCTCGCGCGGCAACGGGTCGGGGCGGTCATCTATCTCGGTGGGTGGACGGGGCAGGCCACGATCCGGTCGACGTCGGCGCACCTGCAGGGCTCGGCGACGCCGGGGGTCGGGCTGTTCATCGCCGCCGACCAGGAGGGTGGCGCCGTCCAGCAGCTCAAGGGCGCCGGTTTCACCAATCTGCCGGCGGCCCGCGTGCAGGGCCAACAGTCTCCGGAAACGTTGCACACCAACGCTGCTCGCACCGGGCGCGAGTTGCGAGCGGTCGGTGTCAACGTCGATCTCGCGCCGGTGGCGGACACCGTGCCGGCCTCGATGCTGTCGACCAACCAGCCGATCGGACGCTTCGGGCGGCAGTATTCGACCGATCCGGCGGTTGTCGCTCGGGCCGTGCCGGCGGTCGTCGAGGGGTTGCAGTCCGCCGGGGTGGTGGCCACCGTCAAGCACTTCCCGGGGTTGGGGCGGGTCACCGGCAACACCGACCTCACCGCGACCGGCATCACCGACTCGACGACCGGGCCGGGCGACGCCTATCTCGGGCCGTTCTCTGCGGGGATCGACGCCCGGGTCGGTCTGGTCATGGTGTCCTCTGCGCGCTATCCGCTGCTGGATCCGACCGGGACGCAGGCGGTGTTCTCCCGGCCGATCGTCACCGGACTGCTGCGCGAGACGATGGGGTGGCAGGGGGTCGTGGTCAGTGACGACATCGGCGCGGCCGCTGCGGTCGCGACGGTGCCGGCCAGCGATCGGGCGGTGCGGTTCCTGGCCGCGGGGGGCGACCTGGTGCTCACCGCCCGCGCCGATCAGGTGCAGGGGATGATCGCGGCGATCCGGTCCAGGGCCGACCAGGACGGGGCGTTCGGCGCGGCGGTGGAGTTGTCGGTCAAGCGGGTGCTGGCGGTCAAGGAGCGGTTCGGGCTGCTGCGCTGCGGGTGAGCGCGCAGGTGTGCCGGGCGTTGTGGTGGCCGCCCGTGGGTGTCCGTGGCGTCGGGGCTGTCGGTGGTCGATGGCAGGGTGACGGCAGGCGGTCGGGGCGGGTCGCCAGACTGGCCTGCCTGGGAGCGGTTGATCGAATGAACTCCGTTGTGAATGTTGCTGATTCGGCTTGTCCGTCGAACAGATATGCGTTATCGTCGGGCCATGTCCAGCACCGCGACCACCGACGTCGGCACCGCCGTCGACCTCGGCGCTGCCCGGGTCGAGGAGGCCCTGGACACGGTCACCGCCCTGGGCATCTGGGCTGATGACCTGCGCAGCCTGCTGGAGACGGCCGCGGCGCAGGCCCGGGCCGGGCGACAGCCGGATGCCGCACTCGGCATGGGTCTGGTCGTCGTCAGCGAGGCCGTCGCCGCCGCGATGGCCGACGTCGGCCTGACCGGGCTGGCGCTGACCCACCGGGCCACGGCCGCCGAGGCAGCCACGCTGCCCGGTCCGTCCGGGGAGCAACCGGAGGACCGGGCGGCCGCCATCGAGCAGATCGCGACCAGCAGCGCGGTCCACGAGGTGCTGGCCGCCACGAGCTTGAGCGAATACGACACGCGCAGCCGGCTGGAACTGGCCACTGCGGCCCCGGAGCGCACCCGCACGCTGCGTCGGGGGCTGGCCTCCGGGCGGACCACCTTGAGCCAGGTCCGCAGGATCTTCTCGGCCACCGTGGGCCACTGCGACCGGGTCGCCGACGAGATCGCCGCGACCTGCCTCGCGCCCCGTCGCGACGGCAGCCCGCCGTCGGCGACGCTGATCGGCCGGCGCCTGGCTCGGGAGGTCACCCGTCACCCGCTCACCGATCCGGCCGACCCGGCCGCCGGTGCGAGCCGGCGACGCCGGCACGACTTGCGCACCGAGCATCACCCCGGTGGGTCGAGCGAACTGACCATCGGCGGCGACACGCCCCGGGTCGTGGCTGCGGCCCGGCGGATCGAGCAGATCGCCAACGGCCTGCGCGCGGCCGGCAGCCACCCCGAGCGCACCCTTGCCCAACTGCGCTCCGACATCGCTCTCGACCTGCTGCTCTACGGCCACCCCGGCCCCACCTGCGCCGGCCTTCCGGCGACCGATGCCCCGGTCGGCTCGACCGACGGCACCGGGGTCGCCGCGGCGGCCGCCGGATCAGGCCAGTGCTGGTGCAGCCACCCGGACGCGCCGTCGGCGGCGCTGCCCGACCTCGGTCGCCTCCCGGCTGCGCGCGTCGACCTCGTCGTCACTCTGGACGCGCTGCTGGGGGCCGCCGATTGCCTGGCCGAGATCCCTGGCGCCACCTATCTGCACCCGGTCCACGCCCGAGTGGCCGCCACCGCCCCCGGATCGGTGTTCCGTCGCCTGATCGTCGACCCCTTGACCGGGCATCTGCTGGACCGCTCCCCCAAGCGCTACCCGCCGAGCGCGGCGGATCGCGAGTTCGTCCGGGCCCGCGACCGATCCTGCCGAGGGCCCGGGTCAACCCGCGTGAGAGCCGAACTCGACCACGACATCCCCTTCCCGGCCGGCCCCACGAACACGGCCAACCTGTCCCTCAAGAGCAAGGCCCTGCACGACCTCAAGACTTGGGGTCTCTGGCGCGCCGACCGAGACCCGGAAACGGCCCGCATCACCTGGACCACCCCGAGCGGCCGCACCTATCTCACCGACCCGCACGACTACCGAGAACTGCTCCAACCGATCGTCCCACCGACGGCCAAGCCGGCCGCTCCATCTCCATCGCCGCGAGCGGCGGAGCGTCGCGTCGATCCGCCTGACCCGGTCCACGACCTGCCCGACCGGAGCGACCGGAGCGACCGGAGCGACCGGAGCGACCTGAGCGACCTGAGCGAGCAGCCGCCCGCGCCGCCGGCCCGGGCCACGCCACCCGGCGACTCGGGTTGGGCCGTCCTGCCGACACCGCGCGATCTGCCGGAGTGGCCCCGGGAACTGAGCTGGTTCGAGGTGGCCGACTGGCCGGAGCCGGAGATTCCAGCGGATCTGGACGGGCCCGGCCCCCCGAGCTGAACCAGGTCGGTCCCCAGCCGAGGTCAGCCGGCCGGGGCTCGGCCCGGCTCAGGCCCGGATCAGCGTGACCGGCATGGAGGAGTCAGCCGGCAGGTCGAGCGACGACGGCGGCCGGCCCCGGGCGATCATCTCGGCCCCGAGTGCCGCGACCATGGCCCCGTTGTCCGTGCAGAGCCCGGGTCGGGGCACCCGCAGCCGGATGCCCGCTGCGTCGCACCGCTGCTGGGTGATGGCCCGCAACCTGGAGTTGGCAGCCACGCCGCCACCGATGAGCAGGTCGTCCACCCCCTGGTCATGGCACGCCGCGATCGCCTTGCGGCTCAGCACGTCGACGACCGCCTCCTGGAAGCTCGCGGCCACCTCGCCCACCGGCACCGGCTGCCCCGCGGCCTCGCGCTGCTGGATCCAGCGCACCACCGCCGTCTTGAGCCCCGAGAAGGAGAAGTCGTACCGATACCTCTCCACGTCCCGCCCCGTCGTCAGCCCGCGCGGGAATTCGATCGTCACCGCGCCGTCCCTCGCGACCCGGTCGATGTGCGGCCCCCCGGGGAACGGCAGCCCGAGCACCCGCGCCACCTTGTCGAACGCCTCCCCGGCCGCGTCGTCGATGGTCGCCCCGAGCGGCTGGACCTCCCCGGTCACGTCCGGCACGAGCAGCAGCGACGAGTGCCCACCCGACACCAGCAGCGCCATGGCGGGCTCCGGCAGCGGCCCGTGCTCGAGCACATCGACCGCGACATGGGCCGCGAGGTGGTTCACCCCGTAGAGCGGCACGCCGAGCCCGATCGCCAGAGCCTTGGCGGCCGCAACCCCCACGACCAGCGCGCCGGCCAGCCCTGGCCCAGCTGTCACCGCCACCGCGTCGACGTCGGCCAGCCGCACGTCGGCCTGCGCGCAGGCTCGTTCGATGGTCGGCACCATCGCCTCGAGGTGCGCCCGTGAGGCGACCTCCGGCACGACGCCGCCGAACCGAGCGTGCTCGTCCACCGAACTCGCCACTGCATCGACGAGCAGCGTGCTCCCCCGGACCAGCCCGACCCCCGTCTCGTCGCACGACGTCTCGATGCCCAGCACCAGCGGCTCGTCGCTCATGCCCACCCCATCACTCTCGCCACCCCATCACGCTCGCCACCCCATCACTCTCAGCCCGATCGACCTTCCCGCCCGTCCCTGCCGCCACCCCGTCAGTCAGGCCCGCCCCGGCCCAACAGACGCCGGAGCACCAACGCATCGACATCGTCCGGCTGGTAGTAGCGCCGCCGCACCGCGACCTGCTCGAACCCGTGCCGACGATAGAGCGCCAGCGCGGCCCCATGATCCGCCCGCACTTCGAGCAGCAGCGCTGCGGCACCGGAAGCCGCTGCGCGGCATACGATCTCGCTGAGCAGGGCGTCGCCCACCCCACGGCCTCGGTAGGCCGCCCGCACCGCCACCGTCATGACGTCCGCCGTGTCCCCCGCCAGGTCGACGCCGGCATAGCCGGCGATCCGCGGCGGCTCGGGCGGGTCGGTCTCGGCCGCGGCCGGGTCCACGGCGACGACGTAACTGCGCCGGGGCCGGCCGGCCAGCTCGGCCCACCAGGTCCGCTCGTCCCAGGCGTCGCCGGGAAACATCTCGCGTTCCAACCCGGCCAGCAGGGGCAGGTCGGTCCAGTGCACGTCACGCAGGACGGCGGTCATCTTGACGTCGACTTCTGGCTGTGTTGCGGGGTGGCGTCGGGCCGACGCAGATAGATGGGCTCCCCGGCCGGCAGGGGGTCGCCGGCCTGCAGCCGGGCCACGGCCAACGCCGCGAGGGCTCCGGACGAGACGTCGAGCGGCGGTTTGCCCTTGGGCAACAGTTCGGGGTAGAGCAGGGCACCCCGGCCGACGGTCGGCAACTGGCGCACCTCCTCCGGGAGATCCCCGGCGCGCCCCACCGCGGGTCCGGAGACGACCTCGATCCGCGCCGCCCAGTCCTCGAACCGGCGCGGCTGCACGACATAGCGGCCCCAGTAGATCTCCCGCCGCCGGGCGTCGGTGGCCACCAGCACCTCGCCCGCCGGGGCGGCGGCGGCGAGCGCGTCGAGCGAGCACACGCCGTGCAGGGCCGCCCCGGTGGTCAGCGCGAGCACCCGGGCCGAGACGATGCCCACCCGCAGCCCGGTGAACGGCCCCGGACCCAGCCCGCAGACGACGTGGGTGAGGTCAGCCGGCCGCACCCGCGCCCGGCGCAGACACTGCTGGATGGCCGGCGCGAGCCGCTCCCCCGCCCCCCGCGAGTCCAGGGTGGTCGCCTCGGCGACGACGGTGGTGCCGTCGTGCAGCGCGGCGGTGACCGCGCTGGTCGAGGTGTCGAGGGCCAGCAGGAGCATCAGGTCAGGCTATCCAGTGCGTCGTCGAGCCACCGCGCGCCCACTCCGGTGACGGTCGCGGTGCGCACCTCGTCGGGCCCGACCTCGAGGACCACCTCGAGCCGGTCGGCGGCCAACTGCTCGACCAGCCCAGCGCCCCACTCGACGACGATGACGGCCCGGGCCAGGTCGGTGTCCAGATCGAGATCGTCCAGCTCGAGAGTGCTGCCCAGCCGATAGGCGTCGACGTGCACTAGGGCCGGCCCGCCCAACAGCGAGGGATGGACCCGGGCGATGACGAAGGTGGGCGAGGTGACGGCGCCCCGGACGTTGAGGCCGGCGCCGATCCCCTGGGTCAGCGTCGTCTTGCCCGCCCCCAGCCCCCCGGTCAGCACCACGAGGTCTCCGGCGCGCAACAGGTCCCCGAGCCGGCGACCCAGGGCGATGGTGTCTTCACCGGTCGGCAGCGTGACCCGGGTTCGCGGCATCCGAGGCCCTGCTCAGGACCCGACGGGATCGCGGCGCCGGGAACCGGTCCGCAGTTGCCGCAGTTTCCCGACCGGCGTGACGACCCGGGTGACGTGCGGCTTGGCCGCCGGGTCGACGTGCCGGGCCCGCGCCGCCGCCGCCCGCTCGAGCATGGCCAGGAGTTGGTCGTTGAGCAGATCGGGGTGCTCGAGCATGATGACGTGCCCGGCATCGCGGATGACGACATGCTCCGCGCCAGGGATCGCCCGGACGATGAGCTCGCTGTGCTCCGGCGGGGTGAGCACGTCCTGGGTGCCGTTGAAGACGAGCGTCTCCGCGTGCGCGAAGTGGGTCAGCGCCGTCGCCTTGTCGTAGGCGTCGAAGGTCGGCACGAAGTCGGTCATCACCGAAAGGTCGGTCGTGAGGATCATCCGCGCGGTGAGCCGGACGATGCTGCGCGGCACCGGCGAGGCGAACGAGTAGCGCTCGGTGAGGAACTCGGCGAGATCCCGGTTGGCCCGCAGGATCGAGGTCAGCAGCTGCGGGCGCTTGGCCAACTGCGCGAAGACGTTGGGCCCGAGCCGTTCGAGCAACACCTTGCCGGTCGTGGCCGCCAGGTGGCCGCTGGCCAGCGGCAGCCCGCCCGGCGAGGTCGCGATGCACGCGAAGGCCACGGTGCGCTCGGTGATGATCTCGGGATGCGCGTCGGCCAGGGCCATCGTCGTCATGCCCCCCATCGAGTGCCCGCCGAGCGCCAGGTCACCCCGCGGCGCCGCCGCGACGATCACCGCGTGCAGATCCTCGCCGAGCTGCTCGATATTGTACCCCGCCGCTTCGCTCTTGCCGGACCGGCCGTGGCCGCGCTGGTCCCAGGTGACCACGCGATAGCCGGCCTTCTTGAGCGCCCGACGCTGCAGCACCCAGCACTGCGAGGTGAGGCAGAAGCCGTGCGAGAGCACGACGGTCGGCTTCGGTCGCCCGTCGCGGGTCAGCAGGTCACCGACCGGCTCGTCGATCTGCGCGTGCAGCAGGGTGCCGTCGGACGCGACGACGGCCAGTTCCTCATCGGCGGGTTCGACCAGACTGGCGTACTCCGGCAGCTTGGCGTCCTCGGCCCGGCGGATGCGGTCGGCCACCAGGCCGGCCACCCCGACGGCGCCGGCGATGCCCGCGGCCCCCAGCCCCAGCCCCAGCCCGACCAGTCCCGGCCGGCGCCGACTCATGGCCGGTCCCCGGCATAGACCCGTTCGAGCCGCGGACCGATCCGGGTGACGATCTCGTAGGAGATCGTCCCGGTCGCGTCCGCCCAGTCCTGCGCGGTCGGCTCATTCGCGTCGCCGGGGCCGAACAGCACGACCTCGTCACCGGCCACCGCCGCGGAGCCGGGCCCGAGGTCCACGACGACCTGGTCCATGCAGACCCGCCCGGCGATCGTGTGCCGCCGCTCGTCGGCGAGCAGCGGCCCGACCTCGGTCGCGTTGCGCGGCACCCCGTCGGCGTAGCCGAGCGGCACCAGCCCCAGCCGGGTCGGTCGGTCGGTGGTGTAGACGTGCCCGTAGGACACGCCCTGCCCGGCGGGCACGTCCTTGACCAACGCGAGCCGCGACACGACCCGCATCGCCGGGCGCAGCCCATACGCCGCGGAGTCGCCGAGCTCGGGCACCGGCGAGAGCCCATAGACCGCCAGGCCGGGCCGCACCAGATCGTAGTGCGCGCTCGGATTGGTCAGTGTCGCAGCTGAATTGGCTAGGTGACGGACCTCGAGCCGACAGCCCGCCGCCTCGGCCTCACGCACCGCCGCCGCGAAGACCTCCTGCTGGTGCCGCACCGTCGGATGGTCGGGCAGGTCGGCGTAGACGAAGTGCGACCACACCCCGACGACCCGCACGACGCCCTCGGCCTCCAGCCGCCGCGCCGCCGCGACCCGGTCGGTGTACCCGGACCCGAAGGCCCCGTTGCGGCCCAGCCCGGTGTCGACCTTGAGGTGGATACGCGCCGTGCGCCCGCAGTCCCGCGCGGCCGCCGCGACCGCGTCGAGGTCCCACCGGGCACTGACGCTGAGATCGATGTCACGCCGCAGCGCCCCGGCGAAGTCGGCCCCCGGCACGTGCAGCCAGGTGAGGATGCGCCCGTCGATGCCGGCGTCGCGCAGCGCGAGGGCCTCGGCGAGCTGGGCGGTGCCGAGCCAGTCGGCCCCCGCCCGCCGCGCCGCGCGGGCACACGGCAGCAGGCCGTGCCCGTAGGCGTCGGCCTTGACGACCGCGAGCAGCTGCGCCGTCGGGGCGTGCTCGCGCAGGGCACGGACATTGGTCTCGACGGCGCCGAGGTCGACATGGACCGTCCCCGGGCTGCCGGGCTCGGTGTGGCTGGACATCCCCCCTAGTCTGGCACCCCGCGACCCCTGCTCCCGACCGGTCGTTCGGCCGAGCCGTTCCGACGGGACGGGAGATTCGTCACGCCGGTCACCGGCGCAGCAGGTGCGCCACCGCCTCCGGTATGCCGCCCGCCACCCCGAGCGCCCGCACCGGCCCCCCGGGGTTGACCCGGTCGGCGGCGACCCCGTGCACCAGGGCCGCGAGGCTCGCCGCGTCGACCGGGTCCAGGCCGCCGGCGAGCAGCGCACCGAGCAGCCCGCCCAGCACGTCGCCGGCGCCCGCCGTGGCCAGCCAGGCCGGGGCGTCTGCCTGGGCTCGCGCCGACCGGCCGCCGGGGGCCACGACCAGCGTCGTCGAGCCCTTGAGCAGCACGACCACCCCGAGCGCCTGGGCCGCCGCGCGGGCGTGCCGCAGGGGTTGCTCGGTCACCTGTTCGCGGGTGACCGGGGCATCGAGGCGGGACAACAGGGTCGCGAGTTCCCCGGCGTGCGGCGTGAGCACGGTCGCGGCGGCCCGGCCCGCGGTGACCAGCTCGAGGGCGCCCGCGTCGACCACGCACGGCCGGTCGGAGGCCAGCGCCGCCCGGATCCGGTCGACCTGCCCGTCCCGGCCCTCGGCCCGGGGGTCGACGCCGCTGCCGAGCACCCAGGACTGCACCCGACCGTCGGCGGTGACCGCCTCGGGGGCGTGCTGGTGCACCAGGGCGGCGACCCCCGCCGGGCCGAGGTAGCGGACCATGCCGACCCCGGCGCCCAGGGCACCGAGCACCGACAGCACCGCGGCACCCGGATAGCGGGTGGAGCCGGCGACGATGCCGACGACCCCCCGGGAGTACTTGTCCGCCGTGACCCCGGGCACCGGCCACAGCCCGGCCACGTCGTCGTGGGTGACCCGCTCGACCGCCGGGTCCACCCCGGCGACGTCCAGGCCGATGTCGACGACCGTGAGCCGGCCGCAGGCCGGCTCACCGGCGGGCAGCAGATGACACGGCTTGGCCACCCCGAAGGTGACCGTCTCGTCGGCGAACACGCAGTCGGCGCTGCCCCGCTCACCGGCCGGGTCGACCCCGCTGGGCAGGTCGACGGCCACGACGTAGGCGCTGTCCGGGATGGCCGCCACCCAGGTCCGCGCCGTGTCGCTCAGGCCCGGCCGGCCCCCGATCCCGGTGATGCCGTCGACGACGACCTCGGCCCGACCCAGCACGGCGCGCCACTCCCCCGGGTCCTCAGGGCCCGCGTCGAGCACACCCACCCCGGCCGCCCGGGCTGCCGCCAGGCCGGCCTGGTGGACCGCCCCCGCCCGGACCACGTGCACGGTGGCACCGTCCCGGGCCAGCCGGGCCGCGGCATACAGGGCGTCGCCGCCGTTGTTGCCGCCGCCCACCAGGGCGACCAGCCGCGACCCGGCCCGCTCGGCCAGCCGGGCCGAGACGACCTCGGCCAGCCCCGCGGCGGCGCGCTGCATGAGCTCACCCGGGGCGAGCCGGGCCATCGCCGCCTCCTCGACCCGGCGGACCTCGGGCACGGCGTAGGCGCGCAACATGACGGCTCCTTCAGCGTTCGGCGACGACGACGGCGGAGGCGATCCCCGCGTCGTGGGACAGCGAGACGTGCAGGTGGGCGATGCCGAGTTCGGCGACCCGCTCGGCGACCGACCCGCGCACCTCCAGCTGCGGCCGGCCGTCGGCGTCGCGCCGCACCGACGCATCGGTCCAGACCAGGCCGACCGGCGCGCCGAGCGCCTTGGCGAGGGCCTCCTTGGCCGCGAACCGGGCCGCCAGCGACGCCAGCGGCAGCTCCCGCTCGACATCGGTGAACAGCCGGTCGCGCAGCCGCGGGGACCGTTGCAGGGCGGCCCCGAAGCGCGCCACGTCGACCACGTCGATACCGACGCCGACGATCACGCCGGCCTACTCGACCGTGACCGACTTGGCGAGGTTGCGCGGCTGGTCGACGTCCAGGCCCTTGGCCGTGGCCAGCTCGAGCGCGAAGACCTGCAGTGGCACCACGGTGAGCAGCGGCGCCAGCAGCGGCGAGGTGTGCGGCACCCGGATCACCTCGTCGGCGAACGGCACGACGTCCTCGTCGCCGTCCTCGGCGATGACCAGGGTGCGCGCGCCGCGCGCCCGGATCTCCTGGATGTTGGACACGACCTTGTTGTGCAGGTCGTGCGGCACCGCCGGCCCGGGAACGACGATGAACACCGGCTGCCCGGGCTCGATGAGCGCGATCGGCCCGTGCTTGAGCTCGCCCGCAGCGAAACCCTCGGCGTGGATGTAGGCGATCTCCTTGAGCTTGAGGGCCCCCTCGAGCGCGACCGGGAAACCGACGTGCCGGCCGAGGAACAGCACCGAGCGGGTGTCGGCCATGAAGCGGGCGATCTCCCGCACCCGGTCCATCCGGTCCAGCACCGTCTGCACGTGCTCCGGTATGCCGCGCAGCTCGCGCATCACCGACGCCGCCTCGTCGGCGTAGGTCCCCCCGCGCAGCTGGGCCAGGTAGAGCCCGAGCAGATAGCACGCGGTGATCTGGGCCAGGAAGGCCTTGGTGGAGGCGACCGCGATCTCCGGCCCGGCGTGCGTGTAGATCACCGCGTCGGACTCGCGCGGGATCGTCGAGCCGTGCGTGTTGCAGATGGAGATGGTCAGCGCGCCGAGCTCGCGGGCGTGCTTGACCGCCATGAGCGTGTCCATGGTCTCGCCCGACTGGCTGATCGACACGACGAGGGTGCGCTGGTCGACGACCGGCTCGCGATAGCGGAACTCGTGGGCCAGCTCGACCTCGCACGGGATCCGGGTCCAGTGCTCGATGGCGTATTTGGCGACCATGCCCGCGTAGGCGGCCGTGCCGCAGGCGACGATGACGATCTTGGTCGCCGCACTCAGGGCGTCCTCACTGACCCGCAGCTCGTCCAGGACCAGCTCGCCGTCGTCCTTGGTGCGCCCGAGCAGGGTGTCCGCGATGGCGTGCGGCTGCTCGTCGATCTCCTTGGCCATGAACGACGGGTAGCCGCCCTTCTCCGCCGCCGCGGCGTCCCAGTCGACGTGATAGCGCCGGCCGTCGGCCGGGCTGCCGTCGAAGCCGATGACGCTGACCGAGTCGGGGGTGATCGTGACGATCTGGTCCTGGCCCAGCTCCATCGCCTCGCGGGTGTGCCCGATGAACGCGGCGACGTCCGAGCCCAGGTAGTTGGCGTGCTCACCCAGCCCGACTACGAGCGGGGAGTTGCGGCGCGCCCCGACCACGACGCCCGGCTCGTCGACGTGGATCGCCAGCAGGGTGAACGCCCCCTCGAGTCGGTTGACCGCCGCGCGCATCGCCTCGGTGAGGTCTCCGGTGCGGTCGTACTCGTGCGAGACCAGGTGGGCGGTCACCTCGGTGTCGGTCTCGGAGGCGAACGAGTAGCCCAGGTCGAGCAGTTGGGACTTGAGCTGGTGGAAGTTCTCGATGATGCCGTTGTGGATGAGCGCCAGCCGGCCGTCGCGCCCGCCCAGGTGCGGGTGCGCGTTGGTGTCGGTGGGGCCGCCGTGGGTGGCCCAGCGGGTGTGCCCGATCGCGGTCGCGGTCGGCGGCAGCGGCCGCTGCTCGATCTCGGCGCGCAGGTTGGCCAGCTTGCCGGCCCGCTTGCGGGACTCGACGTGGTCGCCGTCGAGCAGGGCGACGCCGGCGGAGTCGTAGCCCCGGTACTCGAGCCGGGACAGGCCCTCCATGACGACATCGAGCGCGGCGCCCGACCTGCTCGCTCCGACGTATCCGACGATTCCGCACATGGGCGTCAGCCTAGGTCCTCGCGCCGGGGCCCGCGGCCCGGTCGGTCACGGGGCTCGGGACGCGGTGATCTCCAGCCGCACGTAGTCGATGACCGGGGCGGGCATCGCGTCGAGCACCTCGGCGACGAAGTCGTCGTGCTCGCCGTCCGGCAGCGCGTCGAGGTAGCCGCCGAGCACGACCGCGCGCAGATAGGTGTCCGCGTCCTCGTCGTCCAACCGGAAGGGCGACTCGCGCAGCCGCACGTCGATGTCGACGAAACCGTTGCGGGCCAGGCGCGCCCGGGTGTCGTCGACGTCGGCGAACTCCCAGTCGTCCTGGGCCTGTCCGAGCACCTGCTCCACGGCGCGCACCACCTGCCGGACGTTGCCCCGCCCGCCGCAGTCGCTGACCAGCGGGGCACCCGGGCGCATGACGGCGGCGAGGTTGGCGAACAGCCGGTCGTGATCGGTGATCCAGTGGAAGGCGGCGACCGAGAAGACGGCGTCGACCCAGTCGATGGGCAGCGGCTCGGTGAGGTCGGCGTGGACGACCTCGACCTGCCCGGCCCGGTCGCCGAGCCGCTCGCGCAGCCGCTCGAGCATCCGGTGCGAGGCGTCGACCGCGACGACCGCACCGTGCGGCAGCCGGTCCAACAGCAGCACGGTATCCCGCCCGGTCCCGCACCCGGCGTCCAACACCCGTTCGTCGCCGCGTAGCGGGAGCCGGGCCAGCGTCCGCCGCCCCCACTGGGCGTGTGGCAGGTCGAGTCCCCCGTATGCCGCAGCGTCCCACTCCCTCGGCACCGGGACAGTCTGCCGCACGAGGCGGCGTTCCGGGGGCGCTTTGCGCCGGTCGGGACGCGGCATACGCGATGATGAGCCGCGTGACGCAGCGCCGCGACGGCAACGGGCCGGGCCCGAGCCCCTTCGTCGAGCTCAGCCGCGACGACTGGGCCCGGCTGCGGGAGAACCACCCGATGAGCCTGACCGACGCCGACCTGGAGCGGCTGCGCGGCCTCGAGCACCCGCTGGACCTGCAGGAGGTCGAGGACGTCTACCTGCCGATGTCACGGCTGCTGAGCTTCTACTCCGAGGCGGCCCAGCGGCTGCACGCGGTGACCAGCGACTTCCTCATGGAGTCCCCGCACCGCACGCCGTTCGTCATCGGCGTGGCCGGGTCGGTCGCCGTCGGCAAGTCGACGACCAGCCGCATCCTGCGCGAACTGCTGTCCCGGTGGCCGTCGATCCCGCGGGTGTCGCTGGTCACCACCGACGGTTTCCTGCTACCCAACGCCGAGCTGCGCCGCCGCGGCATCATGCATCGCAAGGGGTTCCCCGAGTCCTACGACCGGCGGGCCCTGCTGCGTTTCCTCGCCGAGGTCAAGGGGGGCCGCGAGCGGGTCACCGCGCCGGTCTACTCGCACCTGGTCTATGACATCGTGCCGGGCGAGCACATCGTCGTCGAGCGGCCCGACGTGCTCATCGTCGAGGGACTCAACGTGCTGGCCGCCCCGCCGGTGCGACCGATGGGCGGCACCGGCATGGCGGTGAGCGACTTCTTCGACTTCTCGGTCTACGTCGACGCGCGGGTGTCGCACATCATGCACTGGTACGTCGAACGGTTCCTGCGGCTGCGCGAGACGGCGTTCGCCGACCCGGGCTCCTACTTCCACCGGTATGCCGCGTTGTCCGACACCGCGGCCGAGGCCACCGCGCTGACCATCTGGGACACCATCAACGGCCCCAACCTGGTCGAGAACATCCTGCCGACCCGGCAGCGGGCCACGCTGGTCATCGTCAAGGGCGACGACCACTCGGTGCAGCGGGTGCGGCTGCGCAAGGTGTGACGCTGCCGGTCAGTACCAGTGCGGCGTTCGGGCGCGCCACTTGGCCAGGGCGTTGCACGGCGTGCCGTAGCTGCCCTTGATATAGGTCAGGCCCCAGCTGATCTGGGTGGCCGGGTTGGTGCGCCAGTCGGCCCCGGCCGAGGCCATCTTGCTGCCCGGCAGGGCCTGCGGGATGCCGTAGGCGCCGGAACTGGGGTTGGCGATCCACCAGCGCCAGTTGGACTCGCCCTCCCACAGGGTGACCAGGCAGCTGAACTGCCCGCCGGTCCAGCCGCGTTCGGCGGCCAGCACCCGGGCCACCGACTTGGGGTCTCGCTGCGCGTCGGCCAGGATCGCCTGGCGCTGGGCCTCCCGGGCGGCGCGGTCCTGCGCCGCCTGGCGCTCGGCCTCCAGCCGGGCCTGCTCGGCCGCGGCGACCTGAGCGGCGAGCACCGCCTGCTGCTGCTCGGCCTGCCGCTGCGCCGCCGCCGACACCGCGCGCCGGCCGAGCGCGGCGTTGCCGGCCGCGATCTCGCGGTCGGCCGCGGTGGCGTCGAAGCCAGGGCCGGCGGCGGCGGAGAACCCTGCCGCAGGGCGGGCGTCGAGGTTCGGCAGGGCGGCTCGCTGGTCGGCGAGCATCACTCGGGGGCCGGTGGCGTCGGCGACGACGAAACCGGCGGCGCAGGCCCCGGCCAGCAGCAGCCCCACTCCGGTCTGCGACGGGCGGCGGGCCGGTCTCGGCAGCGGCCGGACGGGCAGGGGGGTCGCCACGGTGGACTCGCGGTGCCGGCCGACGTAGCGCTCGCGCACGCGGGGTTCCTCCTCTGCCGGTCGGGGGACACCGGCGTTCGATGGGCACATCGGCAACGCGAAGGGACGACGCCACGCCGGACGCCGCCCCCTGTTACCAAATCGAGACAACGGTAGCGCCGCAGCACCGACGGACCAAATCGGGCACCCGCCGCCGGCCGGCGGCCGGGGTCAGTGCGCGGTGCCCTTCTTGCGCGGGATGAGGTGCATGACGAGCACGACGATCGCCCCGACGACCAGGCCCGCGACGGCGGACAGTCCGGTGTTGACCAGCCAGCCGAGCAACCCGCCGACGCCGCCGACCTGGGCGACCGCCTCCTCCGCGTGGTGGACCGTGGCGTACGGCCAGTGCCAGCCGAGTTCGTCGGCACCGACGAGCAGGATGTGCCCGCCCACCCAGACCATGGCGACGATGCCGACCAGCGACAGACCGGCGAGCAACTTGGGCATGGCCTTGACGAGGAACAGGCCGAAACGTTGCGCCGCCGGTGCCGGACGCTGGCTCAGCGCCAGCCCGATGTCGTCCATCTTGACGATGAGCGCGACCACGCCGTAGACGAGCACGGTGATGCCGATGGCGACGACGACGAGGATGATCGCGCGGGGGACCAGGCCCTCGTTGCGGACCTCGTTGAGCGCAATGACCATGAT
>CAZYHR010000049.1:0-23113 GCA_964647395.1 uncultured Intrasporangiaceae bacterium | reverse complement strand
GCCCGCCCTGGGCCGGAGCGAGGGGTGGGCGTCGCGGCGCAGCGAGCCCGGCTCCATCTTGACGTCGGAGACCCCGAGCGCCCGCAGCAGATCACGCAGCGTGGACACGTAGGCCCGGGCGATCTCGGGCGCCAGCTCACCCAGCCCGACCATCGGCTTGGTGACGATCTCGATGAGCGGGATGCCGGCCCGGTTGTAGTCGACCAGCGAGTAGTCCGCGCCGTGGATGCGTCCGGTGGCCCCGCCGACGTGGGTGGACTTGCCGGTGTCCTCCTCCATGTGGGCCCGCTCGATGTGCACCCGATACGTTCCCGGCGACCCGTCGGGCGTCTCGTATTCGACGTCCAGCCAACCGTTTCGGGCGATCGGCTCGTCGTATTGGCTGGTCTGGAAGTTCTTCGGCATGTCCGGGTAGAAATAGTTCTTGCGCGCGAAGCGGCACCACGGGGCGATCTCGCAGTTGAGCGCCAACCCGATGCGGATCGCCGACTCGACCCCGATCTCGTTGACCACCGGCAGGGCGCCGGGCAGGCCGAGACACACCGGGCACACCTGCGAGTTCGGTGCCGCGCCGAAGGCGGTCGGGCACCCGCAGAACATCTTGGTCGCGGTGCCGAGTTCGACGTGCACCTCTAGCCCGAGCACCGGATCGTAGGCCGCGACGGTCGCGTCGTAGGTCAGCGTCTGGTCAGCCACGGGTCGCCTCCTGCGCGCTGGTGGGGAGCTCGGGGGCCCGGTCGAGCAGGTGCCCGCCCCAGCGGGCGGCCAGGGCGTGCTCGAGCGCCGCGCCGACGGCATACAGTCGGTCGTCCGCCATGGCGGGGGCGAGGATCTGGAAGCCGGTCGGCAACCCGTCCTCGTCGGCCAGCCCGCTGGGCAGCGACATGCCGGGGATGCCGGCGAGGTTGGCCGGGATCGTGGCAACGTCGTTGAGATACATGGCCATCGGGTCGTCGACCTTGTCGCCGAACCGGAAGGCGGTGGTCGGCGCGGTCGGGCTGACCAGCACGTCGGCGGTGTGGAAGGCGCGCTCGAAGTCCTGGGCGATGAGCCGGCGGACCTTCTGCGCCGAGCCGTAGTAGGCGTCGTAGTAGCCGCTGGACAGGGCGTAGGTGCCCAGGATGATGCGTCGCTTGACCTCGTCGCCGAAGCCGGTCTCCCGGGTGGCCGCCATGACCTGCTCGGCGCTCGGGTCGTCGACCCCCTCGGGCCGCACCCGCAGGCCGTAGCGCATCGCGTCGAACTTGGCCAGGTTGGACGAGGCCTCGCTGGGCAGGATGAGGTAGTAGGCGGCGAGCGCGTAGACGAAGTTGGGGCAGTCGACCTCGACCACCTCGGCTCCGGCGTCGACGAGCAACTGGACGCTCTCCTCGAAGCGCGAGCGCACCCCGGCCTGATAGCCGTCGCCGATGAGTTGGCGGACCACGCCGATGCGCAGCCCGGTGACGTCGGCGCGCTGGGCGGCCGCGACGACCGGCGGGACCGGCGCCGAGATCGACGTGGAGTCGCGCGGGTCGTGGCCGCCCATGACCGCGTGCAGCAGGGCGGTGTCGAGCACGGTGCGGGCGCACGGCCCCGCCTGGTCGAGGCTGCTGGCCAGGGCGACCAGTCCGTAGCGCGACACCCCGCCGTAGGTGGGCTGGGTGCGGACCGTGCCGGTGACCGCGGCCGGCTGCCGGAGGGGGCCGCCGGTGGCGGTGCCGGTCGCCAGCGGGGCCAGGTATGCCGCCACCGCGGCGGCCGAGCCGCCGCCCGACCCGCCGGGGATGCGCTCGAGGTCCCACGGGTTGCGGGTCGGACCGAAGGCGGAGTGCTCGGTGGAGGAGCCCATGGCGAACTCGTCCATGTTCGTCTTGCCGAGGATCGGCAGGCCGGCCCGGCGCAGCTTGGTCACGACGGTGGCGTCGTAGGGCGGCACCCAGCCCTGCAGGATGCGGCTGCCGCACGTCGTCGGCAGGCCGGCGGTCGTCATGACGTCCTTGACGGCGATCGGCACGCCGGCCATGACGTGCAGGTCGGGGTCGTCGGCGGCGCGACGCGCGTCGACGGCGCGGGCCTGCTCGAGGGCGCCGTCGGCGTCGACGTGCAGGAAGGCGTGGACCTGCCCGTCCACGGCGGCGATGCGGTCCAGGTGGGCCTGGGTCACCTCGACGGCGCTGACCTCCCGACGCGCCAGGGCGTCGGCGATGGTCGCCGCGCTCCAGCGGGTGGGGTCGTCGCTCAACTCGATCATCTGGTCTGCTCCCCCTCAGTCCTCGGCCAGGATCCGCGGCACCGAGAAGCGCTGCTGGGCCGCCTCGGGCGCGCCGGACAGGGCCTGCTCGGCGGTCAGCCCGGGCACGACCTCGTCGGGTCGGGTGACGTTGACCAGCGGCATCGGGTGGCTCATCGGCTCCACGCCATCGATGGGTGCCTGCTGCACCTGGGCCACCGCGTCGAGGATGACGGTGAGCTCGCCGAGCATGCGGTCGAGCTCGGCGTCGGACAGGTCGATGCGGGCGAGCATGGCCAGGTGCGCCACGTCGTCTCGGGACAGCGAGGACATGCTCGCCATCCTATGGGGACGTGCTGCGCCGCCCCGGTCACGGCCGTGCGGCGTCAGATCGAGTGGCTGCCGAGCGGCTCGGCGGACAGGGGTCCGTCGGTCATCGGCACGACGAGGTCGTGACCCAGGTAGCCGAGGTCGGTCTGGCCCTCGTAGCAGGGGCGCTCCTCGAAGTGCAGCACGACGACGAGCGAGCCGGGGTCGGGCTCGCTGATCGCGGCGATCGCGTAGGCGCCGGTCATGACGACCCGGTTGGGGAAGCGCCAGTCGTCGAGTTCGCCCGACCCGCTGTCCGACTCGACGGCCTCGGTGGCCGCCCGCTGCAGGAGGCCGAGCAGGTCGTCCCACCGCTGGGCGAGGAAGTCGCGGGCGGGCTGCGACACGTCGAGGTCGGGCACGTCGGACGGGTGCCGGGTGCGGACCAGGCGGTAGGTCAGCCGGGCCAGTTCGGCCGGCCCGCGGGAGAGGGCCGGGCTCCCCTGCCGGGTCGCCGCGTCCCAGCGCAGCGTGACGAGGTAGCACGGGCGCCAGACCTGGCGCACGCCGGGCGCGAGCAGGCAGCACTCGACCTCGACGAGATAGCGCTGCGGGCCTTCGGCGGGGGCGACGTGGTGCCGGCCGGCGTAGTAGGTGCCGGCGTTGCCCAGCAGGTAGTTCCGGATGTCGCCCAGACGCGGGTCGGCGTCCGGCCGGCCGAACGCCCAGTCCAGTGTCGCGTCGAGGGCGGCGGACATCTCCGGCAGTTGCTCGAGCAGCCGCAGCCGCTCGTCCCGCGTGACCCGCTCGTCGAACGTCACGCCGCGGTCGGCCCAGGCGGGCGGCTCGACCCGACGGGGCCGGAACCCCGCCGGGTCGCTGGTCGGCCCGATCAGCATCGCCCCAGTCTGCCAGTCCCGCCGATCCCGCGGGATGCCGACTCAGCTGACCTCGACGGGCTTGCCCGCCCACCCGGTGAGCCCGGCGCCGTCGACCGCCTCGACGACCCAGCGGGTGGCGAAGAGCCGACCCGGGCCCTGCGGGATGCAGAAGAACCCCTCGTCGGCCACCGCCGCCCGGCGCAGGACGAGGCGATCCAGGTAGATCCAGCGTCCGCCGCTCTGCAACCCCTCGGTCGCCTCGGGGTCGAGGGCCTCGACGACGCGCGTGCAGTTCCACAGGTGGATCGGCGGGTCGGCCTCGACCGGCAGGAACTCCCCGGCCGGGTCGAGGAACTCGGCGAGCACCTCACGGGCCCGGTCGGACATCGTCAGGGCGCCCTGCGGACCCTCCATGATGTCGGCCATCGCCAGCCCCTCGTCACCGCCCTCGCGCCACATCGGCACCGGCCGCCACCGCGACGCCATCGACGTGCCGGCAAAGGCATCGCGCCCCAGGAACTGCTCGTGCGAGTCCCAGTAGGCCCACTGCAACTGCTGGTGCCGGTTGCTGACCTCGACGACGGCGGGGGTGTCCATGGCCGTCACCCTAGAACGTCCAGGGCGGGCCGGTACCCAGCCACCCGTCGGTCAGCTGTTGGCCGATCGTCCTGCCGATCCGGTCGAGGATGTCCAGGCCCTCCTGGCGGGTCGTCGCGTTCCGCATCGACTGCCACAGGTACTCGAAGTAGCGATCGGTGTGGATGGACTGATGCCAGCCCGGCGGCAGCCAGATGCCGTTGGCCGCCTCGTCCAGGTTGATCCCCAGTTGGTGGAGCAGGTTCTGGGTCTGGTGCAGGGCGTCGCGAGCGCTCGCCGAGCGACCGGCGTACTCCCCGCCCGGGATCATGTGGTGGGCCTGCCAACCGGGTGACGTGGTGGGGGCGGGCTGCCCGGCGTCGGCAAGGTTCTGGGCCAGGGTCTTGCTGGCGTAGGGGCGCGCGGTGTACGTCGTGCACGGGGTGAGGCCGGAGGGGTCCGACCACGTGCGCGGGTCGGCGACGTAGGCGTTGGGGTTGGGCGCCGGCAGCAGGCCCAGCGGGTCGGTCGTGAGGAACCGGCCCGTCGTCGGGTCGTAGTAGCGGTGCCGGTTGTAGTGCAGCCCGCTCTCGTCGTCGGCGTACTGCCCCGGGAAGCGCAGCGGGATGCTCGTCTCGGTGGCCGGCGCGAACGGCCCCCAGGACCGCTCGGGCACCCCCCACAGGCTGCGGCCCTGCCGCCACGCCGAGCGGCCGTCGCCGGTGAGCAGTTCGGTCGGCGCCCCGACCAGGTCGGTGACGATGGCGTAGAACCGGGCGTCGATCTCGTCCTGGGCGGCACCCGGCCGGATCGTGCGCTCGTGCTGCAGGATCGGCCGGCCGCCCGCGTAGTCCCACGTCGTCGCGGTCGGCTGCTCGTGGCCGGACACCTGCTCGACGAGTTGCTCGCCGTCCCAGGCGAACCCGACGACCTCGACGACCCGGCCGTCCGGCGCGTGCCGCCGCTTCGCGGTGCGCCGGCCGGTGGCGTCGTAAGCGTAGGACCAGGCCGTGCCGTCCGGTGTGACGCACGAGGTGAGCCGGTCGTGGACGTCCCACGTGTAGCGCCAGGTGTCCACCCGGCCGGACAGGGTATGCCGCCGCCTCGCGATGACCCGCCCCTCGCCGTCGTGGTCGAAGCGGTCGCGACCGGCCCGGGTGAGCAGCGTGCCGTGGTAGACGCGCCGGCCCTGCTCGGGCGCTTCGTCGAAGCGCTCCCCCAGGTGTCCCGCGACGATGTTGCCGACCCCGTCGTAGTCGTAGCGCTCGCGCAGGCCCTCGCGGCCGAGGACCGCCTCGACGCGCCCGGTCGGGTCGAGGGCGTAGTCGACCGAGCCCCAGCGCGAGTCGGCGATCGAGACCAGCAATCCGCCTCTGGCATAGCCGTACTGGGTGCGGATCGGGGCGCCCCGGCTGCCGTCGACCTGCTCGGCCAGCGGCCGGCCCATGATGTCGTGCGACCGGTCGAGCCGCAGATCGGCGTCGACGATCCGGCAGACCTCGCGGCCGACGGGGTCGAAGCTGAAGTCGACGACGTGCCCCTCGCTGCGCAGCCGCACCGGCGCGCCGGTCGGGTCGTGGTCCCACTCGGTGCGCACCCCGGCCGGGGTCGTGCGCGAGGTGCGCCGGCCGAGCACGTCGTAGGTGTTGGTGAGCCGGTGCCCGTCGACGACCTCGGCGACCAGCCGGCCCGCGGGGTCGTGGACGCGCTCGAGGTCCACGCCGCCGCCGCGCGCCAACACCAGGCGCCCGCCCGCGTCGAAGGCCAGTTCGGTGACCACCCCGGCGTCGGTGGTCTCGCGGACCGATCGACCGGCCCAGTCGAGGTCGTGCTCGACCCACTGGCCGGCACCGTTGTCGCGCCGGACCACCCGCCCGCCGGCGTCGCGGCGGTAGCGCACGGTGCGGCCGTTCCAGTCGGTCTCGTGGGTCAGTCGCCCGGCGGCGTCGTAGTGGTAGCTCCAGGTGCCGCCGTTGGCGTTGGTCACCGAGGTCAGCAGTTGCAGGCGGTTGTAGCCGAACCGCACGGTCGCCCCGTCGGCGAAGGTCTGGCTCGCCAGCAGGTCGAAGCCGGTGTAGCTGCGTCGGGTCCGCCGACCGGAGGGGTCGATGTGAGCGGTCGGGTTGCCCTCGCCGTCGTGTTCCCAGGACTCGACCGTGCCGTCCGGGTGCTGCACCGCGCGCAGCCGGCCGGGCGCGGCATACGTCATCGTCGTGGTGGCACCGGCGGCGTCGACGGCGGTGACGATGCGGCCGAAACCGTCGCGGACCAGTTGCGTGCTCCACCCGGCCGGGTCGGTGGCGCCGACGACCAGACCGGCGGCGTCGAGGCGGGTGACGGTGACCCCGCCGAGCGCGTCGACGACCTCGATCCGGTCGGGGCCGTGGGTGATGCGGCTGGTGGCTCCCGCGGGGTCGGTGTGCGCGACCACCCGGCCGGCGGCGTCGCGCAGGTAGGTCCAGGTGCGCCCGTCGGGCGCGCTGACCCGCACCGGTGCGTGGGACTGCGGGTCGCGCTCGACGCTCGCCCGGGTGCCGTCCGGATAGGTGACGCCGACGACCTGGCCGAGCTCGTCATAGTCGGTGCGGGTGGTGTGGCCGAGCTCGTCGGTCGTGGCGACGCGCTGCCCCCACTCGTCGTAGTCGTGCAGGACCGTGCCACCGAGCGGGTCGATCTCGGCGGCGACGTTGGCCTGCCCGTCGACGAGGTAGCGCCACTGGTGACCCTCGGCGTCGGTCATCAGGGTGACCCGCAGCCCGGTGCTCGCGTCGTGCCCGGAGTAGTCGTAGGCCGCCGCGAGCTCGCCGGTCGGGGCGCCCTGCGCGACGCACCGGTGGTGCTCGTCGTAGGTGTAGTCGTAGCGCATCCCGTTGGTGTCGACCCACGAGGTGATCCGCTGCCCGGCGTCGTAGCCGAACCGGGTCGGCTCCGGCCAGTCGCCGCGCCAGACCTGGGTCAGCAGGCCGTCGGCCGAGTAGCCGAACCGCGAGACGGTCGTCTCGGTGCCACGGTCGTCGACGGCGAGTCGGGTGACGCGGCGGTCGCCGGCCGGGAGCACGACGGTGTCGACGACGACCCGGTAGCCGCCGGACGTCGTGACCCCGGTCGGGGCTCCGGAGCCGTCGCGCTCGATGCGGGTCCAGCGGCCCTGACGGTCGGTGATCCCGACCAGTTCGGCGACGTCGGGCTCGGTCGTGACCGCGAAGGTGCGGGTGTGGCCGGCGACCGGGTCGACCAGCCGGTAGGTGCCGCCCTCGACCGACAGCGGCCAGCGCCGGATGCCGCGCTCGGGCAGGACCGGCGGCATCCCCTCCGTGGGTGCCGGGAAGCGCATGAGGCCCGCGTCGGGGCGGACGTGGACGACCCGGCCCTCGGCGAGGATGAGCCGCTCGTCGAACGACGAGGCCCAGGTGCGCCCGAACCAGCGGCCGCCGCCGAAGGTCGAGGAGAACATCCGGGACAGCTCGACCGGCAGCGCTCCGGGCAGCGTGAGGTCGGTGGCCGGCAGGATGACCCGGCCGGTGGCGACGTCGACCGGATCGCCGACGCAGACCGACTCGCTCGGGCCCCTGGACGCGCCGGGGGCGTCGACCGCCGAGGTGGGCCCGTGCGGGCCGTGCGGCGCGTCCGGCGACCGCGGAACGTCCGGGATCCGGGGGTTGCCCGGGACGTGGGGGGCCGACGGGCCGCCGCGGGCGAGGTTGCGCAGGGCCGGCATGAGCTCGTCGAGCTTGGTGAACAGGCCCTTGAGCTTGGTCAGCGAGCGGACCAGTCCGGTGACCTTGGCGGAGATCGTCGCCGACAGGGAGGCCGCCTTGGACGAGACGATGCTGATGGCGTAGGGGATGCCGACGCCGGTGGCGGCCCAGAGCAGCGCCGAGGAGCAGGAGCCGATGATCTGGCTGATCGTGTCGCGGACCAGGTCGTGCACGAACTGCACGAGCATCGCGGCCAACTGCAGGCCCCCGCCGATCGCGGACGAGGCCTGGGCCAGCGCACCGATCGTGCCGAGCTTGCCGTTGGCGGCCTCGACGTAGGCGGCCAGGCCGGTGCCGTACATACCGGCCAGGTCGGTGGTGGCGCGGTTGGCGAAGAAGGTGCCCTGCTCGGACAGGTGGGTGGCGATGTTGCCCCAGGTCTGGGCGAAGCCGAGCACCTGGCCCGCGTCGCCGGTCAGGTCGTTGAGCCAGCCCTTGAGCGGCTCGACGTGCTCGATGATCCAGCCCACGCCCCACGCGATGAGCGTGCCGACCGGGTCGATGGCGGTGGCCAGGGCGTCCACCGCGGTCGCCACCCCGGCGAGCGCCGCGTCGACCCAGTTGCCCTCCTGGATGGCCGTGCACAGTTGGACGACGTCGTCGATGAGACCGGTGCCGGCGGTCGCGGTCGAGGTGTCGACCGGTCCGGCCACCAACGGGTTCGTGCTCACGTCTTCCCCTGTTCGACGTGCGGGCGATCACAGCGGGTCGATCCTGTCACGACCCGCCGCAGCGACGGCAGAGCGACCGGCCGGTTTTGAGTAGTGGTACTCACCCTGGACCCGCGGTCCCTGCTCGGACGCCGCAGCCAGCCGGTTCGTTCCTCAGTCGCCGGCGCCCCCGGCGGCCACCTGGCCGGTCTTCAGCAGTTGCACGAAGCCGGCCTCGTCGAGGATGGTCAGGCCCAGCTCGCGGGCCCTGGCCTCCTTGGACCCGGCGCCGGGACCGACGACGACGAAGTCGGTGTTCTTGCTCACCGACCCGGCGGCCTTACCGCCGCGGGCGATGATCGCCTCCTTGGCCCCGTCCCGGGTGAAGCCCTCGAGCGACCCGGTGACCACGACGGTGCGGCCCTCCAGGGTGCGCCCGACCGACTCGTCCACCTCGTCGACCATGCGCACCCCGGCCGCCGCCCAGCGGGTCACCAGCCGGTCGTGCCACTCGCTGCCGGGCCGGTCGAACCAGTCGCGCACCGACTCGGCGATGACCCCGCCGACCCCGTCGACGCCGGACAGCGCCTCGACCGAGGCGGCTCGGATCGCCGCCAGCGACCGGAAATGGGTGGCCAGGGCCCGGGCCGCGGTCGGGCCGACGTGCCGGATCGACAACGCGACGAGCACCCGCCACAGCGGTTGCGCCTTGGCCGACTCGAGGTTGGCCAGCAGCTTCTCGCCGTTGGCCGACAGCACCCGGCCGTCGACGACCCGGTCGTCGGGGTCGGTGCGCTTGGCCGCCCGGGTGTAGAGCGGCACCCGCGCCAGCCGCCCCCGGTCCAGGTCGAACAGCAGGCTCTCGTCGGTGTCGCCGGCCGGGTCGGTCAGCACCCCGGCCTCGAGCAGCCCGGCCGCGCCCTCCCAGCCGAGCGCCTCGATGTCCAGGGCGCCGCGGGCGGCCAGGGCGAACAGCCGCTCGCGCAGCTGGGCCGGGCAGGACCGGGCGTTGGGGCAGCGGATGTCCTTGTCGCCCTCCTTCTCCGGGGCCAGGGCGGCGCCGCACGAGGGGCACTCGGTGGGCATGACGAACTCGCGCTCGGTGCCGTCGCGCAACTCGACCACCGGGCCGAGGATCTCCGGGATAACGTCGCCGGCCTTGCGCAGCACGACGGTGTCGCCGATGAGCACGCCCTTGCGGCGCACCTCGTCGGCGTTGTGCAGGGTGGCCCGCTCGACCGTCGACCCGGCCACGACGACCGGGCGCATCACCCCGAAGGGGGTGACCCGGCCGGTGCGCCCGACGTTGACCTGGATGTCGAGCAGCACCGTGTTGACCTCCTCGGGCGGGTACTTGTAGGCGATCGCCCAGCGCGGGGCTCGCGACGTGGCTCCGAGCGCCCGCTGCACCGCCGTCTCGTCGACCTTGACGACCACCCCGTCGATCTCGTGCTCGACCGAGTGCCGGTGCTCGCCGAAATCCGCGATGAACTGCTCGACCTCGGCCAGGGTGTCGAAGACCCGCCAGTGCGCCGAGGTGGGCAGCCCCCAGCGGGCGAGGGCGGCATACGCCTGGCTCTGCCGGGTGAACGAGAAGCCGCGCCGCGCCCCGATGCCGTGCACGAGCATCCGCAGCGGCCGGGTCGCGGTGACCCGCGGGTCCTTCTGTCGCAGCGACCCGGCGGCGGCGTTGCGCGGGTTGGCGAACGGCGCGCGGCCGGCCTCGACGAGGGTCGCGTTGAGGTCGGCGAACGCCTCGATCGGGAAGAACACCTCGCCGCGCACCTCGACCAGCTCGGGCAGGTCGTCGCCGTGCAGGACGGTCGGGATGCCGCCGATGGTGCGGACGTTGTTGGTGACGTCCTCGCCGGTGCGCCCGTCGCCCCGGGTCAGCGCGCGGGTCAGCCGGCCGCCCTCGTAGAGCAGGTTGACGGCCAGCCCGTCGATCTTCAGCTCGCACAGGAAGTGGTATGCCGCCCCGCCGGCCTCCCGCTCGACCCGGGCCGCCCAGCCGGCCAGCTCGCCGGCGCTGAACGCGTTGTCCAGGCTCATCAACCGCTCGAGGTGGTCGACCGCGGCGAAGTCGGTCGAGAAGGCGGCCGCGCCGACCTGCTGGGTCGGGCTGTCGGGCGTGCGCAACTGCGGGTGGGCGTCCTCGAGCTCGGTGAGCCGGCGCACCAGCGCGTCGTACTCACCGTCGCTGATCGTCGGCGCGTCCTGCACGTGGTAGGCGAACTGGTGCGCCCGCACCTGGTCGGCCAGCTCGACCCACTCGTGCTGCGCGCCGGCCGGCACCTCGGTCTCGGGCAGGTCGCGGTCGGTGCTGGGTCGCTCGTCGGTCACGCAGGTCATCCTGCCCGATGGCACCGACATCGCTGTGCCACGCTGGGCGCATGCACGAGCACGATCAGCCGCCCGGTCAGGGGCCCGGTCAGCCGCCCGGTCGGGAGCCCGGTCACCGGTCCCCGCACGACTCGTTCGACGACGACGCGGCCGGCTGGGACGACCGGTCGGGGCACCGCGAGCGGGCCGAGCGGGTGGCGCACGGCCTGCGGGCCGCGGTGCCGTTGGACGGCTCGATCCGGGCCCTCGAGGTCGGCGCCGGCACCGGGCTGCTCTCCCGGCTGCTCGCCGGCGAGGTCGGCTCCGTCGTCGTCACCGACCCGTCCGCGGGGATGGTGGCCGAGGCCGAGCGGGCCGTCGCGGCCGAGGGCCTCGGCGACCGGCTCACCGTGCGGCAGGCGGACCTCACCGCCGACCCGGCCGGGGTCCAGGGCCCCTTCGACGTGGCCTGGATGTCGATGGCGCTGCACCACGTGCCCGACGTCGACCTGCTGCTGCGCCGGGTCCGGGGGCTGCTCGCCGACGGCGGCTGGTTGGCGGTCGCCGACCTGGACGACGACCCGGACGGGGCCTTCCACCGGCACCGCGAGCACTTCGCGGGCCACCACGGCTTCGACCGGGCCGACCTGACCCGGCGCCTCGAGGCGGCCGGCTTCGGGTCGGTGACGATGCGCGACATCGACTCGGTGACCAAGCGGGTCGACGGCCGGGAACGCGACTTCGGCGTCTTCCTGGCCATCGCCCGGTGCCGCCCGCTCAGTGCCGACGAGCGCGGCTGAGCGGCACCACGGACCCGACGACCGTGCTGCACTCCGTCCACCTGGCCCGGCTGCACCCGGCCGAGTCGGCCCGCGTGCTGCTGCGGCCCCCGGACCCGGGTGCGGTGCCCGGGCTGCGGCACCTGGAGTGCCTCGCGCTCATGCAACTGGGCGCGCCGGTGCTCTCGCCGCGGCGGATGCGGCTCGGGCGGCTCGCGGTGTTCGCCGCCTGGTCCGACGAGGCGGCCCTGGACGCCTTCCTCGCCGACCACCGGCTGGGGCGGCGGCTGGCCGCCGGTTGGCACCTGCGGCTGGAGTTCCTGCGCCGGTGGGGCGGCGTGCGCGGCCTCGACGACCTGCCCGAGCTGGCCGGCCGCTCGGCCCCCGGCGAGCCCGTCGTCGCGGTGACCCTGGCCCGCTCGCGGCTGACCGAGCTGCCCCGCTTCGTGCGTTGGGGCCGCCCCGTCGAGCGGCAGGTCCGCGACGCGCCCGGCGTGACGCTCGCGCTCGCGGCGATGTGCCCGCCCGCGACGTTCTCGACGATCTCGGTGTGGCGCTCGGCGCGGGAGATGACCGACATGGTGTTCGGCCGCAGCCCGGACCCGGCGGCCGGCCGGCACCTGCGGGCGATGGCCGAGCGTGACCGCCGCGACTTCCACCACGAGTTCACGACGCTGCGCTTCCGGCCGCTGTCCGAGCACGGCAGCTCGGCCGGCCGCACCGGCATCGTGCCGCGCGCCGGGCCGCGGTGAGCCGGGCCGCGGTGAGCCGGGCCGCGGTGAGCCGGGCCGCCGCCACCGCCCGGGCTCGCTAGCCCGCGGCCCGCTGGACGATCTCCCGCGCCACGTCGACGACGACCCGCTGCCGCCGGACCGCCGCCGCCGGCGACAGCCCGGCCAGGCCACACGTCGGGGTGACGGCGAGGGCGGCCAGGGAGCCGGGCGGCATACCGATCCGGGACCACGGGCCGGTCACCCCCTCGACCAGCCGCGCGACCGACAGGTCGGCGCCGGGCGCGGTGGGGACGCACCCGGCATACACGGTCGTGCCCGCCTCGAGCGCGACGGCCAGGCCCTCCCAGCCGCGGGGGGTCAGCGCCGTCGTGTCCACCGACAGGCCGGCGGGCCCCGCGCCGCGCAGCACCGGCTGGGGCGGGTTGGCGGCACAGCAGTGCAGCACTGTATGCCGCGGGCCCACCGCCGCGAGCACCGCACCGAGCGCGGTCCGCGCGTCGACGGGGTCGACGGCGGGCAGCTTGCCGAAACCCGACGCGGTCGGCAGCCGGCCCTCGAGCACGGCCGGCAGCGACGGCTCGTCGACCTGCACGACGACCTCGGCGCCGGGGACGAGCCGCTCGACCGTCGCGGCCAGCCGGCGCAGCCCCTCGGCGAGCGAGGCGGCCAGGTCGCGGCAGGCGCCCCGGTCGACGACGGCCCGCTCGCCGCGGGGCAGCCACAGCGACGCCGCGAGCGTCCAGGGGCCGGCGACGGCGATCTTGAGCCGGCCGGCATACCCGTCGAAGGCCTCGGCGAGCTCGTCGAGGTCCTGCCGCCAGAACGCGGCGGTGCGCGCCGCGTCGCGACCCGGCCGGTCGACCAGGCGCCACCCGGCCGGCTGTAGGTCGACCGGCAGCTCGACGAGCACCCCGGCGCCGCGGCCGACGAGGTCGCCGCCCGGCCCGCGGGCGGGCAGCTCGGGCAGATAGGGCAGGCCGAGCACGCCGCCCGACCCGTCGGGCGTGCCGTCCAGCCCACCGAGCAGCTCGCGCAGCACCCGCAGCGGCTCCCGGACGTCGGTGCCCGGCCAGGAGCCGATGCCCGACGCGACGGTCACGACGGGTGGCCGTCGGGCGTCTCGCCGCCCGGGCCGGCGCCGGCCTCGCCGTCCGGGCCGGGCGGGCGGCCGCCGCCCGCCGCCGCCCGCGCGGCCTGGCGGACCGCGGCGTTGGCCGCCCAGAACGCTCCCATGACCGCCTCGTCGCTGGGTCCGGTGAGCTGCACCTGGGTCATCAGCACCTCGACCGTGTGGGTCTTCGGGCTGATGTGACCGCTGGTGCCGGTGCCGCCGACCCAGCCGTAGCGCCCGACGACCCGGCCGGGCCGATCCTCGTCGAGGTCGACGGTGCCGCCGTAGCCCCAGCCGCGGCCCAGCAGGAAGGGCTGCGCGCCGACCCGCAGCGCCTCCGGCAGGTGGTTGGCCATGATGTCGCGCACCGACTGCGGCTGCAGCACCCGGCCGCCGGGGGCCTCGCCCTGGGCGAGCATCATCCGGCCGAAGGCCAGCCAGTCGTCGGCGGTGCCGACCAGGCCGGACGCGCCGGCCTGGAAGACCGGCGGCCGGGACCACTCCCCCGGCGGCTCGTCGAGCACCTTGAGCCCGGTGTCGTGGTCGGGCAGGTACCAGGTGACCAGGCGGTCGAGTTTCTCGGCCGGGACGTGGAAGCCGGTGTCCGGCATGCCGACCTTGTCGAAGACCCGCTCGCGCATGACCTGCTCGAGCGACTGGTCGGTCACCCGCGAGACGAGCACGCCGAGGATGTCGGCGCCGGTGTTGTAGGTCCAGCCCATGCCGGGCTGGTGCAGCAGCGGGATCCGCGAGGCCCGCGCGATGAACTCGTCGGGGTCGGCGAAGGCCTGCGGCGTCGGCGCCCCCTGGGCCAGGTCGGACATCAGCCGCGGCGTGATCGGCGAACGCAGCGTGGCGCTGAAGCCCAGCCCGTGGGTGAAGGTCAGCAGGTGGCGCGGGGTGATGGCCCGCTCGGCGGGCACGGTGTCCTCGATCGAACTCGTCGGCGTGCGCAGCACCCAGGGGAAGGACAGTTCGGGCAGCCCCTGCAGCCCGATCGGCGCGTCCAGGTCCAGCAGCCCGTCCTCGACGAGCGACATGGTCGCCACGGCGAGGATCGGCTTGGTCAGCGAGGCGATGCGGAAGATCGTGTCCCGGGTCATCGGCGGGCCGTCGAGGCTGCGCTCGCCGAGGACCACCACGCGGACCTCGTCGCGGTGGGCGACCAGGGCGACCAGACCCGGGATGCGACCCGAGTCGATGTGCCGCGAGAGCGCCGAGCGGATGCGGTCAGGCATGGCGCCAGCCTAGTGAGCCGAGGGGACCGTCCCTGCGTCGCCCCGCCGCGACCGGGCGGGCCGGGCCGGCGGACGAACCCCGGGTCACGACCGGTATGCCGCGCGGATCGTGCCGCTGCCGAGCACCCGCGGGCCGTCGTAGAGCACGACGGACTGCCCGGGGGCCACCCCGCGGACCGGGGCGTCGAGCGTGACCCGCAGCCGCGGCATACCCTCCGGGGCGGCGTCGACGACGACCCGGCCGGGCAGTTCGGCGCCGTGCGCCCGCAACTGGGCGCCGAGCCGCAGCACCGCGCCCGGGGCGGGCGGGCGGCCGCACCAGCGGACGTGCCCGGCCTCGACGGTGTCGACGCCGAGCAGTTCGGCGGGTGCGACGACGACCCGGTTGGCGGCGGCGTCGACCGACCGGACATAGCGCGGCCGGCCGTCGGCTGCCGGGCGGGACAGCCGCAGCCCGCGACGCTGCCCGACGGTGAACCCCCGTGCGCCGGAATGCGAACCGACCACCGCCCCGGTCTCGTCGACGATCTCGCCGGGCCGCTGGTCGAGGTGCCGGGCCAGGAAGGCGCGGGTGTCGCCGTCCGGGATGAAGCAGATGTCGTGCGAGTCGGGCTTGCGGGCCACGGCCAGACCGCGGTCGGCCGCCTCGGCCCGCACCTGGTCCTTGGTCGAGTCGCCGAGCGGGAAGAAGGCCCGGGCCAGCTGGTCGGCCTCCAGCACCCCGAGGACGTAGGACTGGTCCTTGGCCGGGTCGACGGCCCGGTGCAGCTCGCGTCCGCTGCGGCCCTCGACGATGCGCGCGTAGTGGCCGGTGGCGACCGCGTCGAAGCCGAGCGCCACGGCCTTGTCCAGCAGCGCGGCGAACTTGATCCGCTCGTTGCAGCGCAGGCACGGGTTGGGGGTGCGGCCGGCGGCATACTCGGCGACGAAGTCGTCGACGACGTCGGCGCGGAACCGGGCCGCGAGATCCCACACGTAGAAGGGGATGCCCAACCGGTCGGCGACCCGGCGGGCGTCGCCGGCGTCCTCGATGGTGCAGCAGCCGCGGGCCGACTCGCGCAGCACGGTGGCCTGCTGGGCCAGGGCCAGGTGCACGCCGACCACGTCATGGCCGGCGTCGACGAGGCGGGCGGCGGCGACCGCGGAGTCGACGCCGCCGCTCATCGCGGCGACGACCCGCATCAGGCGACCCCGGCTGCCCGGCGGGCCCGGTCGACCGCGGCGGGCAGCGCGACGAGGACGGCCTCGACGTCGGCCTCGGTCGAGGTGTGCCCGAGGGTGAGCCGCAGGGTGCCGCGGGCCGCGGACTCGGGCAGGCCCATGGCGAGCACGACATGGCTGGGCTGCGGGACGCCCGCCTGGCAGGCCGACCCGGTGGAGCACTCGATGCCGGCGGCGTCGAGCAGGTAGAGCAGCGAGTCGCCGTCGCAGTCGTCGACGATGAGGTGGGCGTTGCCGGGCAGCCGGCCGGCCCAGTCGCCGGGCGCCCAGTGCCCGCCGGGCCGGATGCCGTCGACGGCCGCCATGGCGCCCTCGACGAGCCGGTCGCGCAGCGCGACCAGCCGCGGGCCCTCGGTGTCGAGGTCGCCGACCGACCGTTCCACGGCCAGCGACAGCCCGAGGATGCCGACGGTGTGCAGCGTGCCGGAGCGGATGTGCCGCTCCTGACCGCCGCCGTGGGTGACCGGCTGCACGGTCAGCTCGCGGCGCACGAGCAGCGCCCCGCTGCCGCACGGTCCGCCGAGCTTGTGGCCGGTCAGCGACAGCAGGTCGACCCCCGACGCGGCGAAGTCGACCGGCACGTGGCCCACCGCCTGGACCGCGTCGGTGTGCACCGGGATGCCGTGCTCGTGGGCGACGGCGGTGATCGCCGCGAGGTCGCTGATCGTGCCGACCTCGTTGTTGGCCCACATGACCGACACCAGGGCGACCGAGCCGGGGTCGTCGCCGATCGCCTCGGCCACGGCCTGGGGCCGGACGATGCCGTCGGGGGCGCAGGGCAGCCGGACGACGTGCGCCTCGCCCGCCTTCTCCAGGGCGTCGGCGGTGTCCAGCACGGCGTGGTGCTCGGCCGCGCCGACCAGCAACCGGCGGCGGGCCGGGTCGGCCGCCCGGCGGGCCTGCACGACCCCCAGGACGGCGAGGTTGTCCGACTCGGTGCCGCCGGAGGTGAACACCACCTCCGAGGGCCGGGCGCCGACCAGGGCGGCCAGTCGCTCGCGGGACTCCTCGACCACCTTGCGGGCCGAGCGGCCCGCAGTGTGCAGCGACGAGGGGTTGCCGACCTGGCCGGCCTGACGCGCCATCGCCTCGACGACCTCCGGGTAGAGCGGGGTCGTCGCGGCATGGTCGAGGTAGTGCGCCACGGGCCGATCCTAAGTCCGACGGTCGGCGGCGGCCGACCGAGTCCACCTCCGGTGGGCCGCTGGGCGGATCGGCTGGGAGGATCGGCGTATGCCGTCGCTCGCCCCCGTGCTCACCGCGCCGCTGACCCGGTATGCCGCCCGCCTGCACTCCGCGATCCTCGCCGACTCGGCCGCCCGGGGCGGCTCGGCCCACCACGTCGCCTCACCGCTGGGGGGCTGGTTGCTGCTCGGGCTGGCCGCCCGAGCCGGCCGCCTGGTGCCCGGCTCGGCCGCCGGCGAGGCGCTGGCCACCGCGCTCGGCTGCCCGCTCGAGCACGCGGCCACGCTGACCGAGCGCCTGCTCGCCGACCCGCCCGACGCGGTGCACGCCGCAGCGGCCGGCTGGCTGGCCGAGGCGGTGCGGGCTCCCGGCATCCGCGACTTCCTGGCCGGGCTGCCGTGCTCGACCGGCGGGCTGCCGACCCAGGCCGAGGCCGACGCGTGGGCCCGGGAGCACACCGGCGGGCTGATCGACGCCTTCCCCGCCGACCTCGACGACCCGCGGTTGCTGCTCATGCTGGCCACGGTCGTCGCGACCCGGGTCGCCTGGCAGGTCCCGTTCACCGTCGCGCCCGCCGCTGATCTCGGCCCGGGGGCGTTCGCGGGGCGGCTGGACCGGGCGCTGCGGGCGGCGCCGCAGCGATGGGTGATCGGGCACGATCTGCAGATCCTGCGCACGGCGCACGGCCCGATGGCCGTGCACTGCGCGCTGGCCAGCAGCGGACTGGACGTGCTGTCGGTGATCGCCGACCCCGCGCTGCCGCCCGCGCAGGTGCTGGAGGCGGCATACGAGGTCGCCGGTCTGTCGGCCCAGCGGATCGCCGAACGGCGGCTGTCGCTGTTCGACCTGCCGCTGGGCGATGGTCCGGGGTGGGCGATCACCGAGCGACGCGAGATGAGTGCCGGGCCGGCCCGGCAGGAACACTGGGTCGATGTCACCCTGCCGGCCTGGTCGGCGCGCAGCCGCCACGCCCTGACCGAACTGGGGGCCGACCTGGGCTTCGAGGCGGCCGGTCAGCTGCTCGGGCCGCTGCTCGGCCGGCCGACCCTGCCGGCCACCGCCGTCCAGGCCGCGGTGGCCCGTTACCACCGCCGCGGTTTCGAAGCCGCTGCGCTCACCGCGATGCCGTTGGCGGGGGCCGCCGCGCTGGTGCCGGGGCAGGTGACGATCCGCGCGGCGCGGCTGCGCTTCGGGCACCCGTACGCCGTCGTCGCCCGAGCCCGCGACGTCGCGGACACCTGGGTGCCCGACGACGCAGCCCACCCGTGGCACCGGGTGCCGGTCTTCGCCGCCTGGGTCAGCGAGGTCGAGGAGCCGCAGGACTGACGATCACCGGCGGGGGTCGTCGCCCACCGTTCGGGTTGCCCGGACCCCGGTGAAAACGGTTGCCTAGGGGGCGGGGGGCGGGGTGGCATACCTGATGCGGGCGGTGGGATGGGAGTGACCTGGGGCCCGGGTGCGGCGCCGGCCAGCCCATAGCATGAACGGCATGGACCGTCCCGCGCGCGCCGCGGCCTTCTTCGACCTCGACGGCACCCTGATCCCCGGGTCCGCGAACATCCCGCTGGCGAAGGCCGCCTTCCGGGCCGGGTTGGTCGGCAAGCGCGAGTTGGCGCTCGATCTGGCTCGCAACGCGATGTTCATGCTGCAGGGCAGCAGCGACGACACCTCGGCCAAGGTCCGCGACCGCATCCTGCGCGGGGTGGCCGGACACCCGGCCAGCGAGGTGGAGTCGCTGGCCGACGACTTCCTGGACGATCTGGTGGCCACGATCACGCCGGCGATGCGGGACGTGCTCGACGAGCACCGGGCAGCCGGGCACGACCTGGTCCTGGTGTCGGCGAGCCCGACCGAGATCGTGCAGCGTTTCGCCGTGGCGGCGGGCATGGACTACGGCCGCGGCACGACCGCCGAGCGGGACGAGAAGGGCTGCTACACGGGAGTGCTGGCCGGCCCGTTCTGCTACAAGGAGGGCAAGGCCGAGGTCATCCGGCAGCTCGCGCTGGAGCACGACTACGACCTACGGGCCTGCTTCGCCTACAGCGACTCGGTCAGCGACGTGCCGATGCTCGAGATCGTCGGCAACCCCGTCGCGGTCAACCCCGACCACGAGCTACGGGTGCTGGCCACCCGCGGCGGCTGGCGGATCGTCGAGGTCGGCGGGCTGCGGGTCGGGGTGTCCGGGCTGCGCCGGGCCATCCGCCAGGCGGCCCGCACACCGCTGACGGCCTGGCGGTCCGGGCGCACCGCGATCGGCCGGGCCCGCGCCGGTCGGGCCGGGGCGGTCACCGGTCAGGACACGCCCGCGGGGTGACGCGTCGGCCTGCTGGGTGCGGGGCCGCAGCACCGCTGGGCACGGCCACCAGCGCCCAGCCGCCGCAGCTCAGGGCCGCGGGTCGGTGTCCAGCAGCGCCATGTCGATGGCATCGACCCACTCCCCACCGACGAGCTCAACCTGGCGCCGACACCCCTCGACGACGAATCCCGCTCTGGCATAAGCACGCCGGGCCGGCACATTGTGCGACCGCACGTCGAGCTGCAGCCGGTGCAGGCCGAGCCGGTCGAAGGCGAAGTCGCGCACCAGCCGGGTCGCCTCGCCCCCGTAGCCCCGGCCGAACACCTCCGGCCCGACCAGCGCGATCCGAAAGGTCATCGCCGCGTGCACCTCGTCCAGCTCGAAGAGCACGACCTCACCGACCACCCGCTCACCCTGCCCGGCGTGGTCCAGCGCGACGACGGCCCAGTCGGCCCGGTCCGCGCGGGCCGCCGCGGAGGCGAGCGCGCGGCATACCTGTTCGCGACGCAGGGCGGCCACCGCCGCCGGCTCATCGCCCTCGGCGTAGAGCGGCCACAGCGCGTCGACGTGCCGCTCGCCCATCGGCTCGAGCCGCACGAGCGCCCCGACGAGCACCGGCTGGTGCGCGAGCAGGGTCAACTCCACGCCCCGCATCCTGTCCCGACCCGGATGCCGCGTCAACGCGGCCCGCGCGGCCGGGTCGGCCCGCGACTCAGCCCTGACGGGCCCGGACCTCGCTGGTGGCCTGCGGCAGCACCGCGAACAGGTCGCCGACCACCCCGAAGTCGGCGAGTTCGAAGATCGGGGCCTCCTCGTCCTTGTTGACCGCGACGATCGTCTTGGAGGTCTGCATGCCGGCCCGGTGCTGGATCGCGCCGGAGATGCCGCAGGCGACGTAGAGCTGCGGGCTGACCTGCTTGCCGGTCTGGCCGACCTGGGACGAGTGCGGGTACCAGCCCGCGTCGACGGCGGCGCGGGAGGCGCCCACCGCGGCGCCGAGCGAGTCCGCGAAGGCCTCGACCGAGGAGAAGTCGCCGCCGGTCCCCCGGCCGCCGGACACGACGATGGCCGCCTCGGTCAGCTCGGGCCGGCCGGTCTTCTCCTTGGGCTTGCTGTCGGTGATGCGGGCCGAGGTGGCCAGGGCCGACGGCGTGAACGCCACGGCCTGCTCGGCGGGGGTGACCCCGTCGACCGGTTCGGGCGTGGCCGAGTTCGGCTTCACCGCGACGATCGGGATGCCGTGGGTGACCCGCGCGGTCACCGAGAAGGCGCTGGCGAACGCGTTCTGCGTGGTGGCCAGGCCACCCCCGTCGGCGGGCTGGACGTCGACGGCATCGGTGAGCAGCCCGGAGCCGACCTTGATCGCCAGCCGGGCGGCGATCTCCTTGCCCTCGGGCGAGCTGGCCACCAGGACCGCGGCGGGCTGGGTCTGCTCGACGAGCTGAGCCAGCAGCTCGGCCTGGGGGACGACGAGATAGGCGGTCAGGTCACCCTCGACGCGGTAGACCTTGGTGGCACCGTATGCCGCGAGCCCGGCCGCCGCGGTGTCGTAGCCCTCGCCGACGAAGACGGCGGAGGGCTCGCCGAGCCGGCGGGCGATGGTCAGCAGTTCGGCGGTGGTCTTGCGCAGCTGGCCGCCGACGTGGTCGACGAGGACGAGAACTTCGGCCATGGTCGTGGATCTCCCTAGAGTCGTGGGCGGTCAGACGAACTTGCGCTCGGCGAGGAAGGCCGCCAGCTTGCTGCCGCCGTCGCCCTCGTCCTTGACGATGGTGCCGGCCTGGCGCGGCGGCCGAGCGGTCACCGAATCGACCGCGGTCCAGGCCGCGGCCAGGCCGACCTGGCCGGCGTCGACGCCGAGGTCGGCCAGCGTCCAGTGCTCGACCGGCTTCTTCTTGGCGGCCATGATGCCCTTGAACGACGGGTAGCGCGGCTCGTTGATCTGGTCGGTGACCGAGACCAGCGCGGGCAGCGCGGCCTCGACGGTCTGGCTCGCGGCGTCGCCGTCCCGGCGGATCGACACGGTGCCGCCGGAGATGTTCACCGCGGAGGCCAGGGTCACGGCGGGCAGCCCGAGCCGCTCGGCGAGCATGGTCGGCACGACCCCCATGGTGCCGTCGGTCGAGGCCATGCCGGTGACGACCAGGTCGACCGGGCCGAGCTTCTCGATGGCCTTGGCCAGCAGCAGCGACGTGGCGACGGCGTCGGAGCCGGCGATGGCGTCGTCGCTGACGTGCACGCCGCGGTCGGCACCCATCTGCAGCGCCTTCTTGATGGCGTCGGCGGCGCCGTCCGGCCCGATGGTCAGGGCGGTGACCTCGCCGCCGTCCGCCTCGGTGAGCAGCAGCGCCTGCTCGACGGCATACTCGTCCAACTCGGACAGGATGCCGTCGACGTTGGTGCGGTCGGTCGTGTGGTCAGAGGTGAAGGTGCGCTCGGCCTGGGCGTCGGGCACGTACTTCACGCAGACGACGATGTTCATGCGGTGAGCATCCTCCCTCGGGGACAACAGCAGTCAGGACCATCCTGTCAGGCCCGGGCCGATCCCACGGACCCGGTGCTCGTGGTGACCGCCCCGAGTCCGGGGCAGCCCAATGTTACCCACGGGTAACATCATCGGTCGAGCCCGAGGGTGCGCAGCCGGGTGTGAGGCGGGTCACCTGGCGCTCCGCGGTCCGGTCGGCGACAGCGGTGGGACGAGGTCCGCCGGGGCCGGCGAGCGCCCCTCATTCCGGCCCGAAGCGCTCCCAGATCGCGTCGGCTGCCTCGACCTGACCGGCATCGGCGAGGGCCTGGGCGACCTGGGCGGCGATCTGCTGGCGCAGCCCGGCCAGGTGCTCGGGCAGCTCGGGCAGCATCGCCTCGGCGGCCACCCGGGCCTGGTCGAGCCGCCCGGCCCGGGCCAGGAACAGGGCCCGCTCGGCACCGACCAGCGCCGCCGCCTCGCCGACCAGGCCGGGCAGCGCGGCGTCGAGGCGGGCCACCGACCGTTGCGGTTCGCCGACGCCGGCCAGCACGTGCGCACCCTGCCGCAGCACCCCGAAACGCAGCCCGGCCACCCAGTCCGGGTCGAGCTCGATGTCCCGCTCGGCGGCCAGGGCCGCGATGCGGTCCGGCACCGCGTCGAGGTCGGCCAGGCCGGCCTCGAGCTCGCCGCGCTGCGCCCGCAGCACCCCCCGGGCACGCGAGGCGTCGGCGATGACATCGACGGCGTGGGTGCCGGCGGCGTGCTCGAGCGCGGCCTCGAAGTGCGCATCGGCCGCCTCGAGGTCGTCGACGTCCCACGCGGCATCTCCCGCGCGCTTCTGGGCGTGCGCGGTCTCCACCCGGCGGCCCTCGGCCTCGAAGTGGGTGGCGGCCCTGGCGTAGGCCGTGCGGGCGGCACCCGGCTCGGCGGACCCGACCAGGGCGTTGCCCAGCGCCCAGGCGATCGGCCCGACCAGATCCGGCAGCAACCTCGGGGCGGCGGCCAGGGCCGCCTCGAGCAGCTCACCGGCCTCGGCGAACCGCCCGGTCTCGACCAGGGCCAGGCCCAGGTGGCGCTGACCGTAGGCGAGCAGCCACTCGTCGCGCCGCTGCGCGCCCGCGCTCAACAGCTCGCGGCCCACCTGCTCGACCGCGGCCCAGTCGGCGGTCTCGACCAGCAGATCGGCCAGCAGGCAGGTGAGCGGCAGGCGCAGGCCCGCCATGCTGATCCGGGACAGCCCCTCGCGCAGCCCGGCGGCGCCCGCGCCCGGGTCACCGGCGCTCCAGGCGAGCCGGGCCCGCAGCTCGGCGGCCATCGCCTCGGCGACCTGGTTGCCGGCGGCGGCGGCGATGATGGCCTCGGCCTCGGCCAGCA
>CAZYHR010000048.1:0-23320 GCA_964647395.1 uncultured Intrasporangiaceae bacterium | reverse complement strand
GGCCGAGGCCGGCGCGGCCGAGGCCGGCGCGGCCGAGGTCGGCGCTGCCGGCGGGGGGCTTCCCGACCCGGGCGTCCCGCTCGGTGCGGGCGCCGACCCCGACTCCGGCGCTGCTGGGGCGGGTGCCGGTGCCGGGACCGGTGCGCAGCCGGGGGGTGCGGACGGCGCAGCCGCCGGCTCGGGGCCCAGCCCGGTGCCCCCGCGGATCCCGCTCGAGTGGGTCGCTGAGATCTGGATCGACCCGGACTGGTATGCCGGGCAGGAGGCCGAGGAGCAGATGCCCTCTCCGGGGTTGCCGACGGTGGTCCCGCTGACCGTGCGCAGCGCGCTCATCGGCCGAGTGTCGGCGAGCAAGGGCATCTCGCCGGACATCGACTGCACGACCGACAGCGGGGTCAGCCGCCGGCACGCCCAAGTGACGACCGACGGCACCCGCTGGTTCGTCGAGGACCTCGGCTCGTCCAACGGCACCTATGTCGGCGGCGCCGCCGGAGCCCTGCCCGACGACCCGATCCCGGTCGGCCCCAAGAAGGAACTCGGCGCCGACGACCGCATCTACGTCGGCGCCTGGACCCGCATCGTCATCCGCAAGGCCACCGAGGAGGAGATCGAGGCGGCGTCCGGCTCGACCAGCTGAGCCGGCCCGGGTGACTAGATCGCGTTGCTCTTGGTCAGCCGCTGCAGCGCCATCCAGCCGAAGGGGATCGGCACCCAGTACGTCATGAGCCGATAGAGCATGACCGCGGAGAACGCCGACGCGCTCTCCACCCCGATGGCCTGCAGACCGCCCCACATGACCGCCTCGATACCGCCGAGACCACCGGGGGTGGGCACCGCGGAGCCGATGATGGCGCCGGCGAAATAGACGACACCGACGGCCGCCAGCGGCGGCTCGGCGCCGAAGGCACGCACGGCGAAGTAGAGCGCGGCGACGAACGACACGTCGAGCACGAGCGCACCGCCGACCAACTGGGCGAGCTTCCTGGGCCGCTGGAAGACGGACAGCACCTGGGGCACGACGGTGCGCACCTGCGGCACGACCCGGTCGAGGAAGAACCGCCGCACCCGCGGCACGGCGAAGAGCGAGAGCACGACGACCAGGACGATCGGCAGCGCGGCGACCACCTTGGCGGGCGGCTGGAAGGACGATTGCGGCCCGGTCCCGGCGATGACCATCGAGGCACCGAGCAGCGTGGCATAAGAACCGAACTGGAAGACCTGCGCGAGCCCCACGCTGGCCCCGGCCGCAGCGGCGGGCACGCCGGAGCGCTGCAGGTAGCGGGTGTTGAGGGCGATGTTGCCGATCGCTGCGGGGGCGATGAGCGCGCTGAAGGCCACGGCCAGCTGGGTCATGTAGGTGCGCAGGAACGACAGCCTCGACGGCACCGAGCCCATGAGCACGAGCGTCGCCCCGGTGAAGGTCAGCCCGGCGGCGACCAGCGAGGCCACCGCCCAGCCCCACTCGGCCTGCTCCACCACGCTGCCGAAGTCGACGCGGGCCAGCTGCGGCAGGACGATGTATGCCGCGACCGCGCCACCGAGCAGGGTGAGCATCCCCTTGACCGTGAACCGCCGCAGCTCGATCGTCGCCGGCTCGTCCTTGCTCGCGTCGAGCTGCTGGACCTGCTCGCGCAGGGCGTCGAGCAGGCCCTTGTCGGCCTTGGCCTCGGTGCGCAGGGTGCGGCCGAGGGCGAGCGGCTGCAGCAGCGGCAGGGTGCGCGAGACCCGCCGGGCACCCTCGCACTCCACCGCGATCTGCACGGCTCGCTCGGCGCCCAGCGCGAGACCGAGCATGACGAGGACCTGCGCGGCGTCGGCGCGCCGGGACAGGTCGTCGCCGCCGATGTCGCCGTCGCCGAACTGGTTGACCCCCGCGGTGCCGTCGGGCAGCAGCACGATGCTGTCCCGGTCCAGCCCGCGGAAGCTCAGCCGGTGGTCCTGCATGGCCACGAGCATCCGCATGACGGCCCGGGCCTGGTCGTCGGTGAGGTCGGTGCCGATCTCGCGCAGCGTGCGGCCCTCGACCCGGGTCGTCGCGATGGCCGCCGACACCCCCTCGACGTCGCAGACGGCCAGCGCGACCGGTGCCGGGACCCCGGCCCACTGCAGCGCCAGGGCCTGCAGGGCCTGGTGCTCCAGGGCGGCGCGCAGGGTCAGCGCCGGGCCGCGGGCGGTCGCGCCGCGCAGCCGCAGCCGGTTGATCAGCCGCCGCCCGGAGGCCAGCCCGAAGGTGTCCCGGTCGAAGACGTGCACGTCGACGTCCTCGTTGGCGGCGGTCCGGCCGGCGTAGTGCCGGGCGCCCTCGTCGTAGTCGTCGAGCAGCTCCAGGGTCCGCAGCGGCACCCCGGCGAGCACGAGCTCACGCGCGACCGAGGTGCCCGGCGCCCGGGTCGAGGCGGTGCCCAGGGCGAACCGCACGCCGTGCCCGACGATGCCGCCGAGCAGGAAGGAGCACAGCATCGCCAGCGCCGTCGTTGCGCCGGCCAGGAAGGCGGTCAGCGCCACCGAGCCGAGCACGACCGGCCCGAGCGCCGAGACCCAGCGCCGGCCCGAGACGTTGGCGACGATGACGAAGGCGACCAGCGCCACGACGAGCACGTCGAGCGGGTTGGTGCGCCCGGAGGCCACCGGATGGGTCAACGAGGACAGCACCCGGGCGAACCGCTCGTCCTGCAGCGCCGCCTTGAGGACCATGGCGATCCCGGCCGCGACCCCCGAGGCCAGCGACGCGTGCACGAACTGCCAGCCGCGCGAGCGGGTCAGCAGGTCGACGGCGACGACCAGGGGGACGAGCAGGCTGCCACTGCCCGCGAGCCAGGCGAGCAACTGCAGCAGCAGCCGGGGCAGGCCGCCGGTGGCTTCGGTGAGGTCCTGCTCCAGCGCGCCGGTGGTCGTCTCGGCCAGCAGCCCGACCAGCAGGGCGAGCACCAGCGCGACCGTGCTGAGGATGAGCAGATAGGCATCCGAGCTGCGCCGCACCCGGTCACCCATCGAGGGCTCGATGACCTCGACGCTCACCGGAGTTGTCACCGGGCCATCCTGCTATACGCAGGGGCCGGTATGCCGCTCACCGCGGCGACGCGGTCAGGTTTCAGCGGCGTGGTGCCGGGTATGGGGACGGTCAACGCCGCTTCTCCGACCCTGGAGCAGCGGTCGACCCGACACCGAAAGGGGCCGAGCATGGGATTCGACGAGATGAAGGCCAAGGCCAAGGAGGCCTGGGAGGACACCAAGGACGCCGTGCGCGACGCCCGCGACGACGCCGGCGATGAGACCGGCGACGTCGGTCGGGGTGCCGAGAACGTCAAGGACGACGTGGTCGGCAAGACCAAGGAGAAGGTCGGCGACTGGACCGACAACACCTCCATGGAGGTCGAGGGCAAGGCCCAGCAGGCCGAGGCCGACGTGCGCCGCGCGGCCGAGGACGTCCGCGAGGCCACCGAGGGCTGACCCACGCGCCGGTGCCGAGCCAGGCCGCCCACTCGGGCGGCCTGGCTCGTCGCGGTTGTCCCGCTCACCGGGCGTGCCGGTCGGCGACCTCGAGCGCCTCGTCGAGGATCTCGAGCCCGGCCCGCACGTCCGGGACGCCGGTGTTGATCGGCGGCACGACGTGGGTGCGGTTGAAGTGCACGAACGGCCAGAGCCCACCCGACTTGCAGGCGGCGGCGAACTGCTGCATCGGGGCGGCGGCGGCGCCGCTGGCGTTGAAGGGCACCAGCGGCTCGCGGGTGTCCCGGTCGCGGACCAGTTCGAGCGCCCACATGACCCCGAGCCCGCGCACCTCGCCGACCGACGGGTGCCGGGCGGCCAGGTCGGCCAGACCCGGGCCGATGATCTGCTCGCCGAGCATCCGGGCGTGCTCGACCAGCCCCTCCTGCTCGAAGATCTGGATGGACGCGACCGCCGACGCGCACGCCAGCGGGTGCCCCGAATAGGTGAGCCCACCCGGATACACCCGGTCGCGGAAGGTGTCGGCGATCCGCCCCGAGATGATGACACCGCCCAGCGGCACGTACCCGGAGTTGACCCCCTTGGCGAAGGTCACCAGGTCCGGCCGCACGCCCCAGTGCTGGTAGGCGAACCACTGCCCGCAGCGCCCGAAGCCGGCCATGACCTCATCGCAGATGAGCACGAGGTCGTGCTCGTCGCAGATCTCCCGCAGGCCCGCCAGGTAGCCCGGCGGGGGCACGAGCACCCCGTTGGTGCCGACGACGGTCTCGAGGATGATCGCGGCGACCGTCTGCGGGCCCTCGACCATGATGGTGTCCCGCACGTGCTGCAGCGCCCGCTCGGTCTCCTGCTCGGGGCTGCTGGAGTGGAAGGCCGACCGATAGGGATAGGGCCCCCAGACGTGGACGATGCCGGGCAGCCCGGGCTCGCTGGGTACCCGCCGCGGGTCGCCGGTCATGGTCAGCGCGCCGGCGGTGGCGCCGTGATAGGAGCGGTAGGCCGCGAGCACCTTGTGCCGCCCGGTGTGCAGCCGGGCCATCCGCAGCGCGTTCTCGGTGGCCTCCGCGCCGCCGTTGGTGAAGAACACCATGTCCAGCCCGTCCCCCGCCCGCTCGGCGATGAGTCGGGCTGCCTCGGAGCGCACGTCCACGGCGAAGCCCGGCGCCATGGTCGCCAGCCGGCCGGCCTGTTCCTGGATCGCCGCGACCAGCCGCGGGTGGCCGTAGCCGATGTTGGCGTGCACCAGCCCGGAGGAGAAGTCGAGGTACTCCCGCCCCTGGTAGTCCCAGAAGCGGCTGCCCTGCGCCCGGGCGACCGGCAGCGGGTCGATCTGCCCCTGGGCCGACCAGGAGTGGAAGACGTGGGCCCGGTCGTTGGCCCGCACCGTCGGCTCGTCGGTGGGCACGGAGAAGGTCGTGGGGGCCGGCGCGCCGGTGGTCACCTCGGTCATCGGGTCCTCCCTGGGGTATGCCGCGTGGTCCCGACTGTAGCCGCGCCGCACCGCGGCGCGCCGCTCGCCGGGCACCGTGCAGCGCGCACCTGGGCCGGCCGGATACGGTGGGGGGCGACTCGGGGATGCACCGGGCACCCCACGCCCCGCAGGGAGGATCCATGGCCGACTGGGCCGCCGACGTGAAGATCTACGACCACAAGGCCGACGACCAGGTCATCGCCGCCATCGTCAAGCACTGCGGCATCGCGCTGCAGAAGGCCGACTCGTCGCTGGTGTCCTTCTCGGACCAGGCCGAACTGGACCGGGTGAAGAAGGGCTTCCTGCCCAAGAAGCTCGGCATCACCGACGAGGCGCAGCAGGACGCGCTGCTGGCCAAGGTCGGCGAGCGGATGAAGTCCGACCGCACCAAGAACCGGGTCACCGTCTACTACCTGCTGGCCCAGCACGCCGGCAAGCTCGACGTCTTCGGCGGCTAGCGGCTACCCCCCGCAGGCCAGCCGGGCGAGGTCGACGAGCACGGCTTGCCCGGCCGGCTCGTCGGTGACCCCGTCGAGCAGCACCGCGAGCAGCAGCCGGCCCTCGGGCAGGTCGACGAACAGCACGTCGGCGAGGGTGCGGTCGCCGGTGGCCTGCAGGCCGCCGCACCCGGCCGCGTCGTGCAGTTGACGGGCCCCGCGCCGCCGGCCGGCGGCGTGCAGCAACTCGGTCATCCGCCGCGCGGAGACGGCCGAGGTCGCGGTGCCGCCGATGACGGCGGCGAGCAGGGCGGCCAGTTCCTGGGCGGTGGTCACCGGCTCGCCGAGCCGGGTGCGGGTCAGCCCCATCCGGCCCAGCCCGGCTTCGACCGCCTCGGGCCCGAGCCGCCGGACCAGCACGCCGGCGGCCGAGTCGTCGCCTGCGACGGTCATCAGCGCCGCGAGGTCGCCGAGGGTGAGCTCGAGCCCCTCGTGCAGCAGCCACAGCACCCCGACCCCGGGCCGCTGGTCGGTTCGGCGCAACCGGTGCGGCTCGCCGAGGTCAGCGGTGCCGTGGTCGACCTGCCGGAACAACTCGGCCAGCACGGCCAGCCGCAGGGTGCTCGGCGCGGGCATCGTCGCGTCGGCCCGGTGGCCGAACCGCACCCCGTCCGGCCGCTGCACCTCGACGGCCACGGTCAACGCCGAGCCCTCGATGCGGGCCACCCGTTCGCCGAGCCCGGCACGCCAGGACTGCGGGTCGGGCAGCATGGGTCAGCGCCATTCGATGGGGAGTCGCTTGACGCCTCGCTGGAAGTTCGACTGCAGCCAGACCGGCTCGCCGGCCAGGGTGATCCACTCGGTGCGCCCGAGCAGGCGGCTCAGCATCGTCGCCATCATCGAGCGGGCCAGGAAGGCGCCGAGGCACACGTGCGGGCCGGCGCCCAGCGCGAGGTGTTTGCGCGCGTTGTCGCGGCGGATGTCGAACACGTCCGGGTCGGCGAAGACCGCCGGGTCGCGGTTGGCCGACGAGAAGGACACGACGACCTTGTCACCGCGGTGCAGGGTGACCCCGCCGATCTGCACCTCCTTGGTGGCGGTGCGCCGGAAGGTCATCACCGGGGTCCACCAGCGCAGCATCTCCTCGATCGCGCCCGGCACGAGCGTCGGGTCGGCGCGCAGGTCACGCTGGGCGTCGTCGTCGTCGAGCAGGCCGAGCAGGCCGCCGGGCATCCCGTTTCGGGTCGTCTCGTTGCCGGCGACGGCGAACAGCCAGAAGAGGTTCTCGAACTCCTCGACGGTGACCGACCCCCCGGCGTCGTCGCGCTGGCTCATGAGGATCGACATGACGTCCTCGCCCGGCTGCTCGCGGCGCAGCGTGCCGAGCGCGTGGGCGTAGGCGTAGAGGTCGGGCATCCCCTCGCGGGAGCGGGGGTCGGGCATCAGCCCGTCCGGTCCCGGGTCAGGCCGCAGCGCGTAGGCCGCCCGGCCCAACTCGGAGGCCCCGTCCGGGTCGAACGCGGCGGACACCCGGTAGTCGGGGTCCTGCCAGCCGATGACCCGGTTGGCCCAGTCGAACATCAGCCACCGGTCCGGTGGGGGCACCCCCATGACGTCGGCCAGGGTGAGCAGCGGCAGGTCGGCGGCGACGTCCTTGGCGAAGTCGCAGTGCCGCGGCCCGGCGACCATCCGGTCCAGGATGCCGTCGACGTGCCCGGCGATCTGGTCATCCAGCGCCGACACCGCTCTGGGGGTGAACGAGCGGGACAGCAGCTTGCGCAGCCGGGAGTGCTCCGGCGGGTCCATGTTGAGCATCATCCGGCGCACGAAGGCCAGGTCGGCCTCGGTGCGGGGGTCGCGCATCTGGGTACCGCCCAGCGCCGAGGAGAAGGTGCCCGGGTCCTTGAGCACCTGCTCGACCTCGGCGTGCCGCAGCACCAGCCAGTAGCCGGTGCCCTCCGGCCAGCCGGGCAACTCCGGCTCGGCGACCGGCACCACACCGTGCGCGTCGCGCAGCGCCGCGAGCGCGGCATACGGGACCTCTCGGATGTAGGTGGCGGGGTCGTGGACCAGCCGGGTCAGCTCCCGCTCGGAGTCGGTGAGCCGACGGTATGCCGCGTCCACCCGGGCCCGCACCTCGCTGCGGTCGATCTCCTGCCCGCTGGACTCGGCGTTGGGGAAGCGCGACAGCAGGGACATCTCAGTCTCCGCCCAGGAATTGCTCGATCACCGTGGCCAGGTTGACCGGCGCCTCGAACATCGGGTAGTGCCCGGCGTTGGCGATGACGGTGATCGTGCAGTTGGGGAAGTGCGGGGCGTAGGTCTGCTCGACCGTGGCCGGGCCGAGGGCCGGGTCGTGCTCGCCGGGCAGGACGAGGATCGGGGTGTCGTTGCCCTTGACCTCGTCGAGGAAGTCGGCGTTGGCCCAGGCCTGGAGCGCTCCGGCGAAGGCGTCGCGGGTCGAGTGCTCCAGCGACCAGTCGACGATCGAGTTGACCCAGATGGGGGTGTTGCGGCTGCCGGTGGTGAAGTTGACGATGCCGAAACGGTTGTCCCGCTGGTCCGGCGCGCCGTAGAAGAGCGCGCGGCCGGCCTCGTCGAGCGGCGTCGGCGAGGCCCCGACCGGGGTGATGGCGACCAGTTTGCGCACCCGGTCGGGCGCGGTGGCCAGCACCCGCAGCACCTCGACGCCGCCCATCGAGTGGCCGATGAGGGAGAAGGTCTCGGCACCGACCTCGTCGGCCAGGGCAAGCACGTCGCCGGCCACCTCGTCGAGGGTGTAGGAGCCGGTTTCGGCCTTGCGCCGGCCGTAGCCTCGGTTGTCGGTGAAGTGGTAGGTGAACCGTTCCTGGTCCAGGTAGGTCGGGAACAGTCCCCATCCGTCGGAGGAGCCGAACCAGCCGTGCAGGACGAAGACGTGGTGGGGCCCGCGCCCCACGGTGCGGTGCGGAATGGTCATGCCCCGAGGCTAGTCGGGTGACGCGCCGAACGGGAGGTCGAGGTGCCGGGTGCGGCGGGCGGCCGGCCTGGCGCGCCGGTCAGGCCAGGGTGTAGTCGCCGGCCTCGTCGAGGGCTGCGGCGATCTCGGCGTCGGTCAGTTCGCGGTCGGCCTGGACCCGCACGGTGGACGTACCGCCGGCCACCAGGTCGACCTCGACGCCGGTGACCCCGTCGAGTGCGGTGAGCTCGGTGCTGACGTGGCCGACGCAGTGGCCGCAGGTCAAGCCGTTGACGGAGAAGGTCTGGGTGCTCATGGCCCCATGATACCCCCATGGGGTATGCCGTGGGAGGGGTCAGCTGGCGATGTAGCCCCGCTCCGGCCAGCACCCGTCGGGGCCGCGGCGCCGATAGATGCCCAGCGCGGTGGCGTGGAAGCCGTGCGTGGGGGCGCCGACGGTGGCTCGCGGGCGCAGGGTGCGCTTGTCGATGATCAGCTCGCGGTGCAGCTCGTCGGGCTCGGAGCCGTAGGCGTAGTGCACCTCGGTGTCCGACTCGGACAGCTTGCGGAAGAAGCTCGAGATCGCCATGCAGCCCCCTCCTAGTAGGTCGACTCGATGATGCTCTGCCAGTCCCAACGCTGGTTGGCCTGCTGGTGTGCCTCACGGTAGGTCATGCCCGGGTTGTCACGCAGCAGCGTCGACTCGGCCAGCTCGTGCTCGAGCAGCACGACGTCCGAGTTGGTGGCCCGGCCCTGCTGCAGCCGCTCCCAGGCGGCGGCGATCTCGGCGTCGGGGTCGAAGGTGCGGTGGGTAATGCCGCCCTCGTAGTTGTCCAGCGGGTGGCTCTCGCGGAACAGGTGGTCCTTGATCTGCTGGATCTGCTCCCGGGTGAAGGTGGAGCCGTCGCTGCGGCGCACGGTGGACAGGCCCGCGACGATGTCCGGCAGGTCGGCGTCGCTGGCCCGGAAGTCGTCGTACCGTTGCTCGGCCCACCGGTCCTGGGCCGGCAGGTCGTAGCGGTCGCGGGGCCGGGTCGTCCCACCGGTCTGGATGTCGTCGCCGTGCCGGCCCAGGTCGCCCAGGTCGTCGCCGCGCCGGGCCAGGTCGGCCAGCTCGTCGGCATACTTGAGGGCGGTCAGCCCGCCGACGATGGGCAGGATGCCCAGCGCCCGCTCCCACCACGCCAGTTCCTGGCCGGTGAGCAGGTCACGGCCGGTCAGCGCCTCGATGAGTCCCTTGACGGTCCCGACGACCGGCACGAAGTCGAGCACCAGGGACAGGATCGCCAGCAGCGACAGGCCGAAGGCCGCCTCGAGGGCGGAGTTGAGCACGCCGAAGCAGTCGGTGAAGGTCCCGCAGTTGTCCGCGTATGCCGCGGGCGCGGCGAGCAGATCGCGCAGGCTCAGCGCCACCCAGACCCCGACGGCCAGCTGGGCGATCCGCAGCACCGGGCGCCAGCCGGGCAGCAGCGATCGCCGGTTCGGTCCGCCCGGGGGCCGCCAGGGCGGCGGCTCGGTGGGGGGTGCTGGTGGTGGCGGTGCAGGTGGTGGCGGTGCAGGTGGTTGCGGTGGTGGCTGCTCGGGCAGGACGGAGGTCGGCGGCGCGCTGGGCAGCGGGGCGGTCGGTGGCGGAGGTAGGGCTGCTGGCGGTTGGGCTGATGGTGGTTGAGCTGATGGCGGTGGCGGTGGCCCTGATGGCGGTGGCGGTGGTGCAGAAGGCGATGCCGGTGGTGTTGATGGTGGTGGTGTTGATGGTGGTGGTGTTGATGGTGGTGGTGTCGATGGTGGTGGTGTCGATGGTGGTGGTGTCGATGCCGGTGGTGTTGATGGTGGGCCGGAACCGGGGTCCGGCCCGGGCAGGTCGGGGCCGGGGAAGACGAAGAAGACGAGCACCACGCTGACGATGACGATGACGGCCAGCGCGGTGTAGCTGCCGACCATGTCGTTGCTCAGCGCCTGCACGGCCACCCGGGACAGCAGCCACAGCCCGATGAGCCGGGCCCAGGCGGGGGCCTTGTTGGCGATCCGGCGCCAGGCGCGTAGCCAGGGCAGGTCGAGCTGCCCGGAGGCGAGCCAGCGCACCGCGAAGAAGCAGCCGAACGCGATCGGCCACATGATGAGGTGCTCGAGGATGCCGGCCAGGGCCAGGGTCGCCAGGGTCGCGGTGAGCAGGGCCGACAGGGCCGGCCGGGGGCGCGGGCGGCGGATGCTGCGCGGATCGGGGGGCGGGTCCTCCTCGGCGCGCAGCAGCCGGTCCCGGATCGGGGCGTGGACCAGGGTGAGCAGGATCCAGCCCTGGCGCAGCAGCAGGCCGAGCAGGGCGGCTGCGAGCACCCACCCGCCCTGCACCTGCAGTGGGGTGATCGCGGCGGCGGTCGGCAGTGCCCCGGCTCGTCGCCAGGTGAACACCGGCCGGGTCAGGGTGGGCGCCGCCGAGAGCCAGGCGTCGACCCCGAGCCAGGTGATGACGGCCAGGATGCCGGTGACGACCGCCCAGGCCGGCAGCGGGCCGAGCCGGCGGCCCCGACCGACCGCCCGGGTCACGGTGCGGGCCGCTCGGGGCAGCGCGATGAGCACCGCGGCGAGCAGCAGATAGCTGATCAGCGTGGGCAGGCGCACGTGGGCCAGATGGGCCAGCGGCCCCGAGGCCAGTGGCCCGGAGAACCACAGCGAGCTGCCCGAATAGGACGCGGTCGGGGATCGGGTGGACAGGATGTCCCCGACGACGAAGCCGATGAAAGCGACGGTGGCCAACTGGGTGGAGAAGAAGCCGACGGCGACCAGCAGGCACAGCAGCACGAGGGACTCGGTGAAGACGTCGCGATAGCCCAGCCGCAGTCCCCCGGCGAGCAGGGCGAGCACACCGACGACGATCGGCAGCAGCGCCGCGGTCCGGGGCAGGGTGACGACGAAGTAGCCGTCGCCGGCGAGGCCGCGCACCGAGGGGAAGCGGGCCAGCAGGGCGCGCGGGGCGCCCACCCAGACTCGGGTGCCCAGGCGCTCGAGCGCGCTCACCGGTGCACCGTCGTCATCGCTCGACCGGCTCGGTGCGCTGGGGTGGCCCGGTGTCCGGATCGGGTGACCGGCTCGGTCCCGCAGCGGCTCGTCCGCTGAGGCGGCGGAGCAGGTGGGTGGTGACCAAGCCGAGGACGGCGCCGTAGACGACGTGGCCCAGCACCGACATCTGGGTGAACTCCTGCAGCGAGCGCAGGTCCAGCCAGCCCGGATAGATGGCGAGCATGAACGCCTCCAGGCCGAGGCCGAAGCCGATGCCCCACCACCAGGGCCGGGTGCCGAACCACACGGCATACGCGGTGCCGAAGGCCATGCCGTTGAGCAGGTGGAAGGCCACCCCGGCGACGGTGCGGGCCCCGCCGTCGGCGCCGGCGCCGAGCAGCGCCTCGCCGAAGAGCGGGAACGCCTTGAACGGCGAGATGGTGTAGCCACCGACCTCGACGAGCAGCCACCGGCTCACGTCGTAGGCGACGGTAGCGACCAGCCCGGCCGGCACCCCGACCCGCACCCGGTCGACCCAGTGGCGCCGGGCCGCCGGAGCCGGCCAGACCAGCAGGCCGACGGCAAGCACGGCCACGATGACGAGGGCGGCGAGCACGAGCGACATGGACCAGCCGGTCGCGATGTAGATCAGCAGCGACAGGCCGCTGACCAGGAACGCGCCGCCACCGACGAGCACGGCCCCGCGGGCCCCCTGGCGGCTGCGCATGCCGTGCAGCCTAGCCAGTCGGTCCTACCCTTGCCCGGTCAGCGGTCAGCGGTGTCCTGCTGCTGCCTCAGGCGCAGGCGGCGTGGAGGAGGTGTTCGCGCCAGTGTGGGTCGATCTGGTCGATGGGGTCGGGTGGGTCGTGGTCGGCCCACAGGTCGGGGTGGTCCCAGGCGGGGTCGGTGGGGTCGGGGTAGTCGGTCAGGTCGGGCTCATCGGTCAGGTCGGGCTCATCGGTCAGATCGGTTGGGTCGGTGTAGGCCGGCGGGTCGGCCCGTTGGGCTGGGTCGGTGTGATCGGGCGGGTCGGTGGAGTGGGGTGGGCTGGTGGGGTTGCCGCGGTCGCGGGGGTGCCGGTCGCGCCGGTCGCGGGGGTGCCGGTCGCGCCGGTCCGGGTGGTCGTCGTGCCGGTCCGGGTGGTCGTCGTGGTGGTCGTCGTGCCGGTCCGGGTGGTCGTCGTGGTGGTCGTGGGCGGCCAGGACCGCCAGCAGTCGACCCAGCTCACCGGTGGCCGCGGGCCCGGCCACGACCGTGCTGCCGCCGCTGCCGCCGCCGCTGCTGCCGCTGCGGCCGGTGTCGGCGGCGCTGCTGGAGTCGGCGGCGCTGCGGTTGGGGGCGGCGCTGCGGTTGGTGTCGGCGCCGGTGGTGGGGTTGGGGGCGGGGCTGCGGTTGGTGTCGGCGTGGCGGTTGGTGTCGGCGCCGGTGGTGGGGGTGGTGGTGAGGTGGCGGTCGTAGGAGCCGTCGGTCAGGTCCCAGTGCACGTGTTGGCCGTGGTGGTCGGGGACCGGGGACACGGTGGCCCACAGTCGGCGGGTGTGCACGATGGTGTGGTGGTGTTGGCATAGCAGGGCCGCGTTGGTCAGGTCGGTGGGGCCGCCGTCCAGCCAGTGCCACACGTGGTGGGCCCGCGTCCAGTGCGCCGGGGCGTGGCAGCCCGGGTAGGTGCAGCCCCGGTCGCGGCGGGCCAGCGCCCGCCGCTGGGCGCGGGTGAACAACCGCACCGCCCGCCCGACCTCCAGGGGTTCACCGCGCGAGCCGAGCAGGTGCGGGATCACCTGCGCGGTGCAACACAACCGGCGCACCGTCTCGGGGGACAGCAGCGTCCCGGCGGCCCACGACCCCAGCACCACCCCGGCGCCACCGGCCCCGGGCACCCGCGCCCCCACCCCGGTCCCATCCACCCGGACACACCCGGCACCGGCACCGTCGGTGTCACCGTCACCGTCACCGTGGTCGTGGTCGTGGTTGTGGTCGTGGTTGTGGTGGTGGTTGTGGTCGTAGTGGTGGTTGTTGTTGCCGGGGTTGCGGTGGTGCGGGTCGAGGATGTGGAACCGTGGGCCGCCGGTGGGTTGCTGCTCGGCGCGGCGCAGGTGCTCGCGTAGCAGGGGGATCAGGTCGGTCAGGTTGATCATCACGTGCACGGTGGTGTCGGGGTGGCCCGGGATCCCGGGCCGCAGGGTCACCTCGACGGCGCCCGCCGGGCTGGTGGGGTCGGTGGCGCTGGTCGTGCCCTCGGCTGCGGTGGCTTGGCCGACACCACCGGCGGCCGTGCCGCTGCTGGTCGTGCCGCTGCTGGTCGTGCTGCTGTTGGTGGTGGTGCAGCTGCTGGTGGTCGTGGTGCTGCTGTTGGTGGTGTTGGGGGTGTGGGTGCAGATGGTGGCGAGGGCTTCGGCGCGGCGTTGGGCGGTGGGGCGGTGGTCGGGGTGGCCGGCGGTGGGGGTGGGGGTGGGGGCGGAGAGGGGGCCGATGGCGGCTTCGAGGGGGGCGGCTTGTTCGGGGGTCAGGGCCAGTCGGTAGTGGGTCAGGTCGGCGGATTCGATGGGGGGTCGGGTCAGGTAGGCGGTGCGGGCCAGTCGGGTGTGGGTGTGGTCGAGTTCGCCGGGGTGGCCGTAGCGGGCCAGCAGGGTGGGGCGCAGCCGGCGCATGGTGGCTGGGCCGTGGTCGCGGCCCAGGTCCAGTAGGGCGGTAGTGACGGTGGGCAGGGCTTGGGGTGCCAGGCGGTGGGTCATGGCCTGTAGTTGGTCCAGGACCGCGACGGCCAGGGTGGGGCTGATCTGGCCGTGGGTGGCTTGTTGCCAGACCAGTCCCAGGGGGCTGGTCGGGTCGGGTTGGGGGGTGAGGTGCAGGCCGGTACGGGTGGCTGCGGCCAGCCGGGCCAGGTGGGTGGTGGCAGTCAGGGCGCCGTGGCGCAGGGCGGGGGCGGTGTGGGCGAGCCAGGGTTGTGGGCGGTGGGCGCCGGGCAGGCCGCGGGCCAGGGCGTGGGCCGCCAGCAGGACTCGGGTGCCGGTGGCGGCGGCGGTCAGGGCGTCGGTGGCCTGCAGCAGGGTGGTGAGTTGGCTGTCGGTGAGGTGGGTGGTGTGTTCGGGGTGGTCGGCCAGGGTGTGCAGGGTGCGGGTGAGTTGGGTCAGGGTGTCGGCCAGCGTGGCGGGGTGCCCGGGGGGTGGGGTGGGCTGGCTGGTCATGGGTACAGGCTATCGAACGGGGCACCTGTCGTCAAGGGGAATCGCCTGTCCTACAGGCGTATTCGTGACCTAGATGGTGTCTGTCGTGGGTGTCCAGTTCACACTGTACGACCGACCACTGACAGCCGTCCGGGCCCAGAAGGTTCGCACTCGCGGTGTCGTCTCGCGCAGGCGCGTGTCGTCTCGCGCAGGCGCGTGTCGTCTCGCGCAGGCGCGTGTCGTCGCGCGCAGGCGCGCGAGCGCGTGCTCGTCACCGCTGCGATAGCGCAGCAGGCACCGCTCGAAGAAGGAGGTACGCAGGAAGGAGGCGCCCACGAAGGAGGCGGCCCGCTCGGCGCCCTCGGACCCGGCCACCAGACTGACGGTCCGGCGATCCTGGATCAGTCGAGCAGATGCGGCAGGGTCGCGCGTGTCGTCTCTCGCAGGCGCGCGAGCGCGTGGCTCGTCACCGCTGCGATAGCGCAGCAGGCACCGCTCGAAGACACCGTCGAGCATGGCGTAGGCCGTGGCGCTGTCGGTCGCGAGGGTGCGGCCCGGCCACACCGGCCCGGCCCGGCCACACCGGCCCGGCCACACCGGCAAGTGACCTTCGCTCTTGCGACAACCCACCAACAAGGTCCAGCGCCGGACGCCAGCGCCGCGCCGAGCCGAGGTCCAGCGCTAGGGAAGGACCCGCCCGACCTCAGTCACCGACACGTCCAGGCAGCACCGTCAACTCGGCTTGGGCGCCCCGGGGCGGGCATAGCGGACCCAGGTGATGCCGGCGCACATGGCAGCGAACGCGATGCCGATGATGTAGAAGGTCGGGGCCGGCATGAGGGTCAGGCCGACGCCGAACAGGAACGGCCCGAAGGCGGCGATGGCCGCGGTCCAGCCGATGACCCCGCCGGCCTGGCGACGCTCGAAGATCATCGGCATCTGCTTGAACGTCGAGGCGTTGCCGATGCCCGAGAAGAAGAAGATCAGCAGCATGCCCCACAGGAAGCGGTTGAAGCCCTCCTGGAGCGCCGCCCCGGACGACACGTCGGGGTTGAGCCCGCCGATGGTCCACCAGATCGACCCGATCAGCCCGAGCGCCGAGACGAGCGTCCACTTGGCGCCGCCCATGCGGTCGGTCAGCGGACTGAACAGCACTCGCGCCCCGGCGCCGACCAGTGGGCCGAGGAACACGTACTTGACCGGGTCGGGCACCGAGTAGCCGTCGACGAGGACGTGCAGGTTGGCCCCGGAGCCGGACACGATCGCCGCGTTGCCGACGCCGTAGAGGTTCTGCATGAGCAGGCCGAACTGGGCGGACAGTCCGGAGAAGGTGCCGAAGGTCATGATGTAGAGCAGCGTCATGAGCCAGGTGTCGACGTTGTTGAAGATGTCGAACTGCTGGCGGATGTTCGCCTTGACCGGCACCGACTTGAGCACCAGCCAGGCCAGGATCGCGCCGCCGATGATGAACGGGATGTAGAAGAACGCGGCGTTCTGATACCAGACGTGCACGTTGGGCTGGCCCGGCTGCTTCATCTCCTGCGAGCCGCCCAGGAAGCCGATCATCGAGAAACCGATGAGCCACGGGGTGAGCAGCTGCACGAGGGAGACCCCGAAGTTGCCGATGCCCGCCTGCAGCCCCAGCGCGGTGCCCTGCATGCGCTTGGGGAAGAAGTAGGAGGTGCTGGGCATGAACCCGGAGAACGCGGCCCCGCCGATGCCGGCCAGGAAGGCCAGCACGAGCAGTTCCCAGTAGGGTGCCGTCGGGCTCTGCACCCGCACCCCCCAGCCGAGCACCGGGAAGAACAGCAGCGCGGTCGTTGCCGCAACCATCTTGCGGGTGCCGATCATCGGCGGCAGCACCATCCAGACGAGCCGCATCAGGCCGCCGGACAGGCCGGGGATCGACGCCAGCCAGTAGAGCTGGTCCTTGGTGAAGGTGTAACCCAGGGCGTTGAGCTTGGGCACGATCGCGCTGGGCAGGAACCACGCGACGAAGCACATGGTCAGCGTGAACGTCGTGATCCACAGGGTCCTCCAGGCCAGCGCCTTGTCCCAGGTCTCCTCGTTCTCCGGGTCCCAGGCCTGCAGCCATTCGCCCTGACGCGGCGCGCTCGCGGTGCTCATGATCGGGTCTCCAAGTCTCTGGGAGGGATACGAGGATCGATGGGGGCGAGAGTATGCCGCGCGGTCGCCGCGGTCACGCTCCCGCGCGGACCGGGGTGTGGTCGACCGTGCTGTCGTCGAAGTCGCGCGCGATGTCCGGTGCCTTGGCGTGCATCATCCGGTGGATCGTCACCTGCATCCAGACCGCGCAGATGACCGTGAGCACGAAGATGCAGGCGAAGGTGCTCGACGGGAAGCCGCTCCACTGCTTGGTGTAGGCGAACAGCGGCGGCAGGAAGAAGCCGCCGAAGCCGCCGAGCATGCCGACCAGGCCACCGACCGAGCCGACGTTGTCGGGGAAGTACTCGGGGATGTGCTTGTAGACGGCGGCCTTGCCGATGCCCATGGCGCAGCCGAGCAGGAAGACCAGGATGACGAAGGGCACCAGGCCCAGGGCATAGGCCAGGTGCTCGGTCTGCCGGCCGTCGGGGTGGGCGATGACGATGTGCCCGTTGGGCATCATCAGCACGCCGCTGCTGACCAGCATGATGGCGAAGGTCCAGTACATGACCCGGCGGGCCCCGATCCGGTCGGCGAACCAGCCGCCGACCGGCCGCAGCATCGAGGCCGGGAAGATGAAGGTCGCGGTGAGCAGGCCCGCGGTCCACAGGTCGACGCCGAAGTTGTCGACGTAGTACTTCGGCAGCCACGCCGACAGCGCGACGTAGGCTCCGAAGACCGCGACGTAGTAGAGGCTGAACCGCCAGACCCGCAACTGCTTGAGCGGGCGCAGCATCTCGGACATCGGCTTGCTGGCTCCCGGCATCCGGTCCACTCGCGGGACGATGAGCCAGGTGGCCACCCCGCACAGCACCAGCAGCACCGCATAGATGACCGGGACGAGCCGCCAGCCGCCCTCCACGCCCAGCGCATAGGTGCCGCCGGCGGTGGCGACGATGAGCGGCGGACCGATGAACTTGGTCACCGAGGCACCGACGTTGCCCGCGCCGAAGACCCCGAGCGCCAGGCCCTGGCGGTCGCGGCCGAACCAGGCCGCGTTCCAGGCGATGCCGACCGAGAAGAGGTTGCCGGCGAAGCCGACGAAGAAGGCCAGCACGAGCAGCATGAGATAGCTGTTGGCTTTGGACACCGCGAAGGCCGCGACGGCGACCGCGAAGAGCATGAGGATGGTGAGCTTGCGGCCACCGACCCGGTCGGTGAGCATGCCGGCCGGCAGCCGCCACAGCGAGCCGTTGAGCACGGCCACAGCGCTGATCCAGGACAACTCCACGTCGGAGATGTGCAGTTCCTGCTGGATCGGGATGCCGAGGATGCCGAACTGCAGCCAGACGGCGAACATCAGCGTGAAGGCGATCGTCGACATGACCATGACGCGGTTGGCGCCGGGCCCGGTCTCGTGGACCGTGGTCACCACCTCGGACGTGGGGCGCTGCGCTGTCATTGGATCACTCTCCCCGGTCATTCCGCTAAATAGGCACGACTAAATAGGCACGACGCTCCGTCAAACACCGGTGGCGAACCTACACCCCGGATCCCGAAGATGGCAGAGACTCGGGACCAAGGTCCCGGCCACCGCCGCCTGCGGGTCCGGGACGCACCGCGGGGCCTGTCCGGGTGTCCGGCTGGTGTGGTTTCATGGGCTCCGTCGGCCATCCTCTAAAAAGGCGGTTGCGATGATCGCCACCACCGCCGAGCGCTCCAGCGGCGCGGTCCTGGCGTCGTCGGTGCGCCGGCGCATCGTCGCGCACCTGGCCGAGGTGCCCGGCGAGACCCCCGAGCGGCCGGGGCGCAGCGCCGCCGAACTCGCGGCATACCTGCGCCTGCACGTCACCACGGTGCGCTTCCACCTCGACCAACTCGTGCGCAGCGGTCACCTGCAGACCTCCTGGGAGCGGCTGCCGCGGGCCGGTCGCCCGCGCAAGCTGTATGCCGCGGCCACCCCCCCGGACCAGCTGCCCGACGCCGATGCGCACTTCCAGGTGCTCGCCGAGCTGCTCGCGCTGAACTGGCCCGGCCCCGACTCCCCGGGCAGTACGCCGGAGGAAGCCGGGCGGCGCTGGGCCCTCGAGCACGCCGATCCCCGGACAGCCGGCAGCGAGCCTGCCTCCACACCGGGCCGCTGGTTGTCTAAGGTCGGGGACATGGTGGACCTGCTCGAGCAGTGGGGCTACACCCCGGAGTTACAGACGTCCAAGGGAGGGCGCACGGTGACGGTGCATCTGGATGGGTGCCCGTTCCTGGCGCTGGCCCGGATCCGGCCCGATGTCGTCTGCGCGGTCCACCGCGGTTTGATCACCGGCGCCCTCGAGCATGCCGGCGAGCCGGCCCCTCGCATCGAGCTCCAGCCCTTCGTCTCCCCCACCCAGTGTCTGGCCCGCGTGACCACGGCGGCGACCTTCGCGTCGCTCCCCTCCACCGAAGGAGCCCTCGCATGACCCAGCTCGACGGTCCCGTCACCGAAGCCCTCGTGGGCACTCGACGCTTCTTCACCCGGGCGGAGGTGTCCGAGGACAAGCGCATGCTCCTGCAGGTCGGCGGCCGGCAGGGCGACAGCTTCTACCGCGACCGCTGGTCGCACGACAAGGTGGTGCGCTCCACGCACGGGGTCAACTGCACCGGCTCGTGCTCGTGGAAGGTCTACGTCAAGGACGGCATCATCACCTGGGAGACCCAGCAGACCGACTACCCCTCGGCCGGTGCCGATCGGCCCGAGTACGAGCCGCGCGGTTGCCCGCGGGGGGCCGCCTTCTCCTGGTACACCTACTCCCCCACTCGGGTCCGCTACCCCTACGTCCGCGGCGTGCTGCTCGAGCTCTACCGGCAGGCCAAGCAGGCGGTCGGCGGCGACCCGGTGGTGGCCTGGGCCTCGATCGTCCAGGACCCGGACAAGCGGCGGGCCTACACCTCGGCCCGCGGCAAGGGCGGGCTGGTCCGCTCGACCTGGGCCGAGGTCACCGAGCTGATCGCCGCGGCGCACGTCTACACGGTCAAGCGTTGGGGCCCGGACCGGATCGCCGGCTTCTCGCCGATCCCGGCGATGTCGCCGGTGTCGTACTCCTCGGGCGCGCGGTTCCTCGAGCTCATCGGTGCGCCGATGCTGTCGTTCTACGACTGGTATGCCGACCTGCCCAACGCCTCGCCGCAGATGTTCGGCGACCAGACCGACGTCCCCGAGTCGGGTGACTGGTGGGACGCGGGCTACCTCATGATGTGGGGCTCCAACGTGCCGGTGACCCGCACCCCGGACGCCCACTGGATGACCGAGGCGCGCTACCGCGGTCAGAAGGTCGTCGCGGTCGCCCCCGACTACGCCGAGAACGTCAAGTTCGCCGACGAGTGGGTCACCTGCGCGCCGGGCACCGACGCGGCCCTGGCCATGGGCATGGGACACGTGGTGCTCAAGGAGTTCTTCGTCGACCAGCAGCCCGAGTTCTTCACCGACTACAACCAGCGGTTCACCGACCTGCCCTTCCTGGTGGCCCTCGACCCGGCCGGTGCGGCGCCGGCCGACGGTGAGCGGACGGCATACACGCCCGGCAAGTTCGTCGTCGCGGGCGACCTGGACATCGCCGAGCAGGACTCCGAGAACGCGATGTGGAAGCCCGTGGTCCTGGACCGGGCCACCGGCAAGGTGGCCGTGCCCAACGGCTCGGTCGGCTTCCGCTACGGCGAGCAGGGTTGGGGCAAGTGGAACCTCGAACTGGGCGACCTCGACCCGGCGCTGTCCGTCTACGGCGACCACGACGGCACCGTGCTGGTGCGGCTACCGCGTTTCGACACCGCCGACGGGCTGGTCGCCTACGAGACCCGCGGCGTCCCGGTGCGCCGGCTGGGTGACCGCCTGGTCACCACCGTCCTGGACCTCATGCTGGCGCACTACGGGGTGCGTCGCGAGGGCCTGCCCGGCCAGTGGCCCACCGGCTACGACGACGCGTCGACCCCGGCCACCCCGGCCTGGCAGGAGACGATCACCGGCGTGCCGGCCCAGCAGGTGACCCGGCTGGCCCGCGAGTGGGCGCAGAACGCCGTCGACACCAACGGCCGCGGGATGATCCTCATGGGCGCCGGCACCAACCACTGGTACCACTCCGACCAGATCTACCGTGCGATGCTCGTGCTGACGACGATCACCGGTTGCCAGGGCCGCAACGGCGGTGGCTGGGCGCACTACGTCGGGCAGGAGAAGATCCGCCCGATCATGGGCTTCCAGCACATGGCCTTCGCGCTCGACTGGCACCGGCCGCCGCGGCACATGAACCAGACCGCCTACTGGTACGTCAACACCAGCCAGTACCGCTACGACACCTTCACCGCCGACGAGATCGACTCCGGCACGGGGGTCTTCGCGGGCAAGGGGGTCATGGACCTGCTGGCCCAGTCGGTGCGCCTGGGCTGGACGCCGAGCTATCCGACGTTCAACCGCAGCAGCCTCGACCTGGCCGACGAGGCGGCCGCCGCGGGGCAGGAGCCCGCGGCCTACGTCGTCGAGCAGCTCAAGCAGGGCACGCTGCGCTTCGCCGTCGAGGACCCCGAGGCCGAGGAGAACTTGCCCCGGGTGCTGAGCCTGTGGCGGGCCAACCTGTTCGGCTCCAGCGCCAAGGGCAACGAGTACTTCCTCAAGCACCTGCTGGGCACCGACCACGCGGTCAGCGCCCCGGAGGCCCCGCCGGAGAAGCGTCCGCAGGGCGTCGAGTGGCCGGAGCGGGCGGCCGAGGCCAAGCTCGACCTACTCATGACGATCGACTTCCGGATGACCAGCTCGACGCTGTTCTCCGACGTCGTGCTGCCGGCGGCGACCTGGTACGAGAAGCACGACCTCAACACGACCGACATGCACCCGTTCGTGCACTCGTTCAACCCGGCGATCGCCCCGCCGTGGCAGGCCAAGACCGACTGGGAGGCCTGGAAGGCCATCGCCAAGCGGTTCTCCGAGTTGGCCGTGGACCACCTGGGCACCCGCAAGGACGTCGTCGCCAAGCCGCTCTGGCACGACACCCCCGAGGCGCTGGCCACCCCGCACGGCGTCGTCAAGGACTGGCGGGCCGGCGAGATCGACCCGGTGCCGGGCAAGACGCTGCCGGTGCTGGCCGTCGCCGAGCGCGACTACCCGGCGACCTACGACAAGATGACCTCGGTCGGGCCGCTCATGGAGAAGGTCGGCATGTTGACCAAGGGGGTCCCCTACGAGGTCAAGCGTGAGACCGAGATCCTGCGCCAGCGCAACGGGGTGGTCCACGGCGGGGCCGGCGACGGCCAGCCGCGGCTGGACACCGACATCCACCTGGCCGACGCGATCCTGCACTACTCGGCGACGGCCAACGGCCACCTGTCGACGCTGGGCTTCAAGAACGTCGAGAAGCGCACCGGCACTCAGTTGCACGACCTGGCCGCCGAGCACGAGGGCAAGCAGATCACCTTCGCCGACACCCAGGTGGCGCCGGTGCCGGTCATCACCTCGCCGGAGTGGTCCGGCTCGGAATCCGGGGGCCGGCGGTACAGCCCGTTCACCATCAACATCGAGCGGGCCAAGCCGTTCCACACGCTGACCGGCCGCCAGCAGTTCTACCTGGACCACGACTGGATGCTCGGCATGGGCGAGGCGCTGCCGACCTACCGGCCGCCGCTGAACATGACCATGCTGTTCGGCGAGACCCCGATCGGCGAGCAGACCGAGCGCGGTGTGTCGGTGCGCTACCTCACGCCGCACAACAAGTGGTCGATCCACTCCGAGTACCAGGACAACCTGTTCATGCTGTCGCTGTCCCGGGGCGGCCAGACGATCTGGATGTCCGACCGTGACGCCGAGAAGGTCGGCATCAAGGACAACGACTGGATCGAGGCGGTCAACCGCAACGGCGTCGTGGCCGCTCGGGCCATCGTCAGCCACCGCATGCCCGAGGGCACGGTGTTCATGCACCACGCCCAGGACCGGCTCATCGACGTGCCGTTGACCGAGACCAACAAGCGCCGCGGCGGCATCCACAACAGCCTGACCCGCATCCTCATCAAGCCGAGCCACATCATCGGCGGCTACGCCCAGTTCGCCTATTTCTTCAACTACATCGGGCCCACCGGCAACAACCGGGACGAGGTGACGATGATCCGTCGTCGCACCAACCAGGCCGTCGACTACTGAACGCACCCGAGAGACGAGAGGAGCGATCGACATGCGCGTCATGACCCAACTCGCGATGGTCATGAACCTCGACAAGTGCATCGGGTGTCACACCTGCTCGGTGACCTGCAAGCAGGCGTGGACCAACCGCGCCGGCATGGAGTACGTCTGGTTCAACAACGTCGAGACCCGGCCGGGTCTCGGCTACCCGCGCACCTACGAGGACCAGCAGGAGTGGCGGGGCGGGTGGATCCGCAAGCCCAACGGGAGCATCGCCCTGCGGGCCGGCGGCCGGTGGAAGAAGCTCGCCACGATCTTCTCCAACCCCAAGCTGCCCTCGATCCACGACTACTACGAGCCGTGGCCCTACGACTACGAGACGCTGTTCAACGCGCCCGCGCAGCAGCAGTTCCCGGTCGCCCGGCCCTACTCCATCCTCACCGGCAAGCCGATGAACGTCGCCTGGTCGGCCAACTGGGACGACGACCTGGGCGGCTCGCGCGAGCACGCGGTGCGCGACCCGATGCTCAAGGGCATCGAGGACAAGGTCCAGATGGAGTTCGAGAAGACCTTCATGTTCTACCTGCCGCGCATCTGCGAGCACTGCCTCAACCCCTCATG